>DATAYF010000458.1:0-31711 GCA_036272735.1 Ktedonobacteraceae bacterium
CACATCCCACACCATCACGCTTTGATCGGCGCTGGCCGAGGCTACATACCGACCATCGGGCGACCAGGCCAGGCCGTAAACCGCATCGCTATGACGGTTCCAGGAGGCCACGTCGGAACCATCGGCAGCATGCCAGATGTGCACCGTCTTATCATCCCCGCCCGAAGCTATGTAGGGCGCGTTGGCGGAAGGCGACCAGGCCAGGGCATTGATGGCGTCGTTATGACCGCTATACGTCACCAGCGCATCACCAGCGTGTAAAGCAGGCCAGACCTGCACAGTTTGATCGGCGCTCCCCGAAGCGATATGTTGGCCACCAGGCGACCACGCGAGCGCGTTGACGCTATCCACGTGCCCTGTGTAGTTCTTCTGGTCAACGCCCAAACGGGTCGTCCAGACGCGTACGGTATGGTCCTTGCTTGCCGAGGCGATATACGCGCCATCAGCCGACCAGCCCAGCGCTTTGACAACATCGATATGGCCGCGATAGGGGTACAATAGCGTACCTGCTGGCAAGGATTTCGGTACCAGGGCCGCGTCAGGCGGGGACGCGGGTTGTAGGGAACGCAGGAACGCATCATAGCGACGTGAGCGCACAAGCCAGACGGCACTCCCGCCGATAACACCAGCGGCGACTACGCCACCCAGACCAGCCAGAGCCGTGCGACGCGAGAAACGCCGCGCTGGTATGGTCTTTGGTAACACGGGCGATTGTGTGGGCGTAGACACAATGGAAGAGGCGGTATGAGATGTGGACATGCTATGAGCGGGAAATAGTATAGGAGACACATTATTGCTGCTCAAGCGGGCCGCGTTGCGTGGACAGGCATCGGCGAAGGCATGGGCGAAAGCGCCCACGCTGGGGTAGCGCCGTTCGGGATCTTTCGCCAGCGCTTTCAAAACGACTTGCTCGACAGCATGCGGCGTATCGGGATGACGTTCGCTCAGCAGAGGGGGCACCACGCGGATATGCTGCTCCGCCAGTTCGCTCATCGTGCCCGTGAAAGGATGGGAGCCACACAGCCACTCGTACAGGACCACGGCCAGGGCATATTGATCGCTGGCCGGAAAAGCCTTCCCATAAAACAGTTCGGGAGCCATATATGCCAGCGTCCCAACCACCTCGTGTTGTCTGGCCGGTTGCGCCATGACCGCGATACCAAAATCGCTCAGCACGATCTCTTCATGCCAGCCGAATAGCATATTTTCCGGCTTGACGTCGCGATGCACCAGGCGTTGTGCATGCGCGTAATCGAGCGCGGCGGCAACCTGCGTGAGATAGGATAGGATCAGTGGATAGGAGACCAATGAGCCAGCAGGGTGACGCTGACGTAGCGAACCACCAGGAGCATAGTCCATAACGAGGAATGGCACACCATCTTGTAACGCGAAATCGTGGATGCTGACGATATGGGGATGGCGTAGGCGTGCAACTATGCGAGCTTCTTCACGAAAGCGCAGATGGTCGGCGTTTGCCAGTTGGGTAGTGAGTACTTTGATAGCAGAATGAGTATTGAGGTGAACATGCTCGCCCAGGTAGACCTCGGCGAAGCCACCTCGCCCTAACAACTGGACAAGCCGATAATTTCCTAATGCTTGACCAACGCGCCCGCCACCCGTAGCAGGTATTTGCCCAGGACGAGAGGCAGTAGGCCAGGTCCATTCAGAATCGTTATGGCGTTGCGGTAGTTCGTTCATAAGCCTTTATCTCGCACTGCCACCACTACTAGCTATAGCACCTCACGAGCAAGAAAAGGCTTCCTACCTACCCTAAACAGGGCCTGAGCGACGCACGGCACACGCTGCTACGCTTACAAACGGCCTTGCAACGCGGCAGACAAGACGCCGACCAGGGCAAAGAGTATCACGAAGATAATCGTCATATTAAAGATAAGTTTTTCGACGCCGCGACGGGTCTTAAAGACCGAGCCTGCACTGCTGCCGCCAAAGGCGCTACCCAGGCCCGCGCCGCGTACCTGCAATAAGATAAAGAAGATGACGGCCACACCAAGGATGATTTCTACGACATTAATAGCTGGGAGCCACTGTTGCATTAAAGCCTCTTCCTCGCTTTCGTCAAAGATCCAAAAATTGAAGGCTGATAATTTTCAGTGCTATTATAGCATAGTCTTTGATAGTCGTCGAGCCATTGCAAACATCTCAACCATGTACTTTTCAGGTTCTTTGCCCCATTAGTAGTACCTAAATAGCGGATAAGGCTACTTCTGAATAGCAGATTAAATATAGGTAGTAGTAGTAGTAGTATACTAGATACGAACCAAATTTTAAGATTAATTGATTAAGGTTAATTGATATGGTAGGCAATATCTATGGTAGAACCACACTAAGTGGTGAAGAGCTCGAAAAAAGGACAAGAAATGAGCTCAAAATAGGCAACCTCCACCAGGTAATGTGGTTCTACCATAGATATTGCCTTACAAGAAATTACCCCTATGATTATCCTTATAAACTAGCTATTCATCTTTTGACGGCTAGTTTACGTATATATAAATAATTAGTTTTTATTTCTTTTTCTATCTCTATCCCAAAAGGAGAACCGAATATGTCATGGAAAATTGATCCTTTTCACACGCTGGTCGAATTCTCCGTGAGGCACCTTGGTATTAGCATAGTCAAAGGGCGCTTTAAAGAAGTTCATGGAACGCTTGAAATTGATCCAAAGTACCCCGAAAACTCATCTGTTAGTGCCTCCGTCAACTCGGCAAGTATTGATACTGGCGCTGCTCAACGTGATGCCCATTTGCGCTCGGCCAATTTCTTCGAATGCTCAAAATATCCTCTCATTAGTTTTGAAAGCACGAGCATACGTGTAATAGCGGATAATCGTTGTGTCGTCACCGGCAATCTCACCATGCATGGAGTAACACGCTCCGTAGATTTTCAGGTCGCATATTTTGGCGCGAGCCAGGACCCAATGACGAATAGTATGCGTATTGGCATAGCAGCCGTGACTATTATTGATCGGCGGAACTTTGGTATGACATTTAACCAGGTGCTCAAAACAAACGTTGATTTTGTGAGCTACGAGACGCGCATCGAAATAAATTTGGAAGCAGTTTACGTGTAACTGCGGAGAGGGGAAAATCCTGGAAGCGAACGGGCTATGCCCTTGTAGGTCACCTATCCTTATGGTACAATAAAATTCGGGCGAGGACAGTGGTCCCCGCCCGATTTATGTGAGAGAAGAAAAAGCGCGACAAAAATATGGAAATATCCTGGTTAGGTCACGCCTGCTTTCAGCTACGTGGCAAAAATGTTACCTTGATTACCGACCCATTCTCTCCGCTTCAAGGACCGGCTCAGGGGGAAACGCTCCAACTGGGCAAGGTCAGCGCCCCTATCGTCACCATCAGCCATGATCATCCTGGACATAACTATGTCGCGGGTGTGGGGGGGAATCCTCGTGTGGTGCGCGGTCCAGGAGAGTATGAGATCAGTGATGTATTAATCACCGGCGTTGCGTCCTACCACGACACGAAGCGTGGGCAAGATTTTGGTCGCAACACCATTTATGTCATTCATATGGACGACCTGGTCATTTGTCACTTAGGTGACCTGGGCCATTCCCTGCAAGAGGAACAGCTTGAAGAGGTTGCCGACGCCGATGTACTGCTGATCCCCATTGGTGGGCAGCACACCATCGGAGCTACGCAAGCAGCGGAAGTGATTAGCCAGGTTGATCCACGCATCGTAATCCCGATGCATTATAGCGTTGCGCCCGATGGCAGCAGCCCCGTCCTCGACAAATTCTGTCGCGAGATGGGTATTGGGTCACTCAATGCGCAGCCTAAAGCCATCGTCAACCGAACGACGTTGCCTACAGAGACGCAGGTATTGTTACTGTCACCTCGTCCATGAACGTAGTTGTAGTAGGAGTATTTTTTCATTTATTGCTTATCCGAACCTGTAAGCGCGCAGCGCTAGCCACGCAGTGGCGTCAGGGTTCGGAACAAGAGCGTAACGACAAGGCTCCGGTTAAGGAGGACTCCTTATGTCAAAATTCATCTTTGTCACAGGTGGTGTGGCATCATCGGTGGGGAAGGGTATCAGTGTCGCATCAATTGGGCGCGTCTTGAAAAATCGCGGGGTCTCCGTTTCGCTTATGAAGCTCGATCCCTACATTAACGTGGACCCCGGAACGATGTCGCCCTATCAGCACGGCGAGGTTTTTGTCACAGATGACGGTGCGGAAACGGACCTGGATCTGGGGCACTACGAACGCTTCACAGATGAACCAGCCTATCAGGCCAATAATATTACAACCGGTCAGATTTACGCCTCGGTGATCGCAAAAGAGCGCCGAGGCGAATATTTAGGCGGCACCATCCAGGTGATCCCGCATATCACCAACGAAATCAAAGAGCGCATTCACGCCGTGGCGCGCCGCTCTGATGCCGACGTGGTGATCGTTGAAGTCGGTGGGACAGTCGGCGATATCGAGGGTGAACCATTCCTGGAGGCCATTCGCCAGATGCGCAAGGACGTGGGGCGGCGCGACGTGCTCTATATGCACGTGACCCTGCTACCTTTCATCGGCGCAACCAAGGAACTCAAGACCAAACCGACGCAGCACAGCGTCAAAGAATTACTGCGCGTCGGCATTCAGCCCGATGTGATTATGTGCCGCTCAGATTTTCCGATGACCGAGGAGTTGCGCGAGAAGATTGCCCTCTTCTGCAACGTTGAGTCGCGCGCTGTCGTGCCCATGCTCACCGCCGATACCATCTACGAAGTACCCTTAATTCTGGAAGATCTGGGGTTGGGCGAGTTTATGGTGCAAGAACTCAACCTGAAGGAGCAGGAAGCGCAGATGCAGGAATGGCACGACCTGGTTGCGAAAATCAAGCATCCACGCCCTGAAGTGACTATCGGCCTGGTTGGGAAATACGTCGAACTGCACGACGCCTACCTTTCAGTTGCTGAGGCGTTGCACCACGCGGGCTGGCACCATAACGTGGATGTGCGTATTAAGTGGATCAATTCGGAGGCGCTTGAGCAGATGGGCGAGCACTGCACCGAGGCGTTGGAGGATGTCGCGGGCATCGTCGTGCCCGGCGGTTTTGGGGATCGTGGTATCGAGGGTATGATCCAGGCGGCCAGCTTTGCGCGGCGCAATAACGTTCCCTATTTGGGACTGTGCCTGGGTATGCAGGTCGCGGTCATCGAATTTGCGCGCAATGTCCTGCAACTCGATGGAGCGAACAGTTCCGAATTCGACGCGCGCAGCCCGCACCCCGTTATCGACCTGATGCTCAATCAGCGCCAGGTTGCCAACAAGGGCGGTACGATGCGCCTGGGCAACTGGGTCTGCTGCTTGATGCCCGGCACCAAAGCCTATCAGGCATACAATGAACCCATTGTTTTTGAGCGCCATCGTCACCGTTACGAGTTCAACAACGAGTATCGTAAACGTATGGAGTCGCACGGCATGGTCGTCTGTGGTCGCTCCGCCGATAACAGCCTGGTTGAAGTGATCGAACTCAAAGATCATCCGTGGTTTGTAGGTTCGCAGTTCCACCCCGAATTCAAGAGTCGTCCTACCCGTCCACATCCACTGTTCCGCGATTTTATCGGGGCAAGTGTCACACGAGCGCAGGCCAGTGGACAGGTTGCGAAGGGCACGTTCGGTCTGGAAGCAAGTACTGTCGCACCAGATCACCTGGTCGAGAAAATGTAACCACCATGTTATACCTGAGTCAGATGCTCGGCACATCAGTAGAAGATCAACAACGAAGTCGTTCAGGCAAACTGATCGATGTGCTCATACCAGAGGAGCAGGTAGGAAGCGACGAAGCAGCCTACCCCGGCGCATTGCTCGTCGAGGGCGAAGCAGACAACTTGTGGCGCATTCCACTCCAAGCGGTGGAGCGCCACGAGGATGCTTTTCGTCTGCGTATCCCCGAAGCACAACTCACCCCATATCAAGCGGCAGAGCGCGAGGTACAACTCGCTCAGGATGTCCTGGATAAGCAGGTCATTGATATCGAGCATAGAAAAGCCGTGCGCGTCAACGATATCTGCTTCGATGATGACTGGCGGGTACTTGGCATCGACACGACGACGCTTGGTCTGATCCGTCGCCTCGCGCCCCCCTGGCTACTTGGGCAGCGCGGTCAGCATACACACGTGGCGCTTATTCCCTGGGCCGACGTTGAACTCATCGGTGCTGTGCGGCCCGACGGTGAGGAACAGGCCGCTGTACCAACCATCGCCGCTAATCTCGCACCGATAGCCAAAGTCGCTCACGTTCCCACTGGTCACCTCGGAGAACTCCATCCCGCCGATATCGCCGAAATCGTGCATCAACTCACCTCTGGACAGGGAGCGCGTCTCATCGAACGGCTCGACGACGAAACTGCCGCCGACACCATGGAAGAGATCGATACCGAGCGCCAATTGCACATCCTCGACAACCTCGCGCCTGCACGTGCCGCCACGATTCTGCAAGCGATGGGTCCCGATGAAGTCGCGGACCTGCTCGCGCAGATGCCACAAGAGCGCGCGCAAGAACTCCTCAGATTGATGGAGCCCGAGGATTCAGAGGAGGTGCAGGAACTGCTTGGGTACGAAAAGGATACAGCGGGTGGATTGATGACCACCGATTATATCGTGCTCAACCAGACGCGCACCGCGCAGGAGGCGCTGGAAACCGTGCGTACAAACATTCGTGAGCAGGATGTGCGCCTCGCCTACATCTACTGTGTCAAGGACGAGAGTCAAGAAGAGCAACACATGCTGGGGGTTATTTCGCTGTGGGACCTGCTCATCGCGGCACCAACGCAGACACTCGCAGAGATTATGGAGATGGACGTCGTAAGTGTGCAGGCAGATAGCGACGCGCAAAGTGTGGCGGAAATTATGGCGAAGTACAATTTGCTGGCGGTTCCGGTCGTTGACGAGAACGAAACGCTGCAAGGCGTGATTACCGTTGACGATGTGCTCGACGTGCTTTTACCACCAGAACGAAGACGCCGTCCAACGCGTATGTATTAGTAGATGCAGAACAGGTTATGCTTCACCCCAGAGCGAAACTAGCCTGCCCATATACTTTTGTCAAATCTCGTTGGGCAACAACTCCGCGCTGCATGTGACTGAGCACACGTGAGAAACGAAAACCGTAGTGTTCCAATAACGGTAGCTCTTCGCTATTTGCCAAAGCGACATTCACGCCAAAGCCATCTGTAAAAGGGAGTTCCAGAATGCGTGCAAGTAACTGCTCGGCTACCGCAGGGGAACGCGCTACCCATGGACCGATAGTATTCGCTTGCGCGTAGATATAGCCAAAGATCTCTCCAGTTGTGCTGCGTGCCAGGAAAGCTCGTTGGGGATAGTCCTCCAACATAGCAGTAAGTACACGTGTGCGATCGGCTCCAAAATAGCGGGCATCAAAGTGCGCGACCGCTGACAGGTCTACGCGAGAAATCGGGAACAACGTCAATGGCTCACTTTGATAGAACGGTACGGGTACTTTCTTGAACGTACCAAGCCACGAGACCGTCTTTCCAATCTCAGAAAAACCATACTGCTTATAGAGTTGTGCCCCTGCATTCGTCGCATCGAGCAACACTGTCGGACACCCACGCGCATCACTCCATGCTAGCAAGTGTTCCATGAGTGTTTTACCAATACCTTTTCTTTGCGCAGTGGGATGTACCGACATCATCCCTAGGTAAGCAAAAGTCCCGTAGTCAATTAATCCACCCAGGCCAACTGGAACTCCGTCCAACAAAACAAGTATCCAACCATCAGGCTGCAAGCGCAGATAGTAGCGAAGCATATCTTTACGGCTACAAGAAGCGTTGTAAGCAGCAACAACGATCTCGTCAGCAAGATCGAGATCGTGTATAGTCAAAGCACGAACAGAAAGAGCCACCGTTGTTCTATAACTTTCTTAGCAATAATTACTGTTCGACGTTTTTAGGCGCATTATACGTTATCGTTGTGTCCAGCGCTTCTAACACAGCAAGAATATCCTGGCATACCTCGGCCATGACCTGTGGCAACCATTCTTCGGGGTGTGGATCATCAGCCACAATCTCGCCTCCCTCTTCATCCTCATCCAGGTCCTGCCTGCGCTGCCTATAACTGGACGTATCATCATGTAGCCCACGCATGCCATCAGGATGCCAGATCGGTAGTTCTACACGCTGCTGCAACGTCAATGTATCGGGGCGCAACTGATTATCTTGCAAGATCATGCTCACCCCTGGGCGTGTCTCCACCGTTGTGCGACTATGTTCGCTCGCCCGCAAACGCAACAACTTTGTCAGCGAGAGCAACGTCTCTTCCGAGATCATCACCCCCTCTAAACCTAACGTGTACGAGAGGTCCAACACGAGCGGCGGGATGGTGTTGGTATGCAGGTGCGAGCAATCCTGCTCCGGCTCATGAAAGAAATCACACACGCCAGCAGGCCCCTCCAGCGCCAGCGCCGTGTCTAGCGGTCCCCAGGAGAAGGTGACAGTGCACGCACTGCGCTGCTCAGCCTCTTCGCAGTTTCCAACATGGCAGGTGCAGGTGAATTCACGTTCCAGCGAACGCGTATTAAGCCAGTACTCGGGATGTGTGGCAAGGGAGAGGCTAGCAGCTGCCTTCAGGAAAAATCCGGTCACGTCTTCGTATGTCAACACTGTGAATCACTCCTTACAGCCCAATTCAGTGCAAAACCAGGCGGCTTTCCTGTTGTGGCATCCCTCTATATTAACGAGGCAATGGGTTTGTGTCAATATGACGTTTTCCCGCCTGCTCAGGCTGGCCCATTTGCAAAACGCCGAAGACGCTAACCATTGAAAATATTCATTTTTAATGGTATTATTCATCTATGTATTGGTAAAATATATCAAAATTAAAACAATATTATGCATTTTGTAAGAGGAGGAACCTTGATGGACTTACTTCCACCATCATCCAGGGAAGAAGATCATACATCAACGTCGTCACCTATCGACGCTGAGCAAAAACCCACGAAACTCTTCTCGATTGGCAGCATTATCGTCCCGCTACGCAATCGCAATTTCTCGTTGTTGTTCAGCGGACAGCTTATATCAAACATTGGCGATCTCCTGTATGCTGTCGCGTTACCGTGGTTTATGTTGAGCGGCGGTGGTGGAGCGCAAGCGTTGGGCATCGTGCTGGCGGCGTATGGTATCCCACGCGCGGCCAGCGTGCTGCTGGGTGGCGTATTAAGCGACCGATTACGGCCGCGCCGCACCATGTTGTTAACCGATACTGTGCGCATTTTTCTCATGGCAGCCCTCGCTTTCCTTGTGATCCAGGGGCATCCCGTGCTGTGGTCGCTCTGCCTCGTCTCGACTTTGCTTGGTCTGTTTGGCGGCCTGTTTATTCCGGCGTCCTGGTCGGTAACGCCCTCGATTTTGAGTGACGAGGAGTTGCAGGCTGGCAACGCACTCACCACCAGTTCGACGCAACTGGCCGGTGTAGCAGGAGCAGGTATTGCAGGAATCGTGGTGGCCTTGCTCCAACCAGGAGGCACGCTGGCCCTGGATGCCCTGACCTTCGTGGTTTCGGCGGTGACGCTGTTTTTCATGCACGATGTGCTCGCCTCAAAAGCAGCCAGCACCGAAAACACTGGTGAGAACACGGATGGAACCGTTGCCGAACCGCTTACTTTCTGGCAATTGTTGCGCCGGTCGCGCATGCTGCAGATCTTTTTTGTGCTGGTCGTTTTCATGAACCTGGGGAATGGAGCGGCATTTGAGGTCGCGCTACCTGCCTTGCTGCATAATCAACTGCACACAAGCGCCAGCGGCTACGGCTTTGTGTTGGCCGGATTCTCCGTCGGAGCCATCATTGGCGCAATTACCGCCGGTGGGCTGGGTAAAATTCCCTATCGTTTACCATTCAGTCTGGCATGTTTTTTCATTGAAGGTGTGCTTATAACCCTGCTCCCCTTTATGGGAAGTGTCAGCATCGGGGTGCTAATTATGGTTGTAGCGGGGGTGCTCAACGGCCTGGGCAATGTTGTTGTGTTATCGATAATCCAGGGCCAGCTTCCGGCGCACCTCATGGGCCGTGTGATGAGCGTATTAGCATTTGCTAATTTTGGCCTGTATCCTTTCTCCGTCGCCATCGCCGGGATCATTGTTCCGCGCTACGGAACCATCTCCATTTTTATCGCCACCGGCCTGCTCATCGCGGTGCCATGCATCGTGGGCTGCCTGCAAGGCAGCTTCTGGCAACGCGGAGAAGTGAGGATTATGTAGGTGTATGCTATGCTGTTCGTGCTGGTTTACCATCTCTGATAAGTCCACATCTATGATTACTCACTTATCCTTAACCTGCTAAAAAAGGAGACACTCATTCATGGCTGATATCCGCTTACAGCGCATGGCTCATGTGCTCGTCAACTACTCTCTAGGCGTCAAAAAAGGGGATCGCATGGCTATTATGGCCGGTCCGGCGGCGGCCCCGCTTATTCGCGAAGCCTATCGCGAGGCTCTGCGTGCTGGAGCCTATCCAGAAACCTTCATTAGCATGCCTGGTACAGGTGAAATTCTCTTGAAAGAGGGCAACGACGACCAGTTGCGTCATATTGCAAGCAGCCAGCGTCTGGTGATCGAAGAATACGAGACGATGCTGCAAATTTTCTCCAATGAGAACACAAAAGGACTCAGTGGAGTGAACCCGGAGCGTATGGCACTCTCTCAGCAATCTCAACAAGAATTGCTCAAAACCTATATGCAACGTTCTGCCAGTGGTGCTCTGCGCTGGTCCATCGCCATGTTCCCCACCAATGCTTATGCTCAGGATGCCAATATGTCGCTCAGCGATTTTGAGGAGTTTGTTTATCGCGCCTGCTTCCTGAATGAAGAGGATCCTATTGCCCACTGGCAGGAGATCTTCCAGCAGCAGGAACACCTTATCCAGTGGCTCAAAGGCAAGAAAACCGTGCACGTGATTGGTCCAGATACCGATCTCACACTCTCTATTGAGGGTCGCCCCTTTATTAACGACGATGGCAAAAAGAACTTTCCTGGTGGCGAATTCTTCACTAGCCCCGTTGAAACCTCAGCCAACGGCTACATCCGTTACAGTTTTCCCGCTTCCTTCGGCGGTCGCTCGGTTGAGGATGTGCGTCTCCGCTTTGAAAATGGTACCGTCGTAGAGGCGCGTGCCGCTCAGGGCCAGGATTACCTTGATAAGATGCTCTCGATGGACGAGGGAGCGAAACGTCTTGGTGAGTTCGCCTTTGGCAATAACCCGAACGTTGATCGCTGTACCAAAAACGTCCTTTTCGACGAAAAGATGGGTGGTACTATTCATCTCGCGCTCGGCGCTGGCTTTTCCGAAGCTGGCGGCAGCAATCAATCCGCGTTACACTGGGACATGGTCTGCGACCTGCGCCAGAGTAGTGAAGTCCGCGTCGATGGTGAACTGTTTAGGAAAGATGGGAAATTTGTGGTGTAACAATGAGGTTCGGTTTGCACCGTCGGAGGGTGCCCAACATCATCAGCCACAACCCAACATCATCGGCCGCACCCAATACCATCAGCACCGAGGCGGAGGCAAGCTCCGCCTCTACATTGGGGGAGCACTAGAGGCTAGCGCTAGCGCTCCCGTATGTCTCTTGGGATTGGATCAGCACGACGAAGCTCGTAGGGCGGCATCTCTTGTCCATGAGTACGACATGGGGGGAGGGCCAGAGCTTGCCTCTGGTCCTCCCCCCATGTAGAGAGGGGGCTTGCCTTCCACTCGGTCTCTCTCTTATAGCATAGGTTTGATCGAGAGAATCACGTAATTCGAGACGCCGCCGGGAGTGGTGACGTTCACCTCGTCACCAACCTTGTGCCCCATCAATGCCATGCCGACGGGTGACTGGTCAGAAATCAAGCCAGCTTTAGGGTCGGCCTCAAACGTCTCAACGAGCTTAAACAAGCGCTTTGCACCGCGTTCGCTCTCGACCTCGACCTGCATGCCAATACGCGCCGTGGCAGGGCCATCTTGCACGTTATTCATCTCAGGGGTCATGATTTCAGCGAGCGAGAGCAATTGTTCAAGCGTCATAATTTCGCCTTCTACTTTGGCCTGCTCGTTTTTGGCATCCTCGTAGGCGCTACTCTCGCTGATATCACCAGCTTCTTTGGCTTCGTGGATGTAATCGGCAATTTCTTTGCGTTTGATTGTACGCAAATATTCCAGACGCTCCTGTTTTTTGACAAAGCCATCGGGGGTTAGACGAATAATTTTGCGCTCTGATTTTGAGTCACTCTGTCCACCAATACTCATACCTTTAGACTCCTCTTACTAATGAGGCTCTCAACCTACTACTGCCTGATCCAGATAATCGCCTCTGTCTGCTCGTTTGTTTCTTAGTTATTACAGCATTCATCGCTCTCTTTATTCCCATTTTTGATATTCCCCACCATACCATACACCCATGTCTTTTCCCCAGCCCTACCCTATCCGTAAAGCAAGCTCTCTCTACTCACTTTTCCCTCGTAGCACAAGACGAAGAGGATGAACATTTTGACAGCAACTATTTGCGAGTTGCTTTCTTTTTTCGACTCTGGTCGAGGCAACATCTTGCTGCGTTCTCGTGAACAAAAACGCAGGTGTTCAACACATGAGGGTGATTATACGTTGTGAATTGTTGAACGTCAAGTGATTTCAGCCAGCAATTTACTACTTTTTCAAAACCTCGTGCATGAATTCTTTTTCATTGACAAAAAACCGGAAATTTACCCGGCAATGAAGCGGAAAAGCCGTGTACCACAGATGGAACATGTGCCCTCCATCGCCCGACGACCATTTTTTGTGGTAATTTTGCGCGGATTCTGCATGTCCCTTTTCTGCTTGCATTTGACGCAATACGCCACGACACGCTCCTGCTGCACCGCCGATTGTTGCGCTGGCTCCGGTTCTGGTTCTAGCTCTACAGGCACCGCAAGCGTGGCTCTGGCCTGATCATCTGGCGTAGATTCGTGCACGACCCCTTTTTCTAGCAAGTCGTAGGCTGCCTCCTCCGTGTGCTCCGGTTCCGGCTCGGCCTCTGGCATTGGCTGCTGGTCTTGTTCCGGCTCGGCCTCTGGCATTGGCTGCTGGTCTTGTTCCAGCACCGCTACAACATTTGCAACCACTCGTGCCGGTTGCTCCTCGTGAGGACGTCTGCCCGCCTCCTGTATCACTACCACTTTTTGCACGGACGCCCCCGCCGACAATTGAGGTCGCGTTGGCGGCGTTTTTGCGCCCCAAATCAGCAGTACAGGCTGTGGCACGTGCGCCAATTGATGCTGCATCATGGGCAGATCGAGTGCCCCCGCCAGCAACGCCAGCGCGGCCTTGTGTGCCCCCAACTGGTGCGCGGCTGCATACGCGTGGTCAAGTTCACCAGGCAAAGCAGCAGCGCTAGAGTCATTGTAGCGCATACTCACAATACGACGCAGCAGCGGGCGAGCAGTCAATAACGCGTAGAGCGAAAAGCCCAGCCAACGATTGCGCGCAATGGCCTCGATCCACGTGATTCGCTTGCCACTCTCGTGTAAAGCTAGTGGTGATAAAAGTATAATGCGGCGACAAAATATTGGTTCGTGGGCGGCTGCTTTCACACAATAATTGGCGCTCAGTCCACTTGCCAGCAAGGTCGCGGGCTTGCCCACTACTTCGGTAAGAAAATCGCGCATCAATGCGACATAGAGGTCGGCAGAATAAGGGACCGAAAGATGGTCCGAGTTGCCAAAGCCTGGTAAATCGGGAGTGTAGACGCGATACTGCCGTGCCAATTGCTCTTGCAGGTAGCGCATTTCATAGCTGGAGGCTCCAATACCCGGCGCGTGCCATAAGACGACCGGGGCAGCCTCGGCATCGCCCATCACGTTATAGAAGACGTGCCCGTGTTTCCACCTGTAGAAACGGGCTTCTCCTGACAAACCGCTGTCGATGGGCTGGGGCGTTTTCAATATGTAGCGGAGTGTGACGAACAGCACGCCACAAACGCATAGCAGCAAAAGCTTTAAGCCCACCCAGATATAGTTAGTGATCCTACGCATATGCTATTCCTCTTACTCGCGCTCTGCTTCAGGCGCATAATCTAAGTATAGCATGTCGATGTAGCCCTTTTTTTCTACGTTGGCAGACTTTCCTTGATGAGCTTTTCTTCAAGGGTCGCAAGGTACCTTTCGGGCGCTGTGCAGAAGCGGTATTGCATGCACCGTGCTTCGTGACGATGGTTCAGTTCGCGCCGCAAGGTACGCCATCGGGTGAGATCGGCCGGACAAAGCTCTGGTCCAGAAAAAGGATGCAGACGGGAAGCGACCGAGGCGGTGATCCGAACGGCTCCACGGACCACCAAGCCTGGGGAAGCTTGTTTTCGCCCGGTCGCTCGTCGTTCATGGTAACGTGCTGAGCCGAAATATTGCTCCAACTCGTTGTTGGTACGTGGGAGATCAGCATGATCGTAGCAGTGAAAGAGGCCAGACCAATAGCTGGTGGTGACTTTCCGAAACGTCGAAAGCATCGTGGCAAGGGTTTCAGATGGCGTTGAGATTTGCTCCATCTCCGTCAGGAGGTCTTCATAGGTGTGACGCACCCCTGCTGCGGCCTGTTTTTCATCATTGCTGAGAATGTGCGCAGCACGGCGGACCCATGTATAACCTTGTTGCACATCTGACCACAGTGCGGCTGTCTGCGTGAGTCCTTTCTCCAGGAAAATCTGCATACGTTCTAACTCACGTGGTAAGCCCCTTTTTCAGAGACACGGGTGAGTGAAGCAATAATGGTAGCTATGCGCTCGTAGAGCTTGAGGCCGGGTGCTTCTAACGGTGGCCTGCCATCATCCGTTAAGGCACTTCGGACGGCCAAACAATACCCACGGATCGCTTCAGCCTCTGCATCATTCCGTTTTTCGACGGCCCGCTCAATTGGGCGCACCCCACGCAAATGCTTTTTCAATTCCTTTTTGGCATGCCGATCCGCTTCATAGACGGGTTTGGCTGCTTCACGCAGGTAATGGAAGTGGCACAGTTGATGCGCAACGTTCGGCAACGCTGTCTGAACTGCCTTACGGATAGAGTGCTGTCCGTCAGAGATCACCCCACGGATAGGAATGTCAAGCGTTTGTTGCACCTCGCGCAAGAGACTTGCCAGATCAGCTTCACAGGTACTGAGGAGACTTCGGGCAAGAAGCACTTCTCCAGAAAGACATCGGAACTCCTCGATCACAAAGGGTCTGGTGAATTTCAGGAACGCTCCGGTGGGAAGTGTACCGCAAGGAACCAACCAGAACAATCACGTCCAGACCAAACTCACCATGTGGTAAGGCCCATTTGCCCTCCTCCTCTGGCCGATAGGGACGATGATACCATTCACAGTGTGGATTGCGGCACCGACGGACACAGAGTGTCAGACGACAGATCCCCTGCAAAGTGGTAATGCTTCGTTGCGTGTGCTAGGCGACCCACATCGGTTGACCACAGCCAGCACAGTGGGTACACAGGACTGTCAGCGTCTGTTCCGTCGTTGCAGTAGCGCGGCATCTTTTCCTTGCCAATAGCATTGTTCTCCTTTGGGCATCCATTTGGCCACGGTCAGCAGATCGTGGAAAGGAAAAGGAAACACACCACGAGACTTTCAAAGAGCAATCGGTTCGTCAGACCCGTTCTCTTCTCCTCTTCTCCTCTTCTCTTGTGCCTCCGCAGGCAGAATATTCTGGTTGAGGTGAAACAGATTCGCCGGATCATACTGCCGCTTGAGAGCAGCCAGCCGGGCATAGGTGCTCAGCGGATAGGCTTCATGGACGCGCTGCTCGCCCTCGTTCCCCAGCATGTTCGCATAGACCCCGCTGGCGTAAGGAGCCAGCGCCTGCCAGACGTGCTCGGTGCGGGCGTGCAGGTCCGCTGGATCGATGGAGGGTGGCGGTCCGAAGTGAGTGACCATCACCATGGCCTGTGTATCGCGGTGGGCGAAGGCCGTCGCATCGGCGGCCACCCGGCTCATAGCTCCCCCCAGCAGGCGTAGTTGGATCAGCGTTGCAGGGGACATGACCGCATGGGCGGCTTCCGCCAGCGCCTGCACCATCTCCTCGGATGGCCGGTCGAATAACTGCGAGCGCACATGATGCTGCAAGCCACGAATCTCGGCGGCCTCGGCCAGGTGGAAGATGGTCGGATAGGGCATAGGAGCCACCAGGTCAGCGAGGACTGGTCCCAGCGTGCGCAACGGGGCCACGACCCGTCCACCCTCTGCCAGGTTTCCCGTGTAGCACAGCAAGAGCGCGACCACCGGGGTGCCCTGTTTGTCAGGCGGAATGAAGGGGGCGGGCGGAGCGGGCATGAGCAGCGCCTGGGATGTGAGTTCCTCGGGGGCCGCCGATGCGAGTCGGGCATAGGCTTGCAGGATGGGTTCGGCCTCGCTCGCCTCATAGAAGACCGCGCCGCCCAGGATGGTCCCGCCAGGGTGCAGGTCCACCTCGAAGGCCGTCGCCACGCCGAAGTTGCCCCCACCACCGCGCAGTCCCCAGAATAGCTCGCCGTGCTCGTCCGCGCTGGCCCGCAGGAACTGGCCATCCGCTGTGACCAACTCCACCGCACGCAGGTGGTCGATCGCCAGGCCGTATTTGCACACCATCCAGCCGATGCCCCCACCGAGCAGCAGTCCTCCCACCCCTACGGTGGCCGTGTCGCCCGCCGTGAGGACCAGGCCAGAGGGCTGGAGCGCGTTCGACACTTCGCCCCAGGTGAGGCCCGGTTCGATACGGGCAGTACATCGTTCTGGATCAATGCGGATGGCCTTCATGCAGGAGAGATCGAGCACCATACCGCCCTCGTTGGTGCCGTAGCCGGCAACGCTGTGGCCTCCACTGCGCACGGACAGCGGCAGCGCCTGCTCGCGGGCGAAATGGACGGCGGCGATGACATCTTCCACGCCTGCGCAGCGCACGATCAGGGCAGGATGGCGATCAAAGGCGCCATTCCAGACCCCTCGTGCGGCCTCATAGTCCGGGTTCTCTGGAAGATGCAGCTCTCCCCGCAGGCGCGAGGCCAGCGCCCGCGTCGCCTGCTCCTCCGCTACCTCTGTTGTGTCCATACTGCTTCGTCCGTGGGGATCGTGATGAGCAGCGCCTTGCGTATGCTATGACATCGATTCTTTCCTTCCATTCTCTTCTTTTCTCTCTCTTTAGCGGCTCAAAGCCCTGTAGAAGCCAGTGGCGTTGCCGACTTTCTCCCATCGAATGATCTCATTGCCCTACTCTTCTGCCTTCATGTGCAGTGAGATAGTTTTTATCACTGCGGCGTAAGACCCCCTGGCTTCAGCTATGGGGATGTAAGCCGCCAACAGGCTTGTGAAGCCTGTTGAATGGTTGACTGTGAACACATAATGTGCTAGAATAGATACAGTTCAATTGCACATTTGAGAAGTGAATAATGTTTGGGCGTTCCGTCATAAATCGCTTTGACGGGTAAAAACATTAGCGTGTTCGTCAAACGTGCCATTCGATACATCAGGTCTTTTAAGTGACCACCATCCACCTGGTGTGAATGCAATGAACGTTTTAGGCTCGGTAGGAGCCTTCAGGAGCAATCCTGAGAAGCCCCCGGCTTTAGCTATGGGGTACTTCACGTATGGATGCAAGAGAGACGCTCCGGCTCCGGGCTGTCAGGTGAAAAGTTTAGTCATCCCTTCTGTTCAGGCGACTTCCGATGCCTGTTTTGTCTCTTGAGCCTGGGTGGCCAGGCGGCGGGAGGCGATGTATTGCCAGACCAGCACGATGATGGTGACCACAAAGAGGACGAGCGCTCCGAATTCATCACCCCGATCTTCGGGATCGCCGAATTCCAAAAACAACCCCAGGACTTTAATCGCCAGGGCAAGAACGGCGAAGACCATGGGCATGACCGTACGAGAGTATTTGTTGCGTCCAATCAGATACCAGACGAAGGCTATCAGCGCAAGGACCGCCAGCAAGACCTCGTCCACAATGTGTGAGGGTTGGGCGATTTCGGCTGGCAGATCCGAGAAAAACGAGAGGCCACTGATGGCGATAATACCCACACCAAGCAGATTGTAGCCACGATTGAGTGCGCCACGAACGGTGATCATAGTACATTCCTTTCCTGCTCCGCGCTCATACCAAAACACAGAGCAACCAGCCTGATAAATTCTTTCTGAAGATCATGTATTTTCCTGGATGGCATTGCACCTGGCACTCTGATCACCAAGGTCAGAGTGCCAGGTGATGAAAAAATCTTGTGAGAGGTTCTTACATGCTTGCCTTTCTCAATTTCTGCTGGCTTTTCCCGGGATTGCTGTGAATTGTCGTAGAGATTTTAAGAAGTCTTGCTAGCTCATTTACTTCTATTGAGAGCGTACCCGAACAAGGAGGCAGAATGAATAGCAGGGGTCTATCACAGATCTACTGGCTGAGAGGTGGTCCGACCACCTCAGAGGAATACTTCTGAGCGATCGGCAGCACCTGACTCATATCAAGTAGTGAGGATACCTGGCTTAATGCTTGAAAGAAGCCATCCATCCCACCGGGTGTAAAGAAGGCGAGCATTCTGCCTGTCTGCGTGCCCACGTTTTGCCAGGTATGGGCTATCCCCCTGGGAACGAAACAAAACGTTCCTGACGTTGCCTTGAGCAGGCGATCACCGATTTTGACCAGAAATTCCCCTTCCAAAATGTAGAGGACCTCGTCGTTCTGGTGATGAATATGTTCAGGTGGCCCAGCCTTCGGTGCCACTGTGTCCTCAAGGACATCACATACTCCTCCGGTCTGTTCGCCAACTGCCTTAAACAGGAGCAATTCGTCGGGACCCATCTGAATCACTGTACCTTCACCTCCTGGTAGATAGATCACGTTGCTCTGGTTGATCATCGCTTTTTCTCCTTTCGTTCTCGCTGCGAAAAATGTGTCGTGTCATTGCTGTGTTGGAGATCACGTCTCGGTGAGCCGCACACGTTGAAACTGCCTGTGGTGCGACGTACGCTCGTCCTCTCATTCACGCTGTTTCTGTTCCGCTTCGTTTCCGTGACCTCCAAGCACAGTGTAGCGGAGGAAAGGGTTGAGATGCAGTAGACCGAAGTTGTATCTGAGGGGTTTATTTTTTGCGCAGGGGATCAGAGACGTGTTAGAGCAGATGGAGTGCCCGTGCATGGGCTACGGCCTGGGTGCGGCTTTGCGCGTCCAGTTTGCCACAGATGTTGGAGACGTGTTTCTTCACCGTACCCAGACTGAGAACCAGACGACGAGCGATCTCACGGTTAGAGGCCCCTGCACTGAGCAAGTGGAGCACCTCGCGCTCGCGCCGGGTCAGGGATTCCACCAGCGCCTGATTGGGAGAGTCATCAGGCGCTGCATCCAGGACGTGCGGATCGCCAAAGGCAGAGAGCAACCTGGTAACATAGCCGGGCAGCAAGCCACGCGCCTGGATCTTCTGCAGGAGGATCTGCATGGGGGGTCCCTCATCCGCGAAGAGGCGGATGTAGCCCTCCGGTTCGGCTCGCTTGAGGGCATCATGCAACGTGGAGAGCGCCTCGTCTCGCTTGCTCTGAGCATCGAGCGTCAGAGCCTGCAGGATGAGAATCTCCAGCATGCTTCTCACGCGTGCTTTCGCCTTGGCCTCCTTGCGGAGGCGATCCAGCAAGGGCAGCATCTCCTGGAGCCAGGGGCCTGCCGGGTCTGCGCGCCCCTGGGTCAGGCGCACGCGTACCAGCGTGAGATATTCCCGCTCACGCGGATAGAACACCTCAGCATCATCGCAGGAGAGACCACTGGCATCAGCCCAGGAGACAGCCGCCGAGAGCTTGTCCTGCGCCAATGCGATCTGTGCGCGCACCACATCCCCAAGCGCTTTCAGAGAGAGGGGAAAGTGGCGCGTCTCAGCCAGGTGCATGAAGGCGTCCAGGAGCGCAAGGGCAGGGCTATGCGCACCCCGGGCCAGGTGGAGGCGAACCAGGGTGAGGGAACCAAGCAGCAGATCATCTCCGTACACCGAGCGCTTCCCACGGATCTGTTCCATCCCCTGCCCCAGGAGCCGTTCGGCTTCGTCCAGACGATTCCACTCACACAAGAGATCACCCAGTGCGAAGCAGTAGACGGCGCTGGCCGAGAGCACCTGGAGCACCTCCCCTGGGGTAGCCTGTCCCGCTTGTTCATAGGTGGCTGAGGCCTCCCTGAGCCGTCCCTGGAGCATCTGCAAGCGTGCCAGCAGGGTCAGGCTGCGGAAATGGACCAGCCGATAGCCTGAGGCCAGCGCAGCGGCCACAGCGGCTCGCACCTGCTGCTCTGTGTTCGCTGTTACATCACCGTTCACCAGGTAGGTATGAACCACCATCACCATCGTCGTGGCTCGCATCATCACCTGCGTTTCCGGCAACAGAACCAGGGCCTGATCAGCGAGGGTGAGTGCGTATTCGAGGTCGCCGCAGTAGCGAGCGAGGTTCGCGCGGATGGACAACGCCCAACCCAGAATGCTCGCTTGCTCGACAGAGGGCATCGCCCCAAGGGCACGTTCGCTCTCTTGCAAGCGCACCTCGGCCTCCTCTAATTGGTTGCTGAGATGGAGCGCAGCAGCATGATAGAGGCAGAGCCAGGAATGTGCGCGTCTCAATGCCTCAGGAAGTGCATTGAGCCATTCCAGGAGCAAGCGCGTCCGCCCCTGAGCGAATTCCATCGCTGCATAGCGCTCGATCAAGCGGGCAGCATGCTCGACATCGTGAGCAGCCAGGGTATGATGCACCGCTTCCATGGGCTGATCGTGCTGCTCATACCAGAGGCTAGCACGCCGATGCAACGGTGCTAGCAGTGCGGGCTGTGTCTGCTGCAAGCGACTCTGGAGCAGTTCGGCAAAGAGATGGTGATAGCGATACCAGCGCCGCTCTTCATCGAGCGGCACCACAAACAGATTCGCTCGTTCCAGGGTTTCCAGCATGGCCTGACTGTCTTCTTGCTCCGTCACCGCGTCGCAAAGCGAGCCGCAGAGACGCTCCAGGATGCAAGTATGCAGCAGAAACAAGAGCACTGAAGCGGGTTGCCGGGAAAGCACCTCCTCGGAGAGATAGTCGAGCACAAAGCGATGGCTGCCGGTAAAGGCTGCCAGAAAGGTCGAGACGTCATCCCTGCCTCGCAGAGATAGGGCTGCTAGTTGCAGACCCGCCACCCACCCTTCGGTGCGGCGTTCCAGGGCGAGCATGGCTTCAGAGGGAAGGTCGAGACCCATGACGGCCTGCAGAAAGGTCTCGGACTCGCTACTGCTCAACTGAAAGTCAGCGGTGCGCAACTCAGTGAGTTGTCCACGAGCGCGCAAGCGTGCCAGAGGCAACGGGGGATCGGCGCGGGTAGCCAGGACCAGGTGCATCTGCGGCGGCAGGTGGTCGAGCAGGAAGGACAGCGCGTGATGAATGGGTGCAGCATCGATGACCTGGTAATCATCGAGCACCAGGGCGAAGTCCCCTCCCTGGCGATTCAGCAGGTCGTTGGTAAGGACGGCAAGAGCCTTCTGGAGGGGCGTGGAAGGTCGCGCCTGGAGCAAGGCCAGGATGTGCATGTCGAGATCAGGGTCGTGCACCTGCAAGGCGGCAAGCAGGTAGGTGAGGAAGCGGACGGGATCATTGTCCTCTGGTTCGAGCGAAAGCCAGGAAACAGGCATATTCCTCTCGGCCAACCATTGCGTCAGCAGGGTCGTTTTGCCGTATCCTGCAGGAGCCGAGAGAAGTGTCAGTGCGCCCGTCATGCCCTGCTGAAGACGCTCGATGAGGTAGGAGCGGGAAACCAAACGGTTGCGCGGATAAGGCTGATGAAGCTTCGTTGTCAGCAATGGATCACCCGGCAGGCGCGCCTGCGCCAGCAGAAGCGGGGAAGTCTCTGCTTCTCCAGTCGCTTGATCATCACGGCCCGCTTCCTCCTGAGGCATGCGCTGCTCATTCCCAGGGAGGGAGGAGGGTGCAGCAGGCGGAAAGGCGGCAGCAATCTCCTCTAAACGAGCCAGAGTGAGGGTTGTACTGCGACCCAGGTATTTCTTCATCATCCTGGAACCAACTCTGCGATAGGCATACCAGTACTGCTCCCCTCGTGGTCGGGCTTCCTTGCGAACCGTCAGTTGCCCCTGTTGCCCCTGAAAGGAGAAGGCAGAAATACTCTCCAGCCAGGTCACCCACTGCTCCTCATCGCCTGCGAGAGGAAAGAACTGTTCCTTGCCCTGTTCGTCCAGTTCGTAGAGCCGGCGATCAGCGCGCCAGATCAACGTGCGATGAGACGTCGCCATTGGCTGTGTCCTTCTTCTGCTCCTGTGCTACCCAACAAGGCTCTCTCCATGAGTATACCTGTTGGGTAGCAGAAGCGCAAGAGGGATTCTCCCCCTCTCACCTCGCCAACCATCTTCCCTCCCCAAAGGTGTTTCCTAATCGGTAGCACTACTACAGCAAGGGGAGCCTTTTTCACTCTCTATGCGGCCTGAGACGCCTATCTCGCGGTGTTGATGATCGACGAACTGGGTCGAACCACCAGATCTGTCAGGTCCATGTTGTCACTGGCTCCTGTTTGAGAGAAAGCAGCCATGTTATGGACCTCGTGCACTTTTGATGATTTGGGAGTACATCTTCCTTCGAGATGCTTGAAGAAAAGCTCATCAAGGAAAGATTACCGTCATAGTTTTTTGCATGCCCTATCTATCCCAGTCGTCCCGGTACCTCCTACGTCCTTATGCCGAAACCCAACGCCGCTGGCGCGGCTAGCGCTATGCGCTCAGGTTTTCGGAGAGGTAGTACTAGTAATTTGGAAGAAACCTGATTATAATGGGGCCAGGACGTTGATTATACCAAAGGAGGCTACGATGCCTGGTCTTATCGGTTCACTCTTGCTCGTCGCGGTCGTCGCGTATTTGTGGGGTTCCATTCCCTCTGGCTACTGGATGGGAAAAATCTTACGTGGCAAAGATTTCGATATTCGAGCGTACGGTAGCCATAAAACTGGCGCGACCAATGTGTTGCGTACGCTTGGCAAGGGACCGGCCATCATTGTGTTAGTGGTCGATCTTACCAAGGGCCTGGGCCCTACCTTACTTGCAACCTTTGTTGCTCCTTTTATGGCTGGTGGTTGGGGCATCGTGGTCGCCGGAGTCCTGGCCTTGGTTGGGCACTGCTTCCCTATTTTTATCGGCTTCAAAGGTGGGCGTGGTGTGATGACCGGTGCGGGTGCCTTGCTTGTTGCTTCCCCACTTGGTTTCCTGGTCAGCCTGATCACGACTCTGAGCACCATCGCAATCTGGCGCTACGTCTCGCTTGGCTCGATAGTCGGCGGTGCTACCGCTATCGTTTGCGGTATCCTCTTCTATTTCATCGGCCATGCCGATCCAGCCTTTATTGGCAAAATTTCACTGGCCCAGATGCTCTATATGATTATTGGTCCGGCGCTCGTCATTCTTTTCCATCACGATAACATTGGTCGGCTACTGGCTGGCAAGGAACGCAAAATCGGCCAGAAGGCCAGTGTGACCGGGGTAGCGACCTCCCAGAACAACGCCTAGCGAACGACTGGTTAGTTTTCTTTGCGTGCCGCGTCCACCGGGTCCGTGAAAAGCGACCTGGCTCCCAGTATGTATTCGACGCCAGAAAAAATGGTCCACAGCGTCGCCACCAGCACCAGTACGTCCGCGATCAGCAACAAGATATCGCTCACGTGCACCGTCTGACTGTTGAAGGTGAGCATCAATGGGAATAATGATAGGTAACGCGCGCCCAGGCCCTTCGCCAGCAGGATACCACCAAGCGCAACCAGCGTGATAAAGGTCTTCTGTTTGCCCCACTTGCCCGCCGAAATGACCGTGCCCTTCGCCGCCGCCATCGAGCGTAAACCAGCCACCACGAATTCGCGCGTGATGATGATAAACCCAACCCAGGCAGGCACCAGCGCGATCTGGATCAGCGCCAGCAAAATGGCGGAGACAAATACTTTATCGGCGGTCAGATCCAGAAACACGCCTATGCTCGATACCACCTTCATGCGTCGCGCCAGGTAGCCATCGAAGAGGTCGGTAACCGATGCCAGGAAAAACAGCAGGGTCGCGACCAAAAAAGCCCACGGTTGATTGACCAGTACCAATATGAACACAAGCACGGTCGCGATCAGACGACTTACGCTCAAGATATTCGGGAGATTGCGCATAGACGGCTCCTCAAATACAATGTATACACAGCCAGCAGGCTCGCACGTGCACGCACACGCTGCAAACATTTTCCTACAGGCACAAGGTAATGCTCTCATTATAAGCCAACGCGGGCGCAATGTACACGCCTTGTTACTCTTTGACGGCTACGAGCAGATCACGCCGCTTGATGACGCGATCAACGGTGTGAGCGAATTGCGTAAACGGGGGATCGTCACGCGCGCGCAAGTGGGTACGCCGCTCCGCCAGTTGCACCATGGCCGCACGCTCGACACGAGTAGCATTCCAGGCCAGGGCGAGCGTACCACCGGGCAACAACATCTCTTCCCACACGGGTAGTGCCTGATTGAGCAGCTCAGAGAGTTCGCCAAAATGCTGGATGCCGTAGGGAAGATCACCAACGATCGCGTGCATGCGCGGACCGCCGGGCACCTCGCGCAGGTGCGCAATCGCCTCGCGAGTGTCACCATGCACCAGCACCAGCGTACGGGTCGCTCCTTTCTCGCCGATCTCGAAGATATGGCGCCGCCCGGCTTTGCGGCTCTTCTCATCGGTTTCCTTATAGCGGATATGCTCGCTATTAAGAAACTGCTGCACGAATGTCGCGGTCGTCTCCACATCTTGCCGACCAAGTTCCACCCCAAAAGCGTCATGGCCCAACGCCAACGCGAGAAAAAGGGTCGTGCCGCCGCCAGCCAGGGGATCAAAGATGCGCAGCCGCTGATCGTATTGTGCGCCATAGCCTCCAGCAAAAATTGCCGCGTTCAGCAATACCTGTGTAAATAGCTCGTTAGTTTTCCCTTTATAGCGCCGGGTCTCCACCATTTCCCACGGCACAAAAGGCGTGAATTGCGGCTCCAGTGGGCGCAATAACGGCCCTTGCACCGCGCCGATCTGCGCAAAGTATTCATGGACCTCGCTAGTCGCTCCCAGCCGCGACAGGACAGCGAGTTGCGCGGGCGTAATCTGACGTGTTTCATCGAGCGTCACCAGCACATAGCCCTGACCGGCCAGCTTCACCTGTTCAGTTGCGGTAATTACCTCGTGCAACGGGCTAGCTACTAATTCAGGAACTGCCAGTGTATCCGCCATATTGGTGTACTGCGTACTACGTTGTGGAGTGATTTTCAGTGCTAGTTTCATAATGCGAAGTATAGCATAAAGCCGCCAGAGGGGACGACCCCCGCAAGGGAGTTCGCAGGACCCTTCCCTATTGTTTGCCGAGAACGTACAATAGAATTAACATAGATCAATGACAACACACCAGTATCATCACTGCTAGCTTGGAGGCGCTGAATGCATATCGTAACCGTTGACGAGATGAGAGAGATGGAAGCAGAGGCGGAGCGGAGCTATCATCTCCCCTCGCATGTCTTGATGGAGAATGCCGGGAAGAGTGCAGCAAACATCTTTGAAGCTCATGTGCTGCGTCATACCACGATGAACGTCCTTGAGGTCTTATTCTTGATCGGCCCAGGCAACAACGGCGGCGATGGTCTTGTGATGGCGCGCCACCTGGCGCAGGCCGGTGCCCACATCAGCCTCTACCATTGGAAAGAACACAGACTCGTTGTGCAGGGACACGACGTTCCAGGGGAAAACGTGCCCGCTCGCCTGGAAAGCTCGATCAAAGACGCATCCTATATCGTTGACGCTTTACTGGGCACCGGACGTTCGCGTCCCTTACCCGACGATCTGCGTAATTTGCTGCAACGGGTGCAACAGGAGCGCGAAAAACGCAACAATTTGCGCGTCGTGGCGATTGACCTGCCCACGGGGCTGAACGCCGACACGGGTGAGGTCGATCCCGGTTCCATTCCCGTTGATGCCACTATCACGCTGGCCTGCCCAAAACTGGGCTTTTTCTTCTTTCCGGGACGCGAGTATGTGGGAGATCTCTACGTCGGTGATATCGGCTTTCCACCAGAAATTGGGCAAGATCTACTCACCGAGATGCTAACCGGCAAGCTCGTTCAGCAGGTCCTTCCTCAACGTAGCCTGGACAGCAACAAGGGGACCTTCGGCAAAGTCATGCTGTTTTGCGGCTCACTTCCCTACCCTGGCTCAGCCTACCTTGCAGGCATCGCCGCCGCGCGGGTGGGGGCGGGACTCATCACGTTGGCTGTGTCTGAAAAGATGCTTGCCATCTACGCAAGCTCCTTCCACGAAGCCACCTTTGCCATTTTGCCAGCCGAGAGCGAGCCGAGCCACGAACGCTCACGAACGCTCACCAGCCATCTTAAAGGCTACCGTTCGCTGCTCATCGGGCCTGGATTGGGCCAGTCACCCAATACCCGCGAGGTCATTCTCCAGGTGCTCGAATACCTGCGCGCACAACCAGCTGCACAGCGCCCACAACTGCTCATCGATGCCGATGGTTTGAATAATCTCTCAGCGCTCGAACGCTGGTGGACCCTACTGCCAGAAAACACGATTATCACGCCGCATCCAGGCGAGATGGGGCGGCTCATCGGCGGTGAAAAGGTATCGGGTGGCGGCATTGATCGCCTGGCTCTGGCTCGCGCTAAAGCCAAAGAATGGCAGGTGATCCTGGCCTTGAAGGGGGCCTGTACCATTGTGGCCGATCCACAGGGACACACCCGTATCAATTGGAAGGCCAATCCGGCGATGGCGACCGCGGGTACTGGCGACGTGCTGGCTGGTATGATTAGCGGCTTTCTGGCCCAGGGCCTAAGCTCTTTCGACGCCACCAGTGCCGGTGTCTACTTACATGCCAGCGCGGGCGAATTGGTCAGCAGCGATTATGGTCAGGCGGGTCTACTCGCCTCGGACCTCTTGCCGCACATTCCCCGCGCTATTGTGCAGACCAGGACAAAAAAAGAACTGGTGTAAAGATTGACGACCCGCAGACAAGAATGACCCGCGCAAGGCGGGTCATTCTTGTCTGCGGGTCATGCCTATTTTGCGGCAGCCTCGGCCTCGTTGACCACGTTGACCGTGACCTTTGGCTCTAGCTGCTTTGCTAGCTTGACCGATATGGAAAAGGTGCCGATGGCGCGAATGGGCTCCGGCAGTTCAATGGTGCGGCGGTCGATGGAAACCTCGTGCTCGGTGCGCAAGGCATCGGCGATATCCTGGCTAGTAATTGACCCGTAGAGACGCCCCTGGTTACCGACGCGTGCCTGGAAGGTCAAGGCGATCTGGCCCAGGCGCTCGGCCAATTGCCGATTGGCCTCGTCACGCTTCGCCACACGGCGCTGCTCCGCTGCGATACGTTGATCCCGGTTCGCAATCAAGTTGGGGGTAGCTCCGGCGGCGAAGTGGTGTGGAACGAGATAGTTACGGGCATACCCGTTGGCAACCTCTTTCAGGTCGCCAGCCTTACCCAAACCTTCGACGTCCTGTAACAGAATTACTTTCATGAAAAATCGACTCCTCTAGACTCTTATCCAATAGGCGCGAACTTTAGAGGATGTAGTGGACACAATGCCCGTAGGGACCGATTTATCGTGTCCGCCGAACCCTCTTGACCAGCCAACAATAGAGTCATACCGTGCCAGGGCGCTGGGGTCGGTTGATCGTCATTGTCCGACGGACACGATAAATCGGTCTCTACGTCTCTTGCTGCTTTTACACTATTGATAAAGTTCGCGCTAATGGGCTCTTATACTTACTACCCATATGCACTCATATGAATGCAAGGAAATAGAAAGGTGCGGCGAAGATATGCCCCTGCCATCCTCGTAAGATTTTTTCCTTGATACTGAAATTATTTTCAGCTTGCACACAACCAACTAGCTGTTGCTCCCCTCTGGGCAGCAACACAGATGGCTGTAAGTATAGTTCCCAGACGCTACTATTGTCAAGTATCAAGCACTTCTTACATTTTTTGCGGCTTTTGTCGTCGCGAACCTGCATGCAATCGGCATATTGAGCGGCTCGACCTATGACCATTAGCGTGCTGCCAGCAGGAAAAACAGCGGGCACTGGTTGCAGCCCATAAACTTCTCCCCTATAATGATTTTGACGGACTTATTCATCATTCATCATCATCGCATTCATACTAGTATTTTTGTGCAAAGGACATTTTTCGATGGATATAGAAGGCACATACACATTGCAAGCATCGCCAGAGATCGTATGGCACAATTTAATGGACGCCGAGGCCTTGCTAAACACGGTTCCTGGCATTGAACGCCTGGAGAAAATCACCGATGACGCCTACAACGTGACCATGCAGATCAGGCATGCTCCGCTCAAAGGTATCTATCAGGGACACATTACAATAACTGAACAGCAGTTCCCGTATCACTACCGCATCGAAATTCAGGGGGAAGGTCGCCAGAATACATTTCAGGGGAGCGGCAGTATTCATTTGAATAGGCAACAGGCAAGCACGATCATCGCTTACAAGGGCAATCTCACGCAAGACAAACATAGTGCACTGCTGCCACCGGCAGTGCTCAAAGGAGCAGCCAAACTGCTCATTCAACAATTTTTCGCCAGCCTGGCCATACAACTGCACTCATCCCATCCCATCACCACCATTGAGGCCAAAACCATCGAAACAGCACCCAATGACCAATCGGTCAACGGCACCATCGTCATGCTACCACGGCAGCGCATGAAACGACGCTCGACGCTCTTGCAAACGCTACTTCACTGGGGAAAGATCGGCGGTGGAGATCCAGAAGAAGAGGCACGCTGGGTCAGGCGCATTCGCCGTTTGGGGACGCTTGCCGGTCTGCTTACGCTAGTCTGGGTCGGCACGCGCATCCCGCGCAAAAAATAAGACAAAGCGACCACCGTTACCCGTGCCGCGCATAACGTCTTCATAAAAATACCTGGCACCTTGAACGGCCCAACGGCAAACACACAAGTTGGTTATGAGGCATCGATGATCGAGCGCAGACGGCTTTTCCATCCACCCTGCTCGTCGCTCGCCGTGCCTGATGGCTCACTGACCCAGCGCCGCGAACCATCAGCGTTGTGCAATGCCTGCGCCTGCCGGGTGCTACTCTTCGCACTTAAATTGTACAGTGCTGTCTGTGCAGCCTTGCGTACATCGTGTACGGGATCGCTTAGTAATGGACGCACAGACTCGCGCGCAGACTTGACGCCCAGGCGTCCCAGCGCGCGCACGCTTCCAGCCCGCTCATCGGAAGTGGGAGCCTGCAACAAGGCGACGAGGTCCGGCACCAACTTTGTCAGCGAGAGGTCGGCAATCAAGCGCAGCAAGCGGCTACGGTACATCGGATAGTGCAAGGTAGCCAGGGCAGAGCGACAATCAAGATCGACCTGCGCCTTGTCGGCAATCACGCCACGCGCCAGGCCGTCCGCCACTGCGACATCAGGTGAGCAGGGCGCGGGGCCCTGCAAAAACGGCGCAATCCAAGCGGCCACGACGACCGGGGCATCCGTGTGCTCGTGCAACTGCAAGATTTCCGGGTAGTGCTGCTGTAACCAGTAATAGAGTGCCAGCGTTACCTCGGCGTCTCGTGCCGCGTAGGCGATCATCGCGGGCGGCAGAGGTCGTCGCGTCCAATCGGTGCGCTGCAAACTCTTGTCCAGGCGCATATGAAAGGCTCGCGCCAACATCGATGCCAACGACGATTCGTGCTGACCAAAAATCGAACGGCTAGTCGCTTCCAGATCATAGTAGTGCGCAACGTTCAGCCCGCGCTCGGCCATGACACGCATATCCGCACCGGCACCATGCAACAGGATTGCGATACGCGGATTTGCCACAATCTCTGTGAGTGGCGAGAGATCTCCCAGGCGTAAGGTGTCCACAACAAAGCAATGGTGATCGACCGCTAGCTGCAAAAGAGAGAGGCGCGGAACCGAGGAGCCAGCACTCCCCTGGACGTATGACCGCACCTGCATGAATTCCGCGTCAATGGCAACAACACTGGCTTGGGCGAGGATGCTGACCGCGTACCGCAGTTGTTCCGGGCGATCAACCCACATGCGCTCTCCTTTAGGTGGGAGCTGGCCCGTCGGGGGCGTCGAACCAAAATAGCCAGGTTGCACATTGTTCAGCTCTTCGGGCTCTGCTGGCAATAAATTGTTATTCAATGAAATGCCATTCTGTTTTTCTGTGCAATAAACAACGTGCTATAATATGGCTCAAATAATACCATAACATGGTATGACTCGCAAGAAAGAGCTTACAAAGCCAGTTCATACGACAAGAACAAAGCTCCAGAGCCAATTGACACTACAATTGACACCAAACAGCTAGGATTGTTCTCCAAACAGGTCATCCATTGTATTCACCGCGTCTTGTCGCATCGAAGGCACAACAGCCGCGTATATATCCAGCGTTATAGACACATCGCTATGGCCTAAAAGTTCCTGTACCACATTCACAGGAACGCCCATGCTTATCAAGATCGTTGCTGCACTATGGCGCAAATCATGAAAATGCATACGCGGCAGCCCGATATTCGAAAGTAACCGATAGAACTGACGCCGAAGGGTATTAGGAAGAACATAGTCACCCATCTTATTAGAAAAGACAAGGTCACGATCTACCCACTGCGCCCCAACGTTTTCTTTCTTCTTTAACTGTAATGCTGCATGTTTCTTGAGAAGCACGATCAAAAACCGAGGTAACAACATGTTACGCTTACTTGCCTTGGTCTTTCCCTTCGTCTCGACAAAATGATACTTTGGGAGATAATTCAATGTCCGAGGAACACGAAGCGTTCCCTTCGCCAAATCAATATCGGACCAGCGAAGACCTAATATTTCACCTATACGCATGCATACCCATTGCGACCCCTAAAGCAAGCTGTACCTCTAACCCTTTCTCGCTTGCCCCACGTAAGAGAAGCCGCGCCTGCTCAGGGGGAGCAAAACCGTTTGACGCACGTTATAAAAACGAGACAAGATTTGACAAAATAAAAACCTAAAATAGCCAGAGAAGCCAGTCGAGGCAGGATAGAAGCCAACCCAAAAGAAGCCATTGCGGAGTTCGACTCTCCCCCATCTCCACCATACAACAAGGCTAGAAGTAGGGCAGTAAAGCCGCTTCTAGCCTTTGTTTATATAAACCTCAAGTTTTCCCAAAATGATCACTTTAGACCAAAATGTAGCAACGGTGTAGCAACGTACAAATTATCGAGGTTTTCCATGCGCCCTAAAAAAGGGAAGTATACTACTTTTCACCCCTCAAAGAGACCAGGAATCCTTTTTCAGCCTTTCCGTTTCCTCGTACGTTCCATCCCTTAGAGAAGAGACAGATAATTCTTGCGAACCATTCGAGTGTTAGGATGGTCCCAACCTAATATATGGGTTCATGCGCACTTTGTGTGGTAAACTCTGGCATAGGAAGAAAGAGCACTGTTGGACGAGACCAATCTTCCATCTCCTCTACCTCTTCCAGTATCATTGCTCCACACAACGTGCACATGAGCCAAATTACTTCACTGAATTCTGTGATTTACAGCTAAAGCCAGGTCTGAATTGGCTTCCGGTTTTTCTGCTCTGCACGATTACACAAAACTCGGGGTCTTCCGCACTTTCCGTGCTCCTTTATCCGGCCTTCAAAACCTTTTGACGTAAGAGTGGGAAGCCGCTTCGGCCATACATCGAGCGTTTAATAT
>DATAYF010000459.1:0-7764 GCA_036272735.1 Ktedonobacteraceae bacterium
GCTCGCGATCCCTCGCTCATACGCAACATCAAGGGGGTGTTCCTGGGCAATGATGCTGCCGTAGCAACACAGCGCGTTCGTGAGCTGGTCAAGTTGCAGGCCACATTCAACGCCCAGGATGTCGAGCGGATCTTTCTTTAAACATGAGCCATCCCGAATCCCATAGAAGCAAAAGCTGCATTTTGATGTAGGGACCGATTTATCGTGTCCGCCGACCCCCTTGACCAGTAAACGACGAAGCCACAACGTTGCAAGCGCTGAGTTCGTTGGTCGACAAGGCTCGGCGGACACGATAAATCGGTCCCTACAAGCTTTTTACGCACATTATTACTTCTTTATGCACCCTTGTTTCGAAGATTCAGGATGGCTCATGTTCTCTGGCTAACGGCGCAGAAAATCTACCATGAATCGATTGACTGCTTCGGGCTGTTCTTGCTGCACCCAATGGCCGCTCTCGGCAATACGCTCGATACGCAGGTCTGGCACCCACTCTTCCAGGCCATAGGTCATGGCGATATCGAGTGCGCTATCCTGCACGCCCCAGATCAGCAGCGTGGGGGCGCTTACCATTGCGCTCGGCACGCCAGGATTAAACGGGTTGCCTGATGTGCGTACCAACGCGCGGTAGTAGTTCAAGGCGGCAGTGAGAGCTCCAGGCTTGCACATCGCGTCACGATAGTGATCAAGCACGTCGGACGGGAAGGCGGCTTTGCGTAGCGCCGTGCTGTAAATGGTCTGGGCCAGCAGCGCGCCATGCTTGCGTGCGAGCATGTATTCGGGCAGCCAGGGTAGTTGGAAAAAGAAGACATACCAGCTTTTGCGCAACTGCTTGATGGTGCGAAGCTCGCGTGCAAAGGTCCAGGGTGGAGGGGCATTGAGGCCGATGAGTTTCGTGGTCATTTGCGGGTAGCGCATGGCGAACGCCCAGGCCAGGACACCGCCCCAATCGTGGCCTACGATCACGGCATGTTCATAGCCCAGGCCTTTAATCAGGCCGACGATATCGCGTAAGAGGTTGGCAACCGAGTAGCCACCGCGTGGTTTGTCGGTCTCGTTATAGCCGCGCAGGTCTGGCGCGACCACGGTATAACCGAGTTTGGCGATGACGGGAATCTGGTGTCGCCAGGAATACCAAAATTCGGGGAAACCATGGAGCAGCACAACGAGCGGGCCGCTTCCCTGTATGACGTAGTGCATGCGAATACCGTTAGTGATGATATCGCGATGTTGCCAGGTCTCAGTGATAATCATGCGCAAATGCTCCTTTTCTTTTATTTATACGCGACGACGCCATAGGCATCAGGGCGGCGCTCTACCCGCTGAAAGCCCGCCTCTTGCAACCGTTTGAGCGCGCCACGCGTTACCGTCCCGCTTGACCTGCTGTTGAGGTCACCGATATAGTGGAATAGGCGTCCGCCGCGCTTGAGAACGCGATAAAGCTGCTGGTAAAAGACCCTGGAGTAGAGTTCGCCGGCCAGGCTGAACACGGGCGGATCGTGGATAATGCGCTCGAAGCTGCTGTCCTCGAAATCCGGCACAACATCGTAGGCATCGCCGATGATCTGCTGAATCTTAGCGTTGTCGAAGAGGGCACGCGACCACGGGTTCTGCTGCGCGATAACCTGCGCACCTGGATCAAGCTCGATAGTGACGACCTGCGCGGCGGTTCTGGCGGCTTCGATAGCGGTGTACCCTAGCCCGGTTGCGGTATCGAGCACACGCCCATTCAGGGGCGCGATGGTTTTGACCTTTTTCAGCGTATCCTGCATGGGGTCGATATCCACAATGCGGTGCATGCTAAAACCAGCGATCAGCATGCTCGGCGTGTGGCGCGTGGGGAAAAGACTGCACATACGATTCGTATACTCAGAAAAAACCTGGATCGGTTGCGCTTCACCATTCACGACGCTGAAACAGTTGCTATCGGCCTTCTTGATCTTCTCGATCTGCTGCCAGGCGAGTTGGCTGCCGTCTGGAAAGATCACACCATCATTTGACACGGCCACCGTTACGCTGGAAATGCCAAGGTCTGGTGAGACCGTGGTGCTGCTGGCGTGCTGCTGGCGTACCGTGAGCAAACTATCCGCCTGAACGTAAGAGAGCACAATAGGGTATGGCATACGATTACGCGTCGTGCTCAATGCGTGCTTTCAACTTGGAGAGTTGCGCGGCATGCCCCTGGTCGTGTTTGGGCAGGACGTTGACCAGTTGGTAAAATTTCATCTGTCCCCAGGTTTTGTGCTGGCATGGACGCTCCCAGGCTTGATCTGGCAGGTCAGCGAGGTACGTGAAGGTATCCTCACGACGTGCCGCCATGCCCGCGAGTACCACGTCAAGCGAGGCTGGCAGTTCAGCATGATTGGTCTGACGCGGACCTTCCTCTTCAAGCGGGATGATCAGCGGATTATCCTCATCCTGCACCCGTTTCATCTGTTCGAGGGCGAGACCATCCACGATATACAGGTGGTGTGCTATTTGTAAAGGCGACCACTCATTTTCGGCAACGGACTGCGTAAGCTCGGATGCGCTGAACCTGGCGAGTTGTGCCATCAGCTCAATCCTGGCCGTCACCATTTTTTGGCGGACGCGATCAAATGGACGTTCTACCGTTGTCATACCGATTCCCCTTATTGTTCACCTTCACGCTTGACCAGGCGATTATACAGGCTTTCCAGCTCATCCTGATTGTTGAAGTGGACAACCAGCGTACCCTTGTATTTATTGTTGCACTTCAGATCAACCTTCGCCATGAACGTATTGCGAAAATCGCGCTCCCAATCCGTGAGTTCAGCGCTACGTTGTGGCTTGGCGGTGACGCTGCTCATCGCCTCGTTGATACTTCTGGTCTGTTTCAGCGCCTTCACCATCTCTTCCACCTGGCGCACACTCAAGTGTTCCGCGACGATTTTGTGCATCAGTGTGAGCTGGTCTTCGTCGCGCTCGACGCTGAGCAGGGCGCGGGCATGCCCCTCGGTAAAGGTATCAGCCTGCTCCATCAATTTCTCGCGTAGCTGGGCGGGCAGTTCAAGCAGGCGAATAGCATTTGAGATGGTGGAACGATCTTTGCCAACACGCTGAGCAACCTGTTCTTGCGTAAGTTTAAAATCCTGAATGAGCGCCTGATAAGCCATGGCCTCTTCGATAGGATTGAGATCGGCGCGCTGAATATTCTCGATCAGCGCCATCTCGAACATCTGCTGTGGGTCGACATCCTTGATCACCACCGTAACCTTGGTGAGACCAGCCATTTTCGCGGCACGCCAGCGTCGTTCACCTGCGATAATCTGATATTTGGCGCTCCACTCTGCGGGGCCTGGCGTTTGGCCTTGCGAGTCGGAGAGCCAGGCGTCGGCGCGCTGCGCGTTCTCAATCTCACTCAAGCGTGTCACGATAATGGGTTGAATCAGGCCATGCTCTTTGATCGAGGCGCTCAATTCGCGCAACTTGGGGTCGTCATCGGAAAAGACACGACGCGGCTGGCGTGGGTTGGGAATAATGCTGGCGACGGGAATCTGGGGGAGTGACGCTTCGTCGTCGCGCATGCTAGTTGGTTGTTGCGCAGCCATAATTTCTGACGCACCAGGGATCAGGGAATTGAGGCCGCGTCCCAAACCGCCAAATTTCTGCTTAGCCACGAGCCATTACCTCCTCGGCGAGTGCGCGATAGGCCAACCCTCCCGGCGAAGTAGGGTCATAATCCAGAATCGCTTGACCGAAGCTAGGAGCCTCGCTAAGACGGACGCTGCGATTAATGATGGTCTGAAACGTTTCTTCGGGAAAATGATTGCGCACTTCACGCACGATATCGCCAGCCAGGCGCGTACGCGGATCGAACATCGTCAGGATCACACCGGCGATATGCAGTTGGGTATTGAGTTTATTTTTGACCAGGTTAATTGTATTGAGCAACTGGGTCAGTCCTTCCAAGGCGAGATACTCACATTGAATCGGGATGAGCACGCCGTCAGAGGCAACCAGGGCGTTGATAGTCAGTAGACCCAGTGACGGGGGACAATCGATAAGGATATAATCGCACCGTTCGCGAATAGGCTCTAAAACCTGGTGCAAACGTTGTTCACGGGCGAGGGCTCCGACTAATTCTACTTCTGCTGCTGCTAGATCGACAGTCGTTGGCGCGACAACCAGTTCACGGCGTGGTGTCGGTACGATAACATCAAATATGGAAACATCCTCGTCTTCACGAATGAGGAGATCATACATCGTATGCTGCCGTATGGTTTTGAGCACGCCGATGCCACTGGACGTATTGGCTTGCGGGTCCATATCAACCAGCAACACTTTGCGCCCGGCGGCAGCTAAATATGTCGCCAGATTGATAGCAGTGGTAGTTTTGCCGACGCCCCCCTTCTGGTTTGCAATGGCATACACTTTTGACACAGGTCGCTTACCGTACCTTTCCTTTTTCCGTATCAAAATAGATACGGCTCGGCTGCGCGTCGTATTGCCATTGTAACAAAAGTCGCAGAGAGAAGCAACTATTCGTGCGATTAGGAGCAGATTCTATACTATAGTGTAACGCGGTTGCCACCGGCTGGCATCGTGAAGCGCAACATGCCACCGCGGGCGAGCTTGCAGCTAATGACGACCAGTGTATGCAGTGCCAACAGAGTAATCAATGTTCGCAATTCGTTATCGACGAGCCAGGCAACAAGGCTCAGATGCTGTGGACCGTTGGTCAGCATGCGCACGAGCACCGGACCTAGTTGCGTCCCAAAGCTGCCGGTGGGTAGCCCAAAACACAGAGAAATGATAAGATTGATGCCGAAGCACATGAGTGCCAACCGGAGACCAAGCAGCCAGAAACGCTTACTCAAGCGCTCGCGTTTGGTCGAGACAATGCGCTGCGTGGTCCAGTAGGGCACAAATAAGTATTGGAGCACTTGAAACAGCAGTGGGATTGCGACAAACAGCCAGCCAGGGAAAACAGCCGGACTGATCAGCGCACACAGTCGTCCCAGCGTATAGAGAATGAGCCCTTCGATAATAGCGCGTCGATAACTTACTTTATAAAACATGGTAGAAAATTCCAGATTTTTCGGAAGAAGATCTTACTACGTATCCGAACACCTGAGCGCGGAGCGCTAGCCACGGTAGTAGCGTTGGTGTTCGGGAGAAGAACTTAGTGACAGCCACAATTATCGCCACAACCACATCCCTTCATGGCCGGGGCCGCGTCATCGTACGAACGGTCCTCGCCGCCGCGCGGGAAGGCGAACGCTGAGAGCAGGCGACGTACTTTTTCGCTGTGGCATTTGGTGCAGACAACATCATCGGCGTGCTGGTTGCCCACAATGAGTTCAAATTTTGATTTGCAGTTTGCGCAATAGTATTCGTACAATGGCATAGAAACGTCCCTCCGCTTAGGTTCGCCCTAAAAGGCGGTGTATTTCAAACAGCATGATAATATAGTAACTACTATTGTAGTGCCTGGATGAAGGTATCGTCAAGGCAGCATGTGCGCATGCCAGGCAAATGATCCCGCCAGGGGACGGCCCCCGCAAGGTAGGTCGTTGAGGCGGTATAATGAATATATAAGGAAAAGAAATATCATGGCCTTAACGATAGGAATAATTGGTCTGCCGCAAAGTGGCAAGACAACTTTGTTTAACGCCCTCACCAGAGCCAATGCACCCATTGAGGGCTACGCTACCAGCACGGTGCAGGCCAACCTGGCAGTCGTGCAGGTGCCAGACGCACGTTTGCAGCCGCTCGCCGATATCTTCCATCCCAAGAAAGTTACGCCAACCACTGTCGAGTTTGTCGACGTTGCTGGCGTGGGCCAGAGCGCGATGGGCGCTAAAGAGAAGAAAGAGGGCTTGAGCGCGGAATTCCTGGGACACATTCGTAACGCTGACGCGCTGGCGATAGTCCTACGCACGTTTGCCGATAGCAACGTACCGCATATTAACGATACGATTGATCCCTACCGTGATCTGGAAAGCCTCAATGCCGAGCTGGTCCTGACCGACCTAGCCACCGTCGAAAAGCGTATCGAGCGGGCGAAAAAGGCCGCAAAGTCTGGTGATAAGAAGTATCTGCAAGAGTTGGAGATGCTCAACCGTTTGCACGAGGCACTGAGCGAGTTCACGCTGGCGCGTGAGTTGGAGTATTCGCAGCAAGACTACGCGATCCTGAGCGAGCTGTTCCTGCTCACCATGAAGCCACGTATGTACGTGCTCAACGTGAGTGAGGATCAGCTTGGCGCGGCCAACGAACTGCTCGAAAAGTTGCGGCAGGGTGCGGATGTGCCGGAGAGCAGCCTGCAAGGCGAGCTTCAGGGTATTGCGCGCGTTGCGAAACAGGCACGAGCAGAAGGCTCTGAGGTGGTTGCAGTAACCGCTCGCCTGGAGGCTGAACTGTCTGAGCTATCCGAAGAGGAGGCGCAGGAATATCTGGAATCACTGGGTCTTCCGCAACTGGGCGCGGACCGCGTGATCCAGGTTGGTTATCGCCTGCTCAATCTGATTACCTTCCTGACCGCTGGCGAGGATGAGGTACGCGCCTGGACGGTGACGAAAGGAGCCAGGGCACCAGAGGCGGCGGGTAAGATTCACTCCGATATCGAGCGCGGCTTCATTCGTGCCGAGGTGGTGCATTTCGACGATTTCATCGAGAATGGTTCGTTCGCGGCTGCAACCAAGAAGGGCGTGCTGCGGCTTGAAGGGAAAGACTACGTGGTGAAGGATGGCGATATCGCCCACTTCCGCTTCAACGTAGGACGCTAATAGAGAAGCGTTATTCCCAATTGTGGAAGAAGAGAGGTTTGGCATGCCACGCATCTCACCGGCCGATGTGGCGCTTATCCAAAATACAGTGACCGAGGGCAATGCGAGCATGGATATCATGTTTCGTACCATGGCACATCGTCCCGAACTGGCTCAGCACGCTATGCGCCTGGTTGAGGCCGCGATGCGTAGTGGCACGGTCGAGCCAGGGCTGAAGGAAATGCTCGCGGTGCGTGTCTCACAGGTCAATCACTGCTTCTACTGAATGAGTGTGCATACTGCCCTGGCAGGGCAGTTCGGTGTCAGCGAGGAGCTGTTGGACGCGATGTATCACATCGACGAGCATCGCGACCTGTTTACTGATCGTGAGTTGGCGGCATTGCGTTTCGCGGAAATAATGACCACGAGCGCTCGTGATGTCGATGAAGAGTTGTGGGATGAGTTGCAGTTCCACTTCGACGATGGCGAAATCGTCGAGTTGGCGACGGTGATCGGTCTCTTCAACTTTTTTAATCGTTTCGCCGACGCGCTACAGCTACACGTACCCTCAGCGGGAAACACAAAGGAAGAGAAGAACGATGGCAACGCCTGAACAAAAACTTGATGGGCTGCTCACCGATTTGCGTGAGTTGACAACGTACCTGCATGGCCGCGGCGATAAGACGCTGGCGATGTCCAAGCAATTCGAGGATAACGCGCAACGCGACGCTTCGAACCGGCAGTACGATCTCAACCAGGCCAAAATGCTGGATTATCAACATCACCTGTGGCACGAAATCGGGAATTTAGTCGAGAAGCTTGTCAAGCAGTATGAGAAGTAAGAGCGCTCCTGATTTGAAATACAAAAAAGCCTCAAGCTGTATGTACATACGGCTTGAGGTGTGATCTTGGAGCCGGTGAAGGGACTCGAACCCCCGGCCAGCTGTTTACAAATTTTCTGGCAGCGTTTTATTATCCTTGCGTCGGCTCCTCCATGTGTTTTATCAGCTAGTAACATTTTCTTTTTCATTTGATGACA
>DATAYF010000460.1:0-12551 GCA_036272735.1 Ktedonobacteraceae bacterium
GATCTGTATTCGGCGTTCCTGGCGGCCTATCTTGATGCAGCAGATCCCATTCCCTCATGTCCCCGGTACACCGTACCCTGGGAAGGTGCGGAGACGCGCCTGCGGGCGGTCCATGAGCGATTGCAACAACGGGCAAATGAAGGGCAGGTCTTGCCGCCGTCGCATGGGCATTCCCCGTGCCAGAGTCCGTCCGCCCAAAAGTCTCGCGCGAACCCACACCAGAGCCACTCTTCCTCCTCAGACGAGGAAGGCTGGAAGCGTGGAAGGACCGCTCAGAACCCCCGTTGCTTTAGCACGGGGAGTCTTCAGATGCCCTTATTCCGACCACCAACGCCACTGATGTGGCTAGCACTGCGTGCTCAGTGTTCGGGTATGTAGTTGTTTGCAAAGGAGATGTATCTCTATGCCTCGGAATAATTTGACACGGTCCTATCAGAAAATTCAGGAGCTTTCCTGGGAGCCCACGTTCGCTAAACCAGTTCAAAAGTATCCTACAGACTACAAGTTTACGAAAGCGCCTAAGAAGGAGCCTTTGAAGCAGGTCATGCAGTCGTACTTCCCCATGCAGGAAGAAAAAGATGACCGCTCGATGGGCGCGATGGATGGCGCGCTACGTGGCAACATGTTCCGCTCCACGCAGCCGCGCTGGATGGAATGGATGAAGCTCTTCCTGGGCATCTCCCCGTTCCCAGACATTTCTGCCGTTCGCGCTACGCCGCTGTTGACTTCAGCGGTTCCTAACCAGGAACTGCACAATGGCCTCGTGCTACAAATGATTGATGAAGTTCGTCACTCCACCATTCAGATGCACCTGAAGCGCTATTACCATTCGCGGCGGAAGGCCCCTGCATTCATGCAGGGGGATGGAAGCCGCGCCGCCGGCAGGCGCAGAAAACACGTGACAGGAAGAGCCCTGGATAGTACGGTTGTTCTAACAAGGCGCCATACGCCCGTCAGGTGAAAAGACGCATGGCAGGAGAACCGCTCTCTTCTCTTCGTTGGTGTCGCCTGGAGGCGGGTGCACGTCGCAACGAAGAGGAGCAACCCACGGAAGGGGAGGCCTTCTGGCACTCCTCACGGTCACGTCCTCTCCCGTTCGAGTTGGTCGGCTTGCAATGCTCTCGGTCTCCGACAAGAGCCTCTCGCAAGATGAGGAAGCGTTGGAACGACGGGAGCACCCCTCGGCTTTTCGCCGCAGGGAGTCTCAGTATTCCCAGTTCAGACACCAGTGCGACGCTAAGCTTCTTCTACTGGCCGACTACTAACGACTCCAGCTCGTATGCCTGGCAGGAGGCAGACATCATCAACAGCAGTGGGCAGGTGATTCAGCAGCTTTTTCGCAAGACCGTCAACAACCGTACCTGGATATCGTCGTCCTTCGATCTCTCCAAGTATGTGGGTCAGAAGATCGGTGTTCAGTTCCTGGATCACGAGACCTCGAATGGTGGCTCCTACTACGCGTACATGTATGTGGACGATGTAACCCTGACTGCGCATTAAGCTCTCTCTGGTCAAACGAAACGGTTACAATATGCACCCCCTCCCATTGATTGGTATCAATCGGTAGGAGGAAGGTGCATATTAGTGGCTGTGTTGCGAAGCGCTCCCCTTGCCTTTCCCACTCTGCGTTGGCGTGGATGGATGCCCAGCGTAGCGTTCATAGGTGAGCGGGATGCTATCCGCCATTTTATGCTCCGACGCAGAAAATAGCAGCGTGATATACTCGCCCATGGCCCAGGTATCGGGGTTCATGGACTTCGTGGCTGTTCCCGGCGTAAAGCCCTTTGCTGCGGCGCTATCCCACACTTGTTCGGGAATGAATCCGCTGCTATTGGCCGAGGCCAGCATTGCCGTCAGGTAATCATCGGGATTGCTTTTCGCGGCTACCGCGTAGATGCCGCGTTCACCTGTCAGCAGGGGCCATAAGCGTCCTACACCTGTGCCATTAAAATTGTTGCCGTTGGTCTGTTCTCCATAGCCATCATGGTTGTAGCGATACCAGTACTGATGGCCTTTGATCGTCTGGCTGATAGTTGCGTCGACGACCTGGAGTGATGAGGTGATGTAGGGCGAGTTCGCGGGCAGGATGCCCTGGTGCACCAGTTCGAGAAAGCTGGTATCCACTATCGCCCGCTGATCGTAGCTTCCGCCATGATCTGCCAGCGTGATGTTCGCGTTGCTGTCCGGATTGCCGTTGGTGCTGGCGTGCACAAAATAGTGCCCATCGCCCAGGGGACCCGTTGTCGTGTAGGTCCACTTGGCGATATTTTTGACGTAATCGTCCGCGCTTTGTAGGTAGCGCTGCTGGCTGGCTGTATCGTTGTTGACGCTGGCAATATCGGCCGCGCACACCAGCCCACTTACCTCGGCCGCGATGGTTGCCGGGTTGTAGCCGCCAGTTTCGCCCCAGCGATCTAGTGGCGTCGTTGGACCATGCGCGATGATGTAGTCCGCCACTGGTTTGATATGTTGCTGATAATCGGTACTATCCGTGATGCCCAGCTTCCAGGCCAGCATAATGGCGTACGCCTGTTGATCCATCATTACCCCTGAGTTGGTGATGTTGGCGCTCAGGTCGGTGCTTATTGGAAAGTGCCCATCCTGCTGCTGCTGGTTGGTAAAGGCCCATAACAGCGCGCGTATGGGATCGGCGGTATCGCCCGCGACCAGCAAGGCGCTCGAAATCTCGTACATATTGCGCATACTGACCGTATGATAGCCGTTGGCGTCATCATCTCCCTGCGTTTCACCCCAGGGATTGCCTAATCCAGTCACAAAAGCCCCAGTTTGCTTATCTTCTGAGGCTTTGAGGACATTGGCCGCCAGGTAATATTCTTGTTCGCGTGCCGGTTGAACCGATGATTTGCCAAAGGCTGGTGGACGTTTCAGGCTATCGTCGAAGGTATTCCATTGCGACGTATACGTCTTGAGCAGGTCTGAGTTGTCGTTGAGCGTGCCGATCAGCGCCTGTTCTGCGTGCGTGGTGGCCGATGCTCCATTTTCATTTTGCCCAAAAGAGAGCACGAGCTTAAAGGTAATTGAGGTGCTGGTGGCGAGATTAACCTCACCATCGTTGGAAAGGTCAAGCAGTCCCATTTGCGCCGTGTTGCCACGCAGCGCCTGGTTATAGCCATAATTCATCGTATAGTCAGGACATTTATGGTTGCCGCAGTTCGCATTCCCTCTCAGATCGGTCAGCCCATCATTGAATTTGACAAAGCCTGAACTGGTCATATCCTGTTGATAGGGCAGTGAGGCCGCCAATGCGCTGGCGTAGTCGCCCGATCCGTCAGTGCTCAGCAACATGGTAGTACCGTTATATTCGCCAGTGCTGCTGTTGTTTTTATCACCAGTGTCATGTATAGTTGGGTCATAGTAGACATACAGCAGGTAGTCTGCTAACGTGCCCTTTAACGCGCTAAACGTTACCTGCTGAATCAACGAATCGCGTGTTGGGTCGGTGTACACCACCTTTTTAATGCGATAGGCTTTGTTCTTGGCGGTATTGGTCGTGACCCACGCTAGCGAATGTTTATCGTACAATTGCGTAGAGGTCTGGGTGTCGTTCTGTTCTTCATTCACCCAGGTGTGCGCGCTATTGCCAACCAGGAATTCGAGGGCGGTCGTATTTGGCATATCGGCCGAGGGATACGATACCGTGCTGACGATGCCATTATGCCCAGTAAACCACACGTTGCTGGTCGTACTGGCGGAGGTGCCCAACATGGTATTATTGGAGGATGCCCACGTGGATGAACTCCAGTTCCCGTCGGGGGCCTGACCTTTGACCAGGGAGGGGATGTAGGGGCCGCGTAAATAGCGTGGAATGAGCATCGCGATGGGTATGGCGATGAGGATGACCAGAGCGATGGTGATTATTCTTTTGCGTCGCTCCTGTGACGTATGCATAAATCCACTCTTCCCCTGACAATCTTTTCACCGCCTTCGGCGGTTCACAAAAATGGGATTAAAGTGGGGGCACCCCACACCCCGGCAAAGGACTGTGTCCTCTGCACTCCTGCACTTACATCTCGGCAAAGGATTGCGTCTTCTGTGCTCCTGGCACAAAAACGCACCCGGCGAGGTCCTGATGGTGATAGATTGCATTCATCAGAACATCACCGGGCAAGTTTTTAACCCTACAAGGGTTGTAACGTTCTTGCGCACGGGATGGTTACCGGCATAGTCAATTTGGTCGTCAGCGCCCACTCTTGCTGCGTGACTGGGCACGGCGAATGATGGCATCGACCGCGACCGCGATGATCAGCACGGCACCTTCGACCATATTCTGCACATCGGTGCCCATACTGCGCAATTGCAGACCGTTTTGCAGGCTGCCGATAATCAGCGCGCCCAGGATGACCGACCAGACCGAGCCGACACCACCAAAGAGGCTCACTCCACCGATGACAGCGGCCGCGATGGCTTCCAGCAGGAGGCTGGATGGTACCTGTGAATCGACGGCGTTGAGGCGCGATGCCAGCAGGATACCAGCCGCTGCCGCTAACGTCGAGCAGAGCACAAAAACAAGAATCTTGGTTCTGACGACCGGGATGCCAGCACGACGCGAGGCTTCTTTGTTGCCACCTACAGCGTACACGTGACGGCCGAAAGTCGTTCGTTTCAGGAGTAACCAGACCACAAAGATAAGTCCGAACCAGATAGCTGCTGAAATCGGCACTCCCAGGTAGGTTCCGGGCACAGGACCTGGTGTGTTTTCCAGCACGGCGATGAGTCCTTCAACAACCACGGCAATAACGACCAGTCGCACCACGAGTTGATAGATAGGCGGAGTCCGTAAGCCGCTTTTCTTGCGTCTAAAGTAGTTGAGAATCTCGAAGAAGGCATAGAGGATCAAGATTACGGTTGGGATACCAACGCCGTATACATCAGGCAAGAAGCTATACGCGCTGCCAGCGAGCACCAGGATGGTTGGATTGCCTATGGATAACGCCGCCTGGTCTTGGAGTAATGTGAACTCCAGGCCGGTGAAGCCAATCGAGCTTGCCAGCGTGACGATGAACGAAGGGATGTTCAGGTAGGAGACCAGGAAACCGTTAAAAGCACCCGCTACTGCTCCTGTCGCCAGTCCTGCCAGGATTGCCACACCGGCTGGTGCGCCCATGCGTTCCGACAAAATGCCCATCACCGCGGCCCCAAGCACACCCACGGCCGCCACCGAAAGGTCTACTTCACCAAGGAAGAGCACAAGCGCCGATCCCAGGCTGGCGACGCCGGTGCCAATGACCTGTTGCAGCAGGTTCGAGAGGTTATTTGGTGCCAGGAAGACGCCGTTCGTCGTGATGGCGAAGTACACCACGATCACGAGCAACGTCAGTAGCACGGGGGCGAAACCAAGATCGCCTCTCAAGAGTTGTCCAAAGGACCGCCGTTGTGTGTATGAAGGAGCCTCTACCGCGTTGGTTAAAGACTCGGTGCTCTCTGAACTTTCGTTCTGTAAAATCTTACTCATGCTTCATATCCTTCAGCGCCGTTGCCATTGTTAGACGTGGGCTGCATCATCTCACCAAGATCAGCGCCGGTAATCGCGGCTATGATACGCTCCTGGCTCGTGTTCCTGGCGTCAAAGGTGGCGCTTTTGCGGCCAAGGCGCATTACGGCAATTTGATCGGCCACTGCCATAATGTCCACCATGTTGTGCGAAATGACGATCACGGCCAGCCCATTCTCCCGCAAGCGGCGGATGAGTTGTAAGACCTGGCGCGTCTGCGCAACGCCCAGAGCCGCCGTTGGCTCGTCGAGCAGCACAATTTTTGCGTTGCCTAAAATAGCCCTGGCGACTGCAACCGATTGGCGCTGCCCGCCTGATAGTGAGGAGACGATGGTTCGTACCGAAGGGAGTTTCACGTTGAGGCTGCGTAGCACTTCCAGACTGTGTCGCTCCATTTCAATCTCACTGAGTACGCCAAACATCCGATGCGTTTCTGTGCCGAGAAACAGGTTCGCAACCACATCCAGGTTATCGCACAGCGCGAGGTCCTGATAGACGGTCGCGATACCCAGATGGGTGGCGGCCTGGGGACTCGTAATGTTTACCGGCCGGCCTTCTACAAAGATTTGCCCCTCGTCCGCCGGTCCCACGCCCGCTATGGTTTTGACTAACGTCGATTTACCGGCACCGTTGTCTCCAACCAGCCCGATGACCTGCCCTCTGTACACATCAAGGTCAACACCGCTCAGTGCGCGCACGGGACCAAAACTTTTGCCGATGCCCCGCAATTGCAACGCTGGTTGCGCCGTCGGAGACTGTTGCTGCGATGACATACCTCTCTCCATTGTTTTACTACTATCTTAATAGTGCTTTTGCTGATATTCTTATTCCGAAAAATGGTAGTTTGTAGCACGCTTGCGTGCTACAAACTACCAGGCTTTGCTACGTCTTAGCAGACGCCATCCGTGCCAGCCGGAATGCCTGCACAAACCGTTGATTTGCTCAGGTACCCGGTATCAAAAATGTACTTTTTCATGTTCGTCTTGTCGACAGCGACCGGTGGCAGAACGATACCCGGAATGCTTCCGCCAGCGGTATTTTTTGTCGTCGTGAAATTGGTGGTGCTGCTGGGATCGGTACCGTCATGTAGAGCTTTCACGATGTTGGCCGCGGCCTGGGCCTCTTGCGAAAACGATTTGTAAACCGTCATGGCCTGGTCGCCCTTGAGGATGTTTTGCAGGCCAATCACAGTGGCATCCTGACCGGTGACCAGCACTTTGCCGTTGAGCTTTTTGGCGCGTAGCGACGCGATGACGCTATTTGCCATGGTGTCGTTGGCTACATAGGCAACCTGGACTTTGCTCTGGTTGGCTGTGAGGGCCTGGTCGAATTCGTTACGAGCAGTGCCCGCGTCCCATTTGGGGGTAAACTGGTCATACAGCTTCTTCAAGGTGCCGTTGGTATACGATGGTTGCAGGGCATTGATTGCACCTTGATGGAATTGGAGCGCATTGGGGTCATCGCTAGAGCCATCGATCATGATGACGTTTTTGCCCGAGCCGTACTGTTTGTAGTGGCTGAGGATGTATTGACCCTGGACATTACCGACTGCAACGCCGTCGTACGAGACATAATAATTGAGAGTCTTCGCCTGGATCATGCGGTCGTAGGCGATGACGGGCACGCCCTGCGCCTGGGCTTTGGTGACGATGGCAGCCGCTGAGGTGCCGTCGTTTGGCGCGACTACCAGGATGCAGTCACCCTTGGTCAACGCCTGGTCGGCCTGGTTCAACTGCGTGTTGGGGTCGCCCTGCGCGTTGTAATAATCGATGCTGACGCCGGAAATCTGTTTGATATCTTGCTCAAGGTAGACCTTATCATAGGTTTCCCAGCGTGGCGAGGTTGAGGTTTCAGGAAGCAGGACACCTACTTTGGTGCAATTCTTGGCTTTGGCCGTCGTTGATGAGCCGCCTGACGCGGCTGGCGTGCCGTTGCCTGTATTCCCTGCTCCGGCGTTCCCGTTACCACAGGCCGCAAGTAATACGGAAATGAGAACGATCCCTAGCACCGTGCTAAGTGATCCAACTTTATGCGAAAATAGTCTCATCGTTGAACTTGTCCTCCACATTCCAACATGCCTATACACACGTACGTGATCATGCTAGAAGGTTGTAGCCACAGTAATCATAGCTACGTGATAAAAAACGTCCATGTAAAAAATGGGTTGTTTAGGATATGCCTTTAATTTATACGGCGTGTACTGTTGTTGCATCACCAATGCCCGCGCTGTGCGCCTCACCCCCTTTCCGGTGTGTTTTCTGTGTATCCATTTGTCTCTTTATCTCTCTATCTATTTACGCACGCATGCTCTGTGGCACCGCTTGCAGTTGAGGCGGTACCGTTTTGTCTGCCTCTTGCTGGGCTGCTGCTTCTTTCGCGATCAAGACGCGTTCCCAGGCTTTGAAGAAGGGATAGTAGAGCAGCGCTGCAATAGCCAGGTTAACCAGTTGTAATATACTGCCACGAATATCGCCACCACTGGCGATAAATCCGCTAATGCCGATGGGAACCGTAAAAGGCTGCATTACCACTGGAACGTGCACCCAACCCGACGCAAACGCCAGGTAGTTGGTGCTGACGATGACGATTGGCACGCCGATGAACGGGATCATCATGATCGGGTTCAACATCATCGGTACGCCAAAGATCACCGGTTCGTTGATGTTAAAAATAGCTGGTCCCAGGGCCACTTTGCCAACTGTGCGCAGTTGCTCCGACTTCGAGCGTAACATATAGATTACCAGCGGCCAGGTGGCCCCCGATCCTCCCAGGTGCGAAAAGATATGGAAGAACGGCTCGGTAATGATACCATGCCCGCTCATGCCATGTGCATTGGCAGCGGCATTGGCGGCCAGCGTGGTAAACCAGAACGGGGCCGCCATCGCTGTGACCACGTTCATACCATGAATGCCCACTGACCAGAGCAGCATCATCAAAATAATCTCCAGGAGCGCCGCCGGATAGCTATTTTGCACCACCACCAGCGGCTGAAATACCTTCATGAGTAACACCGGTATCGTGTACTGGTGCACTAGCCCATCAGCTCCCAGGTAGGTATGGATGCTGACCGCCCACTCGATCAGCCAGACCGTGGTTAGCAGCAGAAACGTGGGTACCAGTGCTTCAAAAGCTCGCTTGACGTTGGGTGGCACGCTCTTCGGCAACGTAATGGTGAAGCGCGATTTGCGAAACCAATAGACGCTTTCAGCGGTGAGTATACCAATGAAAATTGCCACGAGCAAGCCCTGGCCGCCAAGATAGGGCAAGATCTCGCCTAGCTTTAGCTCAGCAAGGTTGCACACTGGCATCGAGGCCACCAGAAAGAGCACGATTGCTAATATGCCTGGTTGCACCGCCTCGGTGCGCCGGTATTGTGCTAAGCTATGAGCCACACCAAAAGCCAGAATGACCGCCATCAAACCGAACGAGAGCTGGTACGGCATGATAAACGCGTTCTGATAGGGTTGGAGCAGCTTTGCCAGCGCGGGTAGTGGCGGGTTGGCGATAATTAAAAATAAACTTCCCGCGATAATCAGTGGCAACGTAAAAATAATGAAGGCATCACGAATGGCCTGCAAATAGATGTTGCTGCCCAGTACCCCCAACGGCGGCACCAGGTAGCGCTCAAACCAATCACTTGTGCGTTCAATAAAGCTGCTCACGTTGCTGCTTATCCTTCTATGATACTGTGCACCTGGTCTAAGACTGCTTGCCCATTCATCGTTGCGTAATGGAATGGCTCGATCAGTGCTACCGGCTTCCCTAGCGACAATGCTAATTTCTCGATTCCTTTGCGCAGGTGTCGTATCTGCGGCGCGATCAGCACAAGGTCGTATTCTTCAACCTTATCTACGTATTCTCCCGCGCTCAATGCCTCGACTGCGAGGGCGTATTGCCGTTCTTTGGCTGCTGCCAGCATGCTTTCTACCAACAAGCTGGTGGACATACCCCAGCTACATACAATCAATACTCTTACCATGGATAGATAACCTCTCCCTACAAGCCCCAGATCAGCAGGCGGGTAGCGTTACGTTTGGAGAGCGTGACACTATCTTAAACTCTACATCTGTGCTATGACCTGGGACTTGCCGGGTCTTTTATATACATAGCAAGAACCATGCCATAATGTGTGTAGCACACATAGCACGGAAATATATGTATGGCCCACCGGGCCATACATACCTATCAATGTGTACAATTACGGGGGATTATGAGGCGCTCAGCATGAAGATGTCCACCTGGCGCAGAATACCGACGATGTTGTAGGCCTCCTCATCAGGTAGCGAGCGTCCTACCTGCGAACTTAAAATTTGCCAGGCATGGCGACAAATGCTCAATTCGCGGGCGAACTGCTGCTCCACGCGGCTGCGGATCTGCTCGGTGACGTGCAATGTTCTCTGCTGGGTGTTGCGGTCGAGTATGAGCGCCAGGTGTAAGATCAAGCCCGCCAGTACCTCGATATCAAATGTCTCTCCCACCTCCACTTCGATCAGCTCGATCATGTTCTCGATCAACGGCACAATACGCGCCGGATTGAGGAAGAGCATGCGTTGGCTGAGCGTGGCTGAAATTTCGCGAATGAGATCCGCCCTCCGCGTAAACGTTGGTGGCTCGCTGTTGACTACCGTGTGAGTCGCGTCTGGCTGAATAAAGGCGGGATCAATCAGCGTGCCACCCAACAGCGTGTGCAGGCGCGTAATTCCATCTCCAAAGAGCAGATCGGTCAATGATACAAAGGGATAACTTTCCAGGTGTGGATTGATTGTGCCGACAATGGCGACGACGTCTCGATTGTCGACCAGGCGCTGGATGTCTGCCTCGGTCTTGCCTGATAGATTGATATCGACACAGATAATCTCGACACCGCGCTTATCCAGATAGGGTAAGCGGTCCTCAATCAGCTCGGCCATCTTGGTTGCGCTGCCAAAACCCGTCAAACATAGTGACAAAATCACGCGCTTCTGCTCGCTGCTTGCTCCATTCAATTGTGTGGCGTTTTCTTTGCGTGCCTGGTGTGCTGGCTCCCCCACCTTCATGATAGCTTTGTCGGGCACGTCGCTGACGCGGAAATGACTCAGGTAGGTCGCCAATTGTTCAACGGTCACATGCCTGGTTCCTTGCGCTTGACGCACGGCCTCTACGATGAGTGGTGCGCATACCCCCGACACTGCTCGCGCCTGGATACCCAGGTGCTGCGTGACTAGTTCTCCAAGTGAGAGCAACGAAGCAAAATCTACCAGCAGGAGCACACCACTGCCCTGATCTGCTCGCTTCACACTCTGCTCTACTTTTGCCAGTAATTCTTTGGGCGACTGTTCGAGTGTCAGCTCAACGGCATGCACCATAGTGGTGCCGACCAGCGTATTGGCAAGGTCTGCCAAACCTGCTGCGATGCCACGCCCATGCGCGGCCACCACAATGCCAACAGTGGCACGTTCCGGGCTGAGCAGCATATCCACGTTCGCCAGCAGGATGGTGAGCATGTTCACCTCGCTTTCGGGCAGCGCGATGCCAAGCTGCGCACGAATGTGGAGCAGAGCCGTCTGGGCAACGACGTATTCTTTAGGATAGGTATGACGCAGCGATTGCAATTCCGGTTCGAGCAGCGGGCGCTGGTGCTTGATATGCTCTAATGCGCTGGTGAGGTGCAGCGCCAGGACCAGGTTCAGTCTGTCGGGGAATTCACGCCCCAGTTGTTCCTGGGCCATCTGTACAATTTTTTCGCTGATCTCCTCGATATCCCGCTCAATCAGGTGCGTCTTTTTCTCTGCTTCCAAAACCACCGCGTCGGCGAAGCTTTGAAAATAATGCTGAATGTCGAGATGCAGCAGCTCGTTGATTTCATCCGGCTTGAGATCACTATCTCGCAACGCTACAAGTTCTGTGTTGATATTTTCATACAGATCGTGGGCTGATCCTGGATAGCTATCGAACTGCAAACCCATTGGCGTAAAGATATGGGTAGCCTCTAGCTCGTGCGCGACTGGATCGAGGGTACGATGCAGGTCGGCAGTGCGCAGTAGCCCGCGCCTCACGTGTTCTGGTAGGACATCGAGGTGGACATGCATCTCATGTTGCTGTTGCGTGCGGAACTCTAGATAGGCACGCGCACAGGTCAATTGTACGTCTGATCGAAGCTGACCAATATTGCCAGGGCACTCGTAGAGCAGGAAGGCACGTAACACCTGCGGCGCGACGTGAATATGCGTGCCGATGCTGCTGCATTCGTTCGTAAAGAATGTGCGTACTAATGCGTAGCGTTCGCTGATGGTGCGTTCGTGTAAGCCCGGCAGCGTGATGGTCATGGGGATGCGCCGCCGAAACGTTGGCAACAGGGCGGTTTGTGGATCTTCGGTCGTCGCCGCCAAAAGTAACAGTGAGGATTGCCGCTCTTTGGGATCGCCGAGCCGCCGAAAACGTTCACGGTCCATCAAATAAAAGAGCATTTCCTGTCCTTCAGGCGGCAGGCGGTGCACCTCATCCAGAAAGAGGCGGTGCACCTCATCCAGAAAGAGGATGCCCCGGTGCGCCTGTTCTACCAGACCTTCGCGGTCGTGGTCGGCTCCGGTGTAGGCCCCCTTGACGACGCCGAAGAGTTGCGCCATCAATAGTTGCGGATTGCCAGCATAGTCTGCGCAGTTAAAACTAATAAAAGGAGCGTCTATCGGCAACGCGCCCAGTTCCAGGGCGAAGGCGTGCATCAAAAGCGCGAGTGTGGTCTTACCAACGCCGCTAGGACCACACAGCAGGGTATGTAACCCACGTGGTGGATAAATAATCGCCGCTTTCGCCTGCTGAATGGCAACGCGTAGACCTTCCTCTTTGCCGATAAGGGTTTCGAAATTGGCAATAGCAACCCGGCCTTGCGCTGCTGGATTCACAAGTGGGAGGCGCTCAATTATTGTGTTGCTGACGGCGGGCGGTGCTGGCGTTGTTGCCGCAGACAATTGAGCGATTGCTGTGGCCTTGTTTGTCTCCTGCTCCGTTGTTGTCGCTTTCATTGTGAAAAGCACAGGCCGACCTGGGATGCGCTCGATGA
>DATAYF010000461.1:0-14833 GCA_036272735.1 Ktedonobacteraceae bacterium
GATATTTTTTGGGAAGGTGACCTTGCTGGTTTGTGTTTTGACTGTGATCGGATCGGTAGAGGCTAATGCATGAGTTGGGTGCGCCGTTGGTTTCAGGAACAGCAAGAAACTACTCATACAGAGTATGAGCACCAGGATACCCCACGGACGAAAGCGACGCAATTTCTGAATGTTCGCTAACATAGGCGATGGTGGCTCCTCTCAGCAACAGATGGCACGTGTTCACCATTATACACGATTTGGCAAGCAATATCATACACTTTCCTATAAGCAGTAATGGCCTAAATGGGTGAAATATAGCTTTGCATTTTATTTTGAAGCTCTGCTCATGTAATATACGAAATAGGAATCCCATTTATGAATAGCAAGTAGCAGGTGGTATGGGTGGCAAAATTGGTGCTGATAGGGAAGGGATGGAGTTGGTATGAGTAATAATTGGAGTCAGGGGCCATCACAGCAGCAGAACACTGGTCATCAGGGTGCCCCACGCACCGGGTTGTTACGGAACTATCGGCAAGCGCAACAAAACCACGAGCCATCCACGCCTGCAACAAACATGCATACCGTGAATAGGCCAGCGTCCTCTGCTCAGAGACCACCCGCGCCAGCTATGCCCTTTCCTGGCCAGATTCCTCAATCTGCGCCTACCAACCTACCCTACCAACAATCTCGCAAGGCACAGGGATTCGACGCCACTCCGCATCCTGGTTTGCCCCCGGCTCAGCATCAGCAATGGTTGAACAACACAGTGCAAGCGGTGCGTCGCTGGTCGGGGAAAATGGCCTCTGTGCATGGTGTCTCGTATGAACCCGTACCGCCTCCTCTGGTGTGCCACCGCTTTGCGCAGGAGCAAGAGGCTGCTCTGCTGCAAGAGCGTAACAGGCCCTGGCGGCGTTCCAACACACTACGCCTGGCTATGCAGCGCCGTCACCGTTCCACACGGGTCGTGCCGCCATCTCGGCGAGTGTTGATGTTTGCCTTAATGGGGGCGCTGATCTTGCTGATTATTGGTGGTTCTTCTGGCAGCGCCTATGCCCTGACTTTTTATCAGCAACAGTTGCCAAAGGTGCAAAATCTGGCTGTCCAGCAGATTTCACAAACAACGCGTATTTATGATCGCAATATGATGCCCCTCTTTGATGTCTACGACCCTAACAGTGGTGGACGCCGCACACCCATCAGCTACAACCAGATTCCTAAGGTAATGCAGGATGCCATGATCTCAACCGAGGATCGTACCTTTTGGACGAACATTGGCGTTGATCCACAGGGCATCTTGCGCAATTTGCCGAGCTATGTTAGCGGCCATGCCAGTGGTGGTGGGAGTACGCTGACGCAACAATTGATCAAGAATCTCAGGCAAAACGCGCAATATTCGCTCAATCGTAAACTTTCTGAGGCCGTGCTGGCGATTGGCCTGACGCGTATCTATCCTAAATGGAAAATCCTTGAAATGTACTTTAACGTGGCTCCCTTTGGCTCGCAGGACCTGGGGGTCGAGGCCGCCGTTGAAGATTACTTCCACCTGACCCCCACGTGTGCTCGAAATTTCCAATGTACTCCTGGTATTGTGCGCCTGAATTATAATCAGCAAACGCGTAAAGATGATCCCGTGCTGGGATTGGCGCGCGCCTCACTGCTGGCCGGTATGCCGCAAAGTCCCTACGAATACGATCCCACGCTCGGAAAAGCTTTCAAAGATCGGGCCCTGGTACGTCAGCGTGAGGTGCTCAATGGCATGGTATCACAGCACGTGTCGGTTGATGGTATCGGGACACTCACGCCTCAGGTCGTACAACAGGCGGAGTCACTGACCGCCAACATGGATTTTTCGCGCTATAACCAGGCTGAAAAGGCTCCTCATTTTGTGAATTGGGTCATAGGGCAGATGGAGACGGCGCTGGGCCATGGTGATCCCAACCGGGGCGTGTCCGCCTTTCTCAACGGCGGCTTTAATATTCGTACCACCGTTGACGCCAATGTCGAACAGTATGTCGAGGATGCCGTGGCCCGGCATTTAGAGAAGCCGGAGCTGCAAAAGCTCCAGGGGGCGTATGCAACGTTGAGCGACCCACTCTATAATGTGAACGACGCTGCCGTGGAGGTGATGAACGCCCAAGATGGGGAAGTGCTGGCAATGGATGGGAGTGCGAACTATGCCTCCACCGATCCACGCGTTCAAGGGCAGTTCAACGCGGCCGTCAGCCCGCGCCAGCCCGGTTCGTCCTTTAAACCGTTCGTCTACGCCACCGCCTTCCAGATGGGTTGGTATCCTGGCGTGGTGCTACCCGATGTTCAGACAGGGTTTCCCAACGGCCTCGGGGCCGGGGTTCAGGCTACCTACGTACCGACCGACTACGGCAATCACTACACCAACCAGGCCGGGGCTACTATTCGTCTCGCTACCGCCCAGTCGCTTAACATTCCCGCCGTCAAAGCCATGCAGTTCGCGGGCGTCGATCACGTGGTCAATAACCTGCAACGTATGGGGGTCACATCTTTCGATAGTAAGTTGCAAACGTGCCAGCGCAACGGACACACGGACTTGCAGTGCTTCGGCGTCTCTATGGCGCTGGGCACCACCGAGACGCCACTTGACCAGCTGGTGAGCGCGTACCAGACTTTCGCCAATAACGGCCTGCACGTGCCACCACAATACATTATGGATGTGTGGGATAACTATGGGCACAACCTCTATCACCTTGATCCGCGTACACAGATGCAGCAAGCTGTGCAGGTCTTTTCGCCGCAAGTTGCGTATATGATGACCTCGGTACTCATCGATGAACCTTCGCGCTACGGTGAGTTTTTGAATGACCACGATCTCTCGTTCGCCGATTGGTCTCCCGATTGCGCCACGGTACGCGCGTGCAGCCACCAGGTTGCTGCCAAAACCGGCACCACCGATAATTTTAAGGATAACTGGACGATTGGCTATACGCCTGGCGTGGTTGTGGGAGTGTGGACCGGTAACGCTAATGGCGAGAGCCTTGGACAGGACGTGATCGGTATCACGGGTGCGGCCCCCATCTGGCACAGCGTGATGGAATTTGTCAGCGGCCGCACCTGTAGCGCTATTGACCCTACAATTCGCTGCCCGTCCCACTTCGATCCCGCGTCGCTCGGTTTGAATCAAGCCTCCACATTCCCGATACCCTCTGGTATTCAGCAGCAGTGCGTTTCGTCGGTCAATGGCCTGGCTGGTAGTGGCAGCAATTGCGATTGGATGCTTGATGGGCAGCAACCACAGGTCAGTGGTGTGCCGCAAGCGGTGCCTACTCCTGATAACACCAACAATGGTAATACTGGCAACAATGCGAATGCTGGTAACAACGGTGGCAATATGTTTGGTGGCAATATGTTTGGTGGCAACATCTTTGGGAACAACTCCACCAATAACAGCAACGGCAATAATCCAGACACCAGCGGCAACAATGCGAATGTGGGCAACAACGGTGGCAATAATCCAGACACCAGTAACAATACCAATCCTGGTAATAATGGTGACAATACTGGTATGCCGCCTGGGCAATAAAGCAGGATCGCTTGCTGAGGATGATATATAAAGGAGTATTAATGGTTTCCGGAAACCATTAATACTCCTTTATATATCATGCTGTTGTGCTTATATAGCCTGGATGGGTGGTTGCGTTAATATGTTTCATCTTGAACGTTAAAAACTCCAGTAAGCAAAAATAAGGATGTTGGTAGGTGGGGGGGCATTTAGGCAAAATCGTGAAGTATACCAATAGACTAAAAAGGATGTATCTTCATTATGAGTAATAACTGGAATCAACCACCAAAATCTGATCCATCGGATCAAAACCATAAAGTTCCTCGCTCTGGCCTGCTGAGCAACTATCGCCAGAACCCATCGGCGCAACAACCTCCCGCGCAGCAGTCGCCAATGCAACGCCAGAACCCACCGTCTCTGGGTCTGCCCTCGCAGCATCAAAATCCGCCATCGTCGGGTCTGCCCCCACAGCACCAGAACCCACCATCGTCGGGTCTGCTCTCACGCCATAACGTGGGCCGCCAACTTCCCGCGTCTTCCTCTGCTCAGCCGCCACAACAGTTGCAGAGATGGGTTTCCGGCGCAATGGATAAGGTGCGGGGCTGGTCTGGCAAAATGGGCACGGTCTATGGGTATACGCGTGAACCCGCTCCGCCTCCTATGACGCTCTATCGTACGCCTGAAGAGTTCTCACCATCGAGGAGCCAACCCTGGAAACGTTCGCGTGTGTTGCGCTTGAATATGCAGCGCCGTCTCCACCGTGAGCGCTTTGGCGCTAAAGGTTTCACGCCCGGTCGCCTGTGGACGGGGATTGCGCTGGCCTTGTTGGTTGTATTGATACTTGCAGGTTCTTCAACTTCGGTGTACGCCTATGACTATTATCAGCAGCAGTTGCCGCAGGTGCAGAGCCTGGCGAATAAAAATATATCGCAGACCTCGCATATTTATGATCGCAATATGACGCTCTTGTATGATGCCTACGACACCAACGGCGCGGGACGGCGGACTCCAATTAGCTATAACGATATTCCACAGGTGATGCAAACTGCCCAGATCGCGATTGAGGATCGTACCTTCTGGACGAACTCCGGCGTTGACTACCAGGGTATTGTGCGTAACATCCCCGGCTATTTGAGCCATAATATTACCGGTGGTGGTAGTACGCTGACGCAGCAGTTGGTGAAGAATCTCAGGAACAACGCCTCAGAAAATATCAATCGTAAAATTTCCGAGGCCGCGCTCGCCATTGGCCTGACGCAGCAGTACCCCAAGACGAAGATCCTGGAAATGTACATGAACGTCTCGCCCTATGGCGCGCAGGATCTTGGCGTCGAGGCGGCGGCACAAGATTATTTTCATCTCAAGCCGATCTGTACACAAAACTTTAAGTGTACGCCCGCCATCTCGCAACTGGATTATAACCAGGCCACGCATAAACACGATCCAATCCTGGCCCTGGCGCGTGCCTCGCTGCTGGCCGGTATGCCGCAGAACCCGCCCTTGAACGATCCAACGCGAGGAGCAAGTAACTTGAAAAGAGCCCTGGACCGTCAGCAGCAGGTGCTCGATGCCATGGTCAAATACCACTTCGGTCTCACGCTCAGCGGTCCGCCAATCACACAGGCCCAGGCACAGCAGGCCGAGGCCATGACCGCGAAGATGAAGTTTAGCTACTTTAGCCATGCCAAACGCGACCCCCATTTTGTGGACTGGGTCGAGTCGGAGTTAGAGGTTTCGCTAGGTAACGGCAACCCCGAGGCTGGTGTGGTGGCGTTTCTGAATGGTGGCTACAATATTCGTACAACTATCGACGCCAATCTGGAACAATTCGTAGAAAACGCGGTGCATCGCCACCTGGATCAACCGGAATGGCAGCAATTTCCTACTCAACATTTAGCAACATTAAGTCAGGACAATAATCTCAACGATGCTGCTGTCGTCGTGATGAATACGCACGATGGCGAAATCCTCGCTATGGATGGCAGCGCGAATTACAATGATACAAATCCGCTCGTGGGTGGAAGTTACAATGCCGCCGATCCGCTCACCGAAGGTATTGGTACCGGTCGCCCCGTTGGCTCAACCTTCAAGCCGATTGTCTACGCCACTGCCTTCCAGATGGGCTGGTATCCTGGCATGGTGCTTCCTGACGTGAAGACCTACTTCCCTGATGGGGCCGGTGCTGGTACGCCTGCAAACCCTCACGATGCCTACCAACCTAACGACTATAACAATCAGTTTAGTAATCGTATTACAACAGTTCGTGAAGCGCTCGCCGACTCGTATAACGTACCTGCGGTGAAGACGCTACAATTTGTTGGCATGGATAATGCCCTGAATAATGCTCATTTGATGGGTGTTACGACACTTAATAGCATACTGACCACGTGTAGAAAGAAGAATCCCAATGCAACGCCTCGCAATTGTGGACTTGGTGATGCGACGGTGCTTGGTAGTAGCAATGACACGGTGTTGCAAATGACCGGCGCGTATCAGACTTTTGCCAACCAGGGGGTGCATGTGCCGTACCAGGGTGTGCTCGACATCTGGGATAACTATGGACACAACCTGTTCCATTTTAATCCCAATCAGGTGCAGGGCACGCGTGTCTTCTCGCCCCAGGTATCGTATATGATGAACTCGGTGCTGGGCGACGAGGGTGCTCGCTACCCTGAATTCTTGACCGACCACGATCTCTCTTTCTGGGATTGGCCTGGGAATGGTTGCACTCAAACGACTGCGCCTAATGCTACTTTCGATGGTTGCCAGTTGCACCAGGTTGCCGCTAAGACCGGCACGAGTGATAAGTTTAAAGATAACTGGACGATTGGCTATACGCCAAATATTGCGGTTGGCGTCTGGGCTGGCAATGCTAATGATGCAGCAATGACCAACGGCCCTGTCGGCGTCACTGGTGCTGGTCCAATCTGGCACAGCGTGATGGAGTTTGCGAGTGGTCTTGCCTGTGTTGGTGGTCAAGATGCGTCTGGTGTGCCCTGTCCTCGTCAACCCAGTCGCAAAGAATTGGGCATCGGGACGAACGATCTCTTCCCGTCCCCGCCTCCTGGCATCGTGCTGGCTTCTACTTCCAGCACGAATGGCCTGGCTCCTACTGGTAACGCTGGTATGCAAGATTGGATGTGGGCAGGTCAGGAGCCAACGATTGCTGGTCTGACCCCCGTTACTACGCCCCCCAATGGTGGAGGAAAAGGTGGGAACGGTGGGAACGGTGGGAACGGAGGCCATTGACCTGTTTCGCGTGAATCCTTTCGTGTAATCCAGCATTCGAATAGTGCCTAAACTATAAAGAGCCTTCCATGCGCAGACAAATATGTGACGACTCCCCACGGCTACAAGCCGGGGGCTTCTGGAACGACACGGCCTGCTCGTCCACAGGCTTGAAGACCGTTTGCTAAGATATTGAGGCTCCCATTGTGGTCGCGGTGGATGACCAGACCACACTGGGGACACTCGTAGACCCGCACAGACAGCGGCATGGGTTGACGATGCCCACAGGCGGAGCAGGTCTGACTCGTATAGGCCGGATTCACGCGCACGACCTGCCGTCCAGCTTCTTCCGCTTTGGCTTGCAGACGTGCGAAGAACATCGACCACGAGGCATCGGCGATCGACTTCGCCAGTTTCGGGTTTTTGACCATGTTGCGCACCACCAGGGCTTCGACCGCGATGAAGCCAAAGCGAACCACCAGCTTGCTCACTTCCTGCTCGATAAAGTTCTTGCGCCGGTTAGCGGTGCGTTCATGGATGCGCGCGACGATCTTGCGCTTCTTTTTGCGCTCGTTCGTGCCTTTTGGTGCTTGAGCCAGCTTGCGTTGGGCGCCAGCCAGGCTGGCCTCTTCTGCGCGAAAAAAGCGCGGATTGGCGATCTCTTCTTGGGTTGAGAGATACACGAACGTTTTCAATCCCACATCTACCCCAACCTCTTCTTTTGAGGGGGGCAAGCGCTTTTCTTGCACCTCTTTCTCTGAGAGTTCCACGCTGATGCTGACAAACCATTTGCCGGTGGGCGTGCGTTTGACGATGGCCGTTTTGGGGGTGCCTTTGATCTCACGATGCCGAACCATCTTGACCTGTCCGATTTTCGCGAGTTCCAGCATGCACCGGTTTTTCTTGCCGTTTTCATGCAGTTTGAAGCTGTTACCAAACTGTTTGAAGGTCAGCGAATGATAGCGAAAACGAGATTTGAAGCGAGGATGACCTGGGGCCTTCCCTTCCTCCACCCGCTGAAAAAAGGCGTCAAAGGCGAGATCCACCCGTTTGAGCACATCCTGAAGCACCTGGGATGGCACCTCGGCCAGATCTGGGCGGACCTCTTTGCATCCAGGCAACTCGGCGCATTGATCCGCGTAGGAGAGGGAGACGCCACACATGCGGTAGGCACTTTTCCGCTCATCAAGCGCTGCATTGTATGTCTCACAGCACGAAGCCAGCCAGTTTTCCAGCGTGCGTTCTTGCCCGCACGTCGGATACAGGCGGAATTGATACGTTTTCGTCGGCTTCTTCTCTTTTTGAGGTTTCTCTCGCTTAGACATGTTTTTGCTGCTCAATATACTCTTTGATGATGCTCAAGGGAGCGCCTCCAGTGGTGCCCACAAAATACGAGTTGGTCCACAGGCTCGGCAATTTTCGTTTCAGCGCCGGAAATTCCTGCCGCAAAGAACAGGACGATCGCCCTTTGATCAACTTCACCAACCGATGAATTCCAAATTGAGGATCGACGCTGACCAGCAAGTGAACGTGGTCAGGCATGATTTCCAGTTCTTCGATCTCCGCCCGACATTCCTGGCAAACCTGCCCAATAATTTCTTTCAAACGGGTTTCAATCGGCCCAATTAACGCTTTCCGTCGATATTTGGGATGCCAGACCCCATGATAGTGGCAGCTATAAAACACGTTTCGATTGCTCTTGTACGTTTCACTCATCGAACACAGTATACAGCAAAGAGCTACCTATTGTCAAGAACATATGTTCCATTGCAGCATTTCCCCGGTGCCCCTTCCCCAAACAAGGACTCGCTTGTATCCCCACGGCTGAAGCCGGGGGCTTTACGCTCGATTGGGTAAAAATACCTTGTTTGCGCATGGAAGGCTCTTTATAGTTTAGGCAAAATTGGATAAGGAACCAGGATTATGAAGAATGGATTGAGAAGGGACTGGAAAAAGATTGCTTCGTTCTTATTGGTACTACCTGTACTCGTTGCCATCACCTGTATTGCTATTTTTCTGGTTGATCCTTCGTATCCGCCGATGTTGTAAAGCGAGACCTACAGGCATTAAGATCATTTTCGTTAAACTACCGCGCAATAATTGGTATACGTCGATGGTTTCCGAAACCATCGATAAGCGTGTATGTATTGCCAAACCATTAACGTTTGTTTATGCGTTCGCGTCAACGACGTCGCGAACCAGTATGTGGTTGGGGTCTACGGGCATGATGCGCATGTCCCTCTCTTCTCATCTTTCTCACACCCTTGACAATCCCCCGTTGCGAGTGCTATTCTGTATTTGCAGTCTCATGGTGAGACTGCTAGCAATCGTGGTTGACAACTGTTGTATCATCCTTTCATACGCTGCGAAACAACGGCTATGCAGGGAGGGTACGCTTTATCTTGCCAAGAGGGAAGGCACCGATCATGACACCACTTAGTCAGCGCAAGCAGCAGATCCTGCGTGCGCTGGTTGAAGAATACATCCATACCGCCAATCCCATCGCGTCCGAGACGCTTGTACGCAAATATGGGATGCGCTTCAGTTCCGCCACCGTGCGGCACGAACTGGCAGGTCTGGAAGAGGCGAACCTGATCCACCAACCCCATACCTCCGCTGGACGCGTACCTACAGACCTGGGCTACCGCTACTTTGTGGAATATCTGATGCAGGAATCGGCCCTCCCGATAGATGAGCAACGTCTTATCCAGCACCAGTTCTACCAGGTGCAGGATCAGCTCGACCAATGGGTGCGCTTAACTGCCTCGGTGATGGCGCGCCTGCTGCATAGCGCCGCTGTGATGACGGCCCCGCGTTCGCGCGAAGGGCGTCTCAAGCATTTCGAGGTGCTTTCTGTGACCGATCTCGCCGCGCACCTGGTGCTCGTGCTCACAGATGGCTCGGTGAAACAGCAGCGGCTGTTGTTAGAAGAACCGTTGCATCAGGAGGAGTTGAGCGCTCTTTCTACGCGGCTCAATGCCATGTTTCAGGAAAAAAACTTCGTAGAGATCAATCAGTTTCTGGCGACGCAACAATTTTCTGCGGTCGAACGGCTCATCGGTTATAATATCGCCCATATTCTCGAACAACACGACGAGTATCTCGGCGATAACGTCTACCGTGAGGGCGTGATCAACATTCTTGAGCAGCCTGAGTATAGTCGCATGGGTCCTGAAGGAGAGCGCAACGAGCGTGTACGTAAGGTGATGGAGGTGCTAGAGCAGAATAGATTCCTGCCAGCGCTGGTCTCACAACTCGACGCGACCCGAGGAGTGCAGGTGATTATTGGGGGTGAAAATCAGTGGGACGAGATGAAAGATGTCAGCCTGGTTGTCGCTCGCTACGGTCAAGAAGGAAAAGTTGGGGGTCTGTTGGGGGTGATTGGCCCGACGCGCATGCAATATGGCCGCGCTATCGCGGTGGTGCGTTATATGACCCAGGTCATGAACGAACTACTCTCCGAGTTGTACGGCTATGAATAGTAAGGTGAAGCGGGCCACGTGGAGCCTGCTCGCCGGTTGTGAGCTAGCTGTGATGGTTGGGCTACCTGTGTGGGAAGAAATTCGTTGGCTAGCCCGTTACAGTACTTTGAAACGAATTATGCTGTTTTCAGCGCTCAGTAAATTATGAGCAGCATCTATAGATAAAATATGAGGAGGCAACTGTGCCAAAGGTTATCGGTATCGATCTCGGAACGACCAACTCTTGCGTCGCTGTCATGGAAGGCGGGGAGCCTACAGTTATTCCAAATGCAGAAGGAGCGCGTACGACCCCTTCTATCGTTGCTATTAATAAAAGTGGTGAGCGTCTTGTGGGCGAAGTCGCCAAGCGCCAGGCAATTACCAATCCAGAAAATACGGTATATTCCATCAAGCGTTTCATGGGTCGCAAATACGCAGATCCCGAAGTAGATCGCGACCGCCGTCTTGTGCCTTATAAAGTCACGCGTGCGAGCAATGGCGATGCCTGGGTCGAGATTCAGGGCAAGCAGTATAGCCCGCCTGAAATCTCTGCTATGATCTTGCAAAAGCTGAGGTCTGACGCCGAAGCATACCTGGGTGAGCATGTCACACAGGCTGTGATTACGGTGCCCGCCTACTTTAACGATGCCCAGCGCCAGGCAACGCGTGATGCTGGTAAGATTGCTGGTCTTGAGGTGTTGCGTATCATCAATGAACCGACGGCTGCTTCGCTGGCCTATGGTCTCGATAAACAGAAAGACGAGCGCATTGCTGTGTACGACCTTGGTGGTGGTACCTTCGATATCTCCATCCTCGAACTGGGCGATGGCGTGTTCGAAGTGAAGAGCACCAACGGTGATACGCACCTGGGTGGCGATGACTTCGACCAGCGCGTGATCAACTGGCTGGCCGACGAGTTCCGCCGCGAAAATGGCATCGATCTGCGCTCGGATCGCATGGCTCTTCAGCGCTTGAAAGAAGCCGCTGAGAAAGCCAAGAAAGAGCTTTCTAGCTCCATGCAGACGGAAGTGAACCTGCCGTTCATTACCGCCGATGCCAGTGGTCCAAAGCACCTGACCGTCTCGCTTTCCCGTTCAAAACTTGAGCAGTTGGTGGAAGACCTCGTCGAGAAATCCCGTGGTCCGGTCGTGAAGGCGCTTTCTGATGCTAGTGTGCGCCCTGGCGAAGTCAACGAGGTGGTGCTCGTTGGTGGTCAGACGCGTATGCCTGCCGTGCAAACGATGGTCCGGCGCATCTTCGACCGCGAGCCAAACCGTGGGGTGAACCCCGACGAGGTGGTGGCGATTGGTGCTGCCATTCAGGCTGGCGTGCTGACTGGCGATGTGAAAGACGTGCTGTTGCTCGACGTGACCCCGCTGTCGTTGGGTATCGAGACCCTCGGTGGTGTCTCTACCCGCTTGATCGAGCGCAACACCACGATCCCGACTCAGAAGGGTCAGGTCTTTTCTACCGCCAGCGACAATCAGCCAAGCGTAGAGATCAATGTCCTGCAAGGTGAGCGCGAGTTTGCCAAAGACAATCGTTCGCTCGGTAGCTTTATCCTGGATGGTATTCCACCAGCCCCGCGCGGTGTGCCACAGATCGAAGTCACCTTCGATATCGATGCCAATGGTATCGTCAACGTCTCGGCCCGCGATAAAGGCACCGGTGCCGAGCGCAAGATCACGATTGTGGCCTCCAGCGGACTCTCCAAGGATCAGATCAATACCATGATCAATGACGCGGAGAATCATGCTTCCGAGGACAAGCAGCGTAAGGAAGAGATTGAGGAGCGCAACCTGGCCGATTCCGCCGCGTATCGTTCCGAAAAGAGTCTCACCGAACTTGGTGACAAGGTTTCGGCCGAGCAGAAGAGCGAGCTTGAAGCAAAGATCGCCGATGTACGTGCCGCCCTTTCCACCGACGACGTTGGCCGCATCAAGTCTTCGCGTGAAGAGCTTGAGCAGGCCTTCTATCGCCTGAGTGAGAGCATTTATCAGCAGCAGGGTGCGCCCGCCGGTGCAGGTGCAGGTGAGGATGCTGGTGGCGCGCAGCCGAACGAAGGTGCTGGTTCCGCTTCTGGTGATGACACCATCGAGGGCGAATACAAAGAAATGTAGTTCGCTGGTTCTGTAGGGAAGGGGATAGCGAGCAAGCAGCTTGCCATCCCCCTCTTGGGGCTAAAAGCATGCTCCAATAAATACTATCGCTATTGCACATACACTGTCCCATGATGTAACCTGTGAGCATACCTATCATTGTTCCTGTTTCCCGATGGTAAAGGATCTATAGATGGCGGCAAATAAAAGAGATTACTATGAAATCCTGGGGGTTGCGCGCGGCGCTAGTGACGACGAACTCAAAAAAGCCTTCCGTCGCCTCGCCAAGCAATACCATCCCGATGCAAACAAAGAGCAGAGCGCGGAAGCTCGCTTTATCGAAGTAAATGAAGCCTATGAAGTTTTGAGTGACCCGCAGAAGCGTGCCGCCTATGATAGCTACGGCCATGCCGGTGTCGGCAGTGGTATGGGGAATGCAGGCTTCAGCGACTTTGGTTCGTTCAGCAATATTAGTGACCTGTTTGAGACATTCTTCAATGCGAGTGCGACTGGCGCTGGTTCACAGCGTCGTACTGGTTCGCAGCGCGGTGCCGATATCCGCTACGAACTGACGATCACCTTTGAAGAGGCGGTCTTTGGTTGCCAGAAAGAAATAGAACTCCCGCGTTGGGAGACCTGTGCGAATTGTCGTGGTAGTGGCGCACAGCCTGGTACTTCGACATCGCGCTGCCCTACCTGTCAGGGTTCGGGCGAAATCCGTCGCGTCCAGCAATCCATCTTTGGGCAATTCGTCAACGTGACGGTCTGTGATCGCTGTCGTGGCGAGGGTCGCATTATCACGACTCCCTGCGAAAAATGTCGTGGTCAGGGGCGTGTGCGTAACAATCGGCGCGTCGTGGTGAATATTCCGGCTGGTGTCGATGATGGCATTAATGTGCGCGTGACCGGCGAGGGCGAGGTGAGTTCGCGTGGTGGTACGCCGGGCAACCTCTACGTTGTCCTGACCGTGAAACCGCACCCCTTCTTCAAGCGCCAGGGGAACGATATTGTGTACGAACTGCCGATCAGCTTCACCCAGGCCGCGCTTGGCGACGAGGTTGAGGTACCAACGGTGGACGGCAAAACCACGATGTTGAAGATCCCCACTGGCACGCAGACGAACCGCTCGTTCCGCCTCAAAGGTATGGGGGTGCCGGTGGTCCATAGCAGTGCACGGGGTGATCAGCACGTGATCGTGAAGGTGGTTACTCCCACCAACCTGACACCTGAGCAGAAACAAACGCTTGAGGAGTTCGCTCGCTTGGAACGCGAACAGAACGAACAAAACGATAAAAACATCTTCCGCAACCTGTTCGAAAAGACGAAAGACGTGTTTCAGTAGGGCAATAAAAAAGCCGGAGTGCGATTGCCCTCCGGCTTTTTTATTGCCCTACTGAATTACTTATCTTTGTGCTGCGCCACCAACTTCTATCTCGGACAATGTCTGTTGGACCTTGACGCCAAAGGTTGCCGTGACCGCTAAATGGTCGCTGGCATCCCTGCCAGCCGTTCCTTTGCCCACGACGATCTCATGGCAGTCTTCCAATCGTTCCACCAGGTCTGGACTGGCGAAAATGTAGTCGATGCGCCCTGCCGGGTCGGCTGCTGGACAGGTAAAACCATAACCACGGGGATATTTGTAGCGGTAACAATCAACGTATCCGACCTGTTTGAAGTACCCGATACTGGCGCGTGGTACGTATAGTCCCGCCGCCCAGTCGAACGCTGCGCTCAGCAGCGCGTGGTTGGGAATGACGCGCAAGAGCGGGTTCAAAAAGCGCAATTTTTTGGGCACAACGCTATTGAGGTGCGGGTTGCCTTCTGCCGATACATATGTGCTGGCGAGCCTATCTATGCGACTGACGTAGCGTACGAGGCGATGGGCCTGAAAGGGATCACCGGGAGCGAGCGAATTAAAATCTCCCATCAGAAAATGCGGCTTCTGCTGCTGGCGTAGCGGCTCCAGGATACGTACAATTTCCTGTGCCTCGCGCAGGCGCAGGCTGCCACCGCCGCGCCCCCTGCTAAACGCCGACGACATGTGTGTGACAAAGGCCGTCAATTGCTGACCATCTGCCTCTTCGACACAAACCTCAAGCAGCGGCTTAGTGATGATGCCGGGTCGTTCGTGCACGTGTGTGTGCACGATGGGTAAACGCGTCAGTAGGGCGCTTCGATAGTCGGAGCTGAGCTGACCAGTGCTGCCTGGCACGTACTGCATGCCCAGGATGTCGGCGACCTCCTCGACCACGTTGGGGTGCGTGTTTCTTTCCGGGTTGATTGCTTCAATGATGCCTACGATATCGGGATCGGCCGAGCGGATAATGTTCACAAGCTCGCTGGTTCGTCTTTCCCCATGCTTGCTATTGCGTGCACGATACCCACCGGCCAGAATATTATAAGAAACAATGCGTGTCATACGTTACCCTTTTATGTAAAAATTATGATATTGATTTTGCTAGCTAGTTACGCTCAATGCTAAGGCTTTACTTACTATTGTAAGTCTACCATAGTCAAACATGGTACAGTAT
>DATAYF010000462.1:0-3807 GCA_036272735.1 Ktedonobacteraceae bacterium
CACCACCACGCCCACAATCACGCTTACCACCGGCACACGCTTCTGGCCGCTTTTAGGCCGCCCTGCTAATGTCAAAGTGCTTTTCATCCTCAGTCCTTCTTTCCTATGCTGCCTCTTTGGCGGATCGCCATAAGTACACCAGGGCGACGATGATGGCAATCAGCATGATCGTGTTGCCTAACGCCGCTCCCTGTCCAAACAATTGCTGGCTGAAGGAAAGATTATAGGACCAGGTGGCGAAGATTTGCGTGTCGTTCGCTGGGCCGCCACCCGTCATGATGTAAATGATATCGAACACCTTCAGCGTGTAAATCAGGCCGAGGATCAAAACAACGCCGATGACCGGCCGCAACAATGGCAGCGTCACATAGCGAAATATCTGCCATTTCCCGGCCCCATCAAGAGAGGCCGCCTCGTAAAAATCGCGGGAAATGCCCTGGAGTCCGCTATACAAAATGACCGTGTTGAATGGAATACCAATCCAGATATTGGCGATAATGATGGCCACCAGCGACCAGGTTGGCGTCGTTAACCAGCCAAAATGGGCAGGCACGAGACCCAGCCCGGACAATATCTGATCGAGGATACCATTCGTCTGATCAAACAGCCAGCGCCACACCGTCCCACCAACCACCAGCGGGATCAGCCAGGGTAAGAGGATGAGCGAGCGCAAAAACGTGCTGAGCGGGAAACGTCTGTAGAAGAAGACAGCCAGCGCCAGGCCGATCAGGAATTGCGGCACGATTGACCCGACGGTGAACAAGACCGTGTGCCAGAGCGATTGCTGAAATATCGGGTCGCCATAGACGCTGATATAATTCGTCAGGCCAATAAACGCCGCGCTGCCCCTGATCTCTGCTTGCAGGTCGTAGCGCTGGAAGCTGACGACGATACTGTAGGCCAACGGATAGCCATAAAACACGATGATATAGAGGATGGCCGGGATCAAAAATGTGGCGCGTATCCAGGGAAAGCGCCGCTTGTATGACCGGGCGCGGTATGATGACGCGGCACTGCGCCGCTCCTGGCCCGGTACGTCCTTCGCCTTCGCCGAAACAAACATGAAACATCTCCCTTGATCTGGCAAACAATCAATGGTTATTTTACGTTGGTAAAATCTGTATGCTCTGTCAGCCCTTCATCACAGAGACGATATGTTGCCTGGCAATGCTCAATGCGTCCTGTGGCGAGTTGCTATTGGAGAGCGCTGATTGTATCGCCGTTTGTAGGGTGAGTGAAACTGCGGGATATTGCGGGCCCACCTCCGCTGTGCGCGAACGCGCGGTCTGGAATTCGTCCGCGAATACTTTTAAGCCAGGCTGGCTCTTGAGTAAGGTCTGGGCGGTACTCTTAATCTCTGGTATGTAACCAACCGCTTTATCAAACTGAAGAAGCTGCTGCGGCTGTTCCAACCAGTTTACCAGGTCCCAGCTTGCTTGCTGCGCACGCGTGTTTGTCGTGGGGATGGTCCACATTTCACCACCAAGCGGTGAAGTCGGCTGCTGCCCTGCCATGTTCACGGGAAATGGTACGACCCCATAGTCCACTTTGGCCTGATTTAAGAGCGGGATATTCCATGGACCATTTTCCATGATGGCGGCGTGCCCTTCGACAAACTGCTGTTCCACGTCGCCCTGCCCCCAGTTCAAGGCCGCCTGCGAAGCGTACCCTTGCCGTACCAGGCTGGTAATAAATTGTAGTGCCTGCAGGGACTGCGGGGAACCCAGGTTTGTCAAATCACCACCATTCGACCAGAGAAACGGCTCAAATTGCCAGGTCGATTCCTCGGTCGAGGTCGCGGAAAATGCGAAGCCATAGGTACTGCCATGGGTTAGAGCCTTCGCATCCTGGTACAGCTCATTCCAGGTGGTAGGAGGGGTTAAATGTGCATCGGTGAACATTTTCTTATTGTAAAATAGCGCCAGGTCGTTGTTGCCAACCGAAAACCCATAGACTTTGCCACCATACTGCATGGTAGAGAGCGGCCCGGCATAAAAATCCGCTTTACTGTAGTTGCCTTGCATGTAGGAATCCATAGGTGCCAGGACTCCTGCTGAAGCAAAACTTGCCAGGTCTGGATTATCTAACATAAGCAGGTCCGGTAACGTATGCGAGGCCGCTTCCTGATCGGCCTTCGATAGTAGAGATGAGAACGGTACCGCGTCTCTTTGAATGACGACGTTCGGATGGAGTTGCTGATAGCGCTGAAACAATTTGTTGACCGCGCTGTTACTCGGCTCATTGGGCCAGTAATCCATCTCAGTGATGACGGTCTTATTGCCGTACGAGGTTTGTGCTGAACTGCATCCAGCCAATAGTCCCGGCGCTAAGACCAGGAGACAACCGGCTATGATAACAGTGAGGAAGCGCCAGGAAAAAGGCGCTATTTTCCGTGAACATGCTGCTGATCGCCACATCGCGTATCTCTCTTTCACGTATAGACGACAATGATCTACAATGGCAAGCATCATTCATGATATGTCGTAGTGTACCGAAGCGCGTGAATACGTTTAGTATAACCGCCAAGCAACTGAGCAGTCAAGGCGGCTCGAGCCGGAGGCCAGCATAATGCAAAAGGCGTAGGAACCGATTTATCGTGTCCGGCGTACAATGACGATCAACCAACCCAACGCCTGTAATGGTGCGGCTGCGATGTTGGTTGATCGTCACCGTGGGAAGAGCATGCAACGTTCCGGCTGCAGTGGTTGCTGGTCGGTAAGCTACTGTCATAAATACCATAAGTTGGCTCATACGCAACCTCGCTGACACAAAGCTCAGACAGAGCAATGAGGGAAGTGATGATCTACTCACCAGGCGACCTATTCGCTTCCCCAGTACCTCATCTGTTCTTAGAATCAGCGAGGTTGCGTATGAGCCAACTTATGGTCCTATTCGTAGACTCGTTTTCAACCAGAAAGACTACCGTCTTGATCGAGAGCCACGCAGAAGATCTGCGCTGACTCCAATACAGTGGTGTTTACGCCAGCGGCTGAATACATTCGAAACGGTTGCCGAAGGGGTCGCGAGCCTCAAAACGTGCGAAGCCTGGAATGGGTACGGCTTCCAGCACCGTGATGCCATACTGCTGCAAGTAGGATCGCCAGGCTGCTACATCTTCCACCTGATATGCCAGATGAGCCTTAGATGCCTTGCGCTCGATCCCGTCCTCGGTGCCGACATGCACCTGCCGATCTCCAACCTGGAGCCAGAAACCGCCGCGTCCTTGGAGTGCGTCTGGCTTCTCAATCTCCGGCAGACCCAGGACCCCGCAGTAGAACTTGCGCCCCTCCTCTTCGGCCCCTTTTGGGATCGTTATCTGCGCATGATGCAATCCTTCAATACGCATGAGATATACCTCTCCTTCGCCTTCTGATTTTTCAGCAAGCCACCTCACTATAGCATGAAAGAGTCGCTACTGGCGCAGCGGCTAGCACTTTTCTGCCTTTCGTTCGAAGCTGACACTTTTCAGGTTTCGGTGCGCTGACCCCGAAAACATCAGGAGGCGATACCGAAGACGGGCAAATAGGCCAATCCTGAGAAGATAGCCGTGAAGCAAGGCCAATCCTCAGTTGGAGAGGCTCTTTTCTTTTCAGTTTTACTGACGCATATCATTGCCCGGTTCTCCTACTGACGCATATTGCCCCTTTTTGGCAAGATTATCCTTTCGAGCGTAAACCCCAGGGCTTGAGCCCCAGGGAGAGAAGCGAGTCCGTGGATGGCGGCTTGGCATGGAATCATCCCCTGCTTGACGCTCTAGAACTTCTGTGCTCTCCTTTCACCCGTTCTCTTGCACACGAACAACGCCAG
>DATAYF010000463.1:0-6119 GCA_036272735.1 Ktedonobacteraceae bacterium
CCGGGCCAATAAGCTGTACGGTTGGCGCTGGTCGAGATGAGAGAGCTCGTTAAGCTCTACGATCTCCGGTGTCTTCTCTGGCTGATGGACTACAAATGGGTTTTATACCATAAGTTGTCCAGCCTGCCTTTAAACGATAACTCGTCCAAATTGGTCAAGACCGATGGCAAATCACAGATCAGGTGATGACCATCTGGCCTATTAGGCCCGCCGACGAAATTTACAACGTTAAGCTTCTAAATCGCTCTCTACCTAAGACTCACGCACAACGTTAAACTCCAGCATCTCTTCCAATCCAGCCTCCCGCAGTTTATTCATACAGATGGAAAAAGTGGGAGCGTGGGGGTAATGTAGCCACGTAACCGAAACGTAGGCTAAGTGTTTTTGTTACTACCGAATCCGTCACAGCGCTAAGATAAAATCAGGCCACTGCTGCTCGCTTGGTGCCGAATTTGTTAGTAATTTCCTTCATTGTCGGTTTAGATAGGATTTGAAATACTTCCATTGGCTCCACAAGGGGCATGGTTCTACACACTACGAGTTTTGTATTGTCCTCGAACCATGAAACACCATTGCCAAAGCCAGGAGACGAAAGATGAGGGATCACAACCATCCCTTTTGTTCGGCCAGGCGTGCCGCCTCCATCCGATTGTGCGCCCCCAATTTCTGCATGGCGACGGAAAGGTGGTTGCGCACCGTTCCCTCGGACAAAGAAAGGTGTGCGGCGATCTCCGCATGACTGAGGCCAGGGAGAGCGGCAGCGAGCACCTCTCGCTCTCGCTGGGTCAGGGGATTGTTTCCCTCCGAAAGCGCCAGCAAGGCCAGTTCGGGATCAACGACTCGTTCCCCCTGCATCACCCGCCGCAGCGCGGAAGCGAGTGCTGAGGCTGGGGCATCTTTGAGCAGAAAGCCGACTGCCCCGCTCTCCATCGCTCGGCGCAGATAGCCGCTGCGCCCAAAGGTAGTCAGGATCACCACACGGCAGGATGGAAACGCCGCGCACAACGCGTGGGAAGCTTCGAGTCCGCCTCCCCCAGGCATTTCAATGTCCAGCAGCGCCACGTCTGGGCGAGTAGTCAGCGCTGCTTCGACGACTGTATCGCCCCGCGCCACTTCCGCGACGACCTCGATATCGGTTTCTCGACTCAGTAACGCCGCGAGTGCCCCACGCACCATCGCCTGGTCTTCTGCCAACAAGACACGGATCATGATCGTTCCTCCTGCATTGCTCTCACTTCCCCCTGGGGCTGCGTCGGCAGTGCCACGCGTAAGCGAAAATGGGGCTCGCCTTCCAGCAGAAGTGGACCGGCCTCCATCGTTCCTCCCAGCCCACTCACCCGTTCCCGCAGACCAAGCAGCCCACTCCCCTGGCCGAGGCAAAGCGTACCAGCATCTTCTGTCCCTGCCCGGTCGTTGAGCATTTCCACCCCAATTCCTCCCTGATCGCGCCTGAACCGCAGCAGACAGTGTCGTGCCCGGCTGTGACGGATGACGTTGGTGACCCCTTCCCTCACGGTCCACGCCAGGACCGCATCGAGCGGCTGGAGGAGCTCTCCAGGAAGCTCCTCGATGGAATGCTCGATCCCCGCTGCTTCGAGCAGTTGTCGCGCCCCGTCCAATTCGCTCGTAAGTCGCGGTTGTCGGTAGCCCGCGACGGTCTTGCGGACTTCGTGCAGCGTCGTACGCCCGACCTGTTCAATCTCAACGAGTTCCTGGGCACAGCGTGCGGGATCTTCCGTGATCAGGCCACGGGCCAGTTCACTCTTGAGGGTGATCACCGAGAGGGTTTGTCCCAGCAGATCATGCAAATCCCGCGCCAAACGCAGGCGCTCTTCCTCCACTTTTAGGCGAGCGAGGGCTTGGCGTGCCGTATGCAGTTCTCGTAGGGCGCTGCCCAGGCGGGACACGCCAATCATATCCAAGCCCAGTCCTCGCACCAGCAGCATCAGTGCGATGAGCCACCACCAATCGGTTCCCACCACGCCTGCATGGGTGAAGATGGTGATAAGGAGCGGAAAAGCCGTCAAGAGCACGACGACCATCCCCGCCCGGCGCATGGGGAGCACCACTCCAGCCATGGCGCTCACCCCAAGAAAGGACCAGAGCCAGGCAGGATCATCAAGGAGGCTGAACGCGGTGACCTGGAGGCAGAGCGTAACCAGGAGGAGCACCGACAAACGGGATCGGCCACGGGTTCGCACTCCCTGGCTCGCGGGATGCGGCCACATGATCCAGGTATAACTGATCGCGAAAAAGAGCAGGGCGATGCTTTCCACAGCAAGACGAAGCCAGGCACCTGGTTTGCTCACCAAAGAAGCCAGAGGAAAGAACAAACAAATCAGAAGCCAGAAATGCTGGTAGAGCCGCCAGATGGGGATGGTGACGCCACTCTCCCTGATCACTTCATTGTTCGTCTCGACTCCTTCCTGGCGTGTGTGTTTCTTGGCTCGCCATGGGTTCTCGTCTCGTGCTCGCATAGCAGCGTCCCTTCTTTCCGGTGCCGTGAACGATGTTGCCGGGCATCCGCTTCCATTGTAACACTGCCGTTGTCCAGATGGATTCCTTGATCCTGTTTCCCCCGGTGACGACGAGGCCCTCCGTCCCATCAAGGGCGAGGTCGGCTTCCCATCGCCATGTGGCTCACGCCCTGTCCCTTTCTTTCAACTGGCCTCAGAGGAATGACCGGGGCGAGCGGGCATGCGCGGGCCTACGCCTGTGCGCAGGTCTGAAGGAGGACCCCCAGGGTCCGGCTTGGTGGTCGAAGTGCCCACGAAGCGAGGACGAGAGCGGCGAAGATGAGGAGCCCGAGGGCACTCGCGTTATCGCCGTGTATCACCCACGATGCAGCCGCACCCGTCGCCTCGAAGAAGGTGCCAGCATACGCCCATTCCTTGAGCCGTGGAAACCGCGGTGCAAGCAAGACGATGGCTCCAAGGAGCTTCCACACTCCGAGAATCGTGAGCAAGTACACCGGATAGCCAAGCTGCGCCAGCACCTCGACGACGGGCTGGCCGACGAAGAGCACTTCTCGCCCATGCACCAGGTCTGTCACCCCACCCACCAGAAGTTCGAGCGCGACGCTGATGGTGATTGCCCAATAACCGATCAGTTTCAGTAGGGTGTCTTTTTGAAGATGTCGCGTTGACATCGTGCTGGTTCTCGTTGACATGTTGCTTGGTCCTTTCTCATGCATCTCTGGTTTCTCCAGAACGTACATCACTCTCAGGTTCGTCTGAACGGACGAGTTTCTTGAAGCGGTTGCTCTTCCCTCAGAAGTGTAGCCACAACTGGGGAAGATGAGAAGTGCATTTCCTCCAGATTTGACCATGACAAATATCATAGGTGGAGAGCGAACGTGGAAGAAGATGAGCACAAGTCCATTCAGTCCACTGGCGCGTGCGCAAAAGATCAATGCAGGAAAGAGATCAGAGAGGATGACAAACAACCAGAGCGATCACCGATTGTTCCTTCTCGTCAGTGCTTCAAGTTGTTTCTCCGCCTCTAATGCTCGCAGTTGCCACTGCAACAGATTGTCGCCGGCATCGAGCCACTGCTCCTGAAAACGATCACGCTCTTCTCGGACGCGAAGCAACTCGTCAACCAATTCGGCTCTGCGCCAGCTCATGTAGTGCTGGCGACGTTTGGCGAAAGCCGGATCAAAAGCCTCATCTGGCTCGCTCATCTCGACAGAAACGCGCTGATTTCGGCGCTTTACTGTTTTTGAGGAAGTCGTTCGATACTTTTTGTAGTACGCGTAGGCTTCCGCATTCTCCAGAATGGTAGTGTGAGCTACCCCTGTGCCTGTTGGGTCCAGTTGCTTCGAGGTGGCCACGATTGTTGCAAGCGAGATTCGGGTTTTGTTGCCTTGTTGGCGCTGATTCACGAGCAAATCTACTGACTGCTTCACCAAATCCACTGAATGCTGCCTTTTGGGGGTCCCAACATTTTTACCCCCCGTTTTCCCCGCTAAGGGACTCCCAGTGTCTTGGGGGTCGAGTATTGGAGTTTGCCCATACTTGGAACCAAAAGTTGGAATAGTCTGCTGAACTAGCCTGGAGAGCGCTTCAACAAAGCTCGCTTTTCAGACCAAAAAGAGCAAGTTCGAGGAGCAGAGCACTCTCAGAAAACCGTTTTCACCGCTTTTCTCTCTCAATGCAAATCCTATTGGCCGTTTTTTCTGTACTATTCCGACTTTTGGTTCCAAGTACGGGCAAACCCCTACTATGGCCGGATAATCGATGTCTGGCAAATGCCTGGATGCTCTATTCCCCTGGTAGGGGTGGTAAGCCTTGCCAATTGTGTACCATCTGCTCAAGCTGTCGGCGCACACCTTCAGGTCGCAGCCAGCCGTAGCCAAAGTTTAACAATTGGCGAAGCAAGCACTGAAAATCTTCTTCGCTCCAGGTTGGCGTGCCCCGATGTGTCAAAGCCTGTTGCACTTCCTGCGCAGATACCTTTCGTTCCGCTGGAAGCTCAGTAGCATAAGGGGTATGCAGCACCAGGAAGCTCTCCAGATAAGGAGAGGCCCCTTCATCCCAATCGGCAAGATCGTGAGCTGCGAGTTCCCAATCGAGTTCCCGGCGGAGGAGTGTACCGTCTTCATAGCTCGCCACGAGCCAGCGCCCATTAGCGCTCAGGCTTATGACGATCACCGGGCTACTACGATCTTGGAACGTATACAGACAACGCCCGCTGGCGGCCTCCCATACCCGCACCGTCCCGTCTCTTCCCCCAGAAAAAACCCAATCTCCATTGGCACTCAGGCTCACTGATGTGACCCACATGTATTTCACTGTATGCCCTTCAAGTGTGCCCAAGCAGCGTCCACTGGCCGTCTCCCACAACCGAATTGTTCCATCCTGGCTTCCTGAAGCCAGGAGATGTCCGCTGGCACTCAAGCTCACTGATGTGATAATATCTGTATGTCCTTCAAGTACGCACAAACAGTTCCCAGTGGCAGTTTCGCAGAGTTGAATATTTCGGTCTTTATCAAGAACATCAGAGCCTCCTAAAGCAATCCAACGCCCATCAGCACTCAGGCTCATTGCTGATACCGATCTTTGACCAGTAGCAGGCAGTGGGCCAGTTGGACTCTCCACCATACCTTGCTTAGTCTGTCCATGGAACGTGAGCAGATGACGCCCGGTGCTGATTTCCCATATCTGTACCCCCACTCCATCTGTCATGTAGATCCATCGTCCGTCAGGACTCAGGATTACCTCTTCCAGCTGGCGAGGAAAAAAGAGTGTTCTAGATCCCCCCCACCTATCAATGACAAGCCGACAGCACCCGCTGGCAGTCTCCCATAACCGAACGGTTCCATCTGAGCCCCCCGCAAGGGCCAGGGATCCATCCGTACTCAAACACACCGCTGTTACCCTTACCTGTCGATTCGTAGGCCACTGAAAAATGTTCCGACAGCGCCCACTGACCATCTCCCACAGCCGAACGGTTCCATCCGCGCTCCCTGAAAGAACCAGCGAACTATCAGTACTCACATGCACCGCTGTTATCTCTCCTGTATGCCCCTCAAATGTGCCGGCCAGCCAACTCGCGCGGAAGCCGGCACGTGAACAATAGGACAAAAGCCTCGCCCATATCTCTCGGCTTCTGGGATGGCGTTGCCAACCAGGGAGTGATTGCGCCCTGTTCAGGAGTTCGAGAGCAACACCAAAACGGGTTTCTGAGCATGTTTGCTCGGCCTGCTTGAGGAATATTTCTGCCTGGCCTGCCACCAGAACAGTGGTCGCGTATGAGGATGCCTGAGAAAGGCGCAATGAGCAGAGGAAGCGTTGACCATCTTGCCTTTCCCAGATGTGCATCGTTCGCCTATCGCAGAAAGCGATCCTGCGGCCATCTGTACTCAACGCTACTGCGTTTACGCTGCTCGTAAGCCCCGTGAAGGTATAGAGGCACCGCCCGCTGGTAGTCTCCCATATACGTACCGTCTGGTCTTTGCCACCAGAGACGATCCAGTGCCCATCAGCGCTCAACTTCGCTACGTCCACGGCTCCTGTATGTCCTTTGAGTGTCTGTAGACAACGCCCACTGGCGGTTTCGCATACACTTATTGTTCCGTCATCACTTGTATAAAGAGCGAGAGAGCCATCAGCATTGAG
>DATAYF010000464.1:0-2985 GCA_036272735.1 Ktedonobacteraceae bacterium
CATGTGGTGCCGATCTGGTTTTTGCTGGATGGCGATACCATCGTTTTCATGACCGGAAATGATAGCGTGAAGGCCGCAAACATGAAGCGTGACCATCGTATCTGTTTTTGCGTCGACGACGAAAATCCGCCATATGCCTACGTGCTCGTTGAGGGCATTGCACTGATAGGCGAAGATTCTAAAGCAAAGTTGGACTGGTCCACGCGTATTGCTGCACGCTACATGGGAGCAGATAAGGCCGAGTCCTATGGCAAACGGAATGCTGTACCAAGCGAGCACCTGGTGCGTGTGACGCCGACGAAAATCTTGTTCTTACAGAATATCGCCAATTAAGGCAGGTATGGCTCAATCATACCATAAAAATTACCTGGCGCATGAATATATTGCCCAGGTGCTTTTTACGTTGCATATTACCTATTGTGGCTTAGGTGTAGCCGTTGCGTCAGTCTTCGGATGCGTGGAAAGGAGCAACGTTGGGCGTGGTGTCTGGTTGAAGTCAAAATCCTGGGTCAGGTTACCAAGGATGGCGACATTTTCGCGCACTGTTGGACGTGGATCGGGCCGTCCGTCTGTTTTAGGATCAAGGCGCTGTCCGCCGAGAAAGTCGTCTTCGATAAACTTCAAGTAGGCGTCGAAGCTTAACGTCTGGTGGTCGATATAACCTTTCTTCGCGTAGGGGCTAATGACCAATGCAGGCACACGCAGCCCATAGCCGTTCTGGTCGACAGTGGGGGGGGTGACGTGATCGTAGAAGCCGCCCCAATCGTCCCAGGCCAGGAAGATCGCGCTACTCTGCCAGTCAGGACCTTGCATCACCGAGTTGATAAGGTTGGTGACGTATGATTGACCTTGACTGACCAATGCGGGTGGATGCTCACTATCCTTACTGTTTGGTGTTACCCAGCTAACGGCAGGCAATGAGCCACTTTTCGCGGCCGCGTAGAATTTTGAAATGTCTTGAATATTGTTTGTCTGCCCATCTTGCTTGACGGTATCGAAGTTGGGCAAGTGGTTCCAGATGCCGGGAACTTTGACTTTTTGTGGCTTGGTCTGGCACAACATCTGGTCATCTGCGCAGTCCGGCTGGCTGCCCTGATCCAGATAATATCCCCAACTGACATTGTCTTTGTGCATCAGGTACGTGAGATCGGTCCAGGCATAATCGGATTTGCCAGGTTGAGCTTTTTTTATGGATACCGGTCCTTTGATGTTGTTTTGGCAACTCATGGCATCGCCCGGCGTTGTACAATGTGCCGACCAGGCTGAAACCATAAACAGGTGAGAGGGCAAGCTCCATGAAGCGTTTGGCTCAAACATATGGTCTTGTAGCACAAAGTTTTGCGCATAGGACCAGTAATTGGGGATCTCCTGGGCGTTGTGATATCCCATCACATCGGTGGGTGTCGTGCCGCTACAAATGGGATTGTTGGTGGCATCACAACCTCTATGGCCTTTCTCGGCCTGCGCGATAAAGCTATTCATTTTTCCACTGGCAATGTCAGCGGTAGCGTTGACTTCTCCATGTGGTCCACCGCCGTTGAGGTCTTGCGTATCATGATAGGGCTTCACGCATTTTCCTGTGTGCGGATCGTTCACACAGACGGTAGGCTGGCCGTTTTTCATCGGAATACCATCGGCACCAGGATAGGTGCCAAAATAGGAGTCAAACGAACGGTTCTCCTGCATAATCACGATGATATGCTTAATCTTATGGATACCGGTATTGCTCGAAGTAGCGCTTGTATTTGTGGATGACGGTGTGCCACTTGCCTGCTGGCCGATTGGCGCACAGGCTGCCAGCACAACAAACAGCGGCGTGACTGCTAAGAGCAGACGTAAGAGCCGCTTATATTTATGCCTCACCAAAGTAGATCGATCTACTGATGACATCAATTTGCTCTCCTGAATTATACTGATAATCTACAGTATTGTGCCCATCGTGTCGGTTTCCTAAGGAGACTATAGTATTAAGAGTTCCAGGAGAGTTCTAGGATTCTTCAAGGTTTGCTCAATTTTTGCCGGGATTATTCCTTCTTTGATCGGATCGGCATTATCCAGGCAGGAAGAATTGACGCCATTGCACAATAAGCTTCCACGGTTGCTACCTGCAAAGCAATGTGTCGCTCGAGTATATTCTCATGTATGTGTCCCGGACGGTACAACCACACTAAGTGGTGAAGAGCTCGAAAAAAGGACGAGAAATGAACTCAAAATAGGCAACCTCCACCAGGTAATGTGGTTCTACCTCCCGGACACATACATGAGAATATACCATAAAACGCCCCTGCTCTACTATTTAGCAGTGAGGATTATCGATCCATGGATCATATCTGATGTACAGGTGATGGTGGCGGTTCCGGCGCGGTGTGCCGTGACCTTGCCGCTGGCACCATCGACGCTGGCGATACGCGGATTCGAACTGGTCCAGTAGTGCGAGGCTGGATCGCTGATCGGCAGCTTGAGCGGTGCCAGGTCGTCGCCGTTGGGGGCGGTGCCCGTCGCGGTCAACTGCAACGTCTGGCCTATGCCTAGCGTACTGGTATTCGAAGATGCGGTAACGTCGATCTTGTTGAGTAGCGGCATGACGGCAAACTGCATCTGGCCGTTTGGTAGGACATGGAACAGCACGTAGTTGTAGAAGCCGCCCTGGTTGGCTGGTGCGTAGGCCGGTACGCCAACATCGGCGACCACAAAGTTGGGCAGGCCATGCGCGGCATCATTGCCATACTGATCAAGCAGGTTTTCGGAGAAACCACGCGCATGCCCGAAGAGCAGTACCACGTGCACATTCGGATGCGTTTGCTGGTAGCGTTCGGCTAGCAGTTCGTACATCTGGGCCTCGTAGCTATCAGCAAACTGGCTGGTCTTGACCGGGTGCGGGTCGTACGCTGGAACATGCGTGGTGATAAAAACCAGCGGCGACGTGTTGGCGTTCAATTGATTAACCAGCCATTGATATTGGGATTCGTTGGGTACCTGGAAAGG
>DATAYF010000465.1:0-13625 GCA_036272735.1 Ktedonobacteraceae bacterium
CCTCGGTGGTAAAGTGGTTGCTCTCGCTCTCCATAATCTGAATTTCGTGCTCAACGGTGTACGGATAGTGCGTGCGAATTTCCGAACCAACCCGGTCCTTCAGCGGCGTAATGATGCGGCCTCGGTTGGTATAATCCTCCGGGTTAGCACTGGCAACGACATATACATCGATGGGCAGGCGAATTTTATAGCCCCGAATCTGCACGTCGCGCTCTTCCATAATATTCAACAGACCAACCTGAATGCGCTCGGCCAGGTCTGGCAGTTCGTTGATACAGAAGATACCACGGTTCGTACGCGGAATCATGCCATAATGGATGGTCAGTTCATCGGAAAGATAACGGCCCTCCGCCACGCGTACCGGATCAACCTCGCCGATTAAATCAGAAATGGTAATATCTGGCGTCGCCAACTTTTCACCATAGCGCCGCTCACGTGGCAACCAGTCGATTTCAACCTGGTCGCCTGACTCTTCGATCTTATCGCGACAAGCCTTACAAATTGGCTCAAACGGATCATCATTAATTTCGCAACCAGCGATGACCGGTACCACCTCGTCTAACAAATTCGCCAGGCTACGCGCCATACGCGTTTTCGCTTGACCACGTTCACCCAGGAAGATGATATCCTGCCCAGAGAGGATGGCATTTTCGACCTGAGGAATTACAGTATCCTCGTAGCCCACAATGCCGGGGAACAGCTCTTCATCATCGCGAATTTTTTGAATGAGATTTTTACGAATTTCTTCCTTGACGGAGAGAACCCTATATCCACTTTCACGCAATTCACCAATCGTGCGTGGTCGAGTAGTTATAGCCATGCAGTCGTATACTACCTTTCTTAGGAATACATCTTGCTCTACGAACTTCAGCCCTTGTAATGTCGAGATTCTACTAGACCAGACCATTCCAGGCGAATGATCGCTGAAGCGCGTACCAAAGAGAAGATATGACTGATGTGCATATCCGGATAACTTCGATTGGCTTTGCGTCTTTCAGATGAGGGCTGTCATGGATCACAGATGATCCTCTTGCAATCAACTTGAGTGGAACCATACTTGATTTTATAGCCTGAAACAAGAAAACGCAAGAGCAAAAAGAGAGGAGCATCCCAAGGAATGCCCCTCTCGCTATTTACGGTGGTTAGCGTCCTACGTTCACACCCACTGCGGTTACTGCTGCGCAGCAGCCATCTTTACCACACGATCTTGTAGCGCATTCGCCTGCGTAAGCATGCTCTGTTGGGATCGCGTCGATGGGTTCGCATGGCCGAACTCGGCACTTTCCAACGCAGCAATCATCTGGCTGGTCACGCCGTTACGCTGCTCAGTGATGAGCTGTAGCTGGTTCTCAAGCTGATTGTAGGTGCGATCACCGGCGCTATGGCTGGCAAGCGCCCGCGTCGATATCCGCCATGTGACCATGCTTAGAGCACCAACCGGCGCATTAAGCTGCTTATACACTTGCGCCAGGTGAATGTAAAAACTGAGGTGGTCTCTGACTGCGGGCGGCAGTGCATTGTTCTGCATAACCTCGAACAGCACACGACCATCATGCGCGTAGTCGTCCTTCAGGCCCAACAACGCCATCATGGTTGGACGCGTATCGGTATGATCGGCCCAGGTCGTATTATCCACACCAAGCTGCTTCACACCCGGTCCCGCAAATGCCAGCCAGGTACGATTGATATCAGGCGAGATATCACCATGATTCCAGGCGTACCCGGGATCTTCGTAGATACACGCCTGCGTGCAGTCAGCCGCCCCCGTTTGTACATAATAATCAGGATTGGCAAACAGGGTGAAGGTTGGCGTACGCGCTGGATCGGCGGTCACCATATGCAACAGCTTCAGCTCAACCGGGTCCGCCAGGTAGTTCGCCAACTTTTGCGTCTTCCCATTCAACGGACTCTTTTCCGTCAAGCTCGCCACCGCCTGCTCGAACTGGCGCGTTACCGCCGCGTCACGCGCAGGATTGCCGGTAAGGTAGGCCATCGGGGCCGAGTCATAATGCAGGTCGAACGGTGTTTTGATGCCTTTCTGCGTCGCCAGCAATCCGGTCAGGTTGGTGGTTAATTCACCGATCTGGCTGTAGTTACACGGCAGCGTCACGCCATTACAGTTAGCAGGGCTAGGCGCACCGCCGATGAAATGATCGCCCTCGTCGGCGGTCACTACAAACAGCGTATTGCTGGCATTGATGCCGTCTTTGGTCAGGCGCGTGAAAAACGTTCCGAATGCCTGGTCGTAGGATTTCAAGCGAGCAACATAGCCCGCTTCACCAGGACCATAGGCATTTCCATTCGGATTATCATGAGCATCCGACATGTACGCGTAGGTAATCGGAACATTGTGCTCCTGCATAGCAGCCACGTATGCCAACGAGGTCGAGGCAGTCAGGCCGCCAAAGCCGGGGAAACCAGGATTGCCTTTGTAATCCTGAATAACATTCCCATTCAGATCTTTCAACGGACCATTGGGACTGATCTGCGGCGCGACGTATTTATGTCCATAGAGTGCCTGGAAATTGTGGTAGCCACCCGGCTCATCAGGCAATGCATCAGTTTTCCCGTTATTAGCGGTGGCACACACGCTACTGCCCTGGGCACAGTGTACAGCAATGCCGACGTAATCGGTTTGTGCCAGCGAGGGATTGGCCTTGGCCTCAGCAGCCTCAGCAGAATTGGCCCCGAACACGGTGGGAATATCGATGCCGGTATTCTCCAAAGCGGTGTTCGCCATACCAACGGTCCCAAAGTTACAACCGGCACGAGTATACGGCACCCACGGAGCCGGTGCATTTTTACCCTGCGCCGTCAGCAGATTATACGTCGTATCGGTCGGCGGGTTTGTATACTTATCAAATAATGGCGCGGTCCAATAGGCAAAAGAACTCGCGAATCCGGTGCTGCCATCAGGCTTGTAATAGCCATAGCTATTGCTTTCCGCCATACCGTTGCGATCAGGGTAAACGCCAGTCAAGCTCGTCAGAAAATCAGTCGCGGTATGCGCGATCAGCGGCGTGTGGTTATTGGACATCATCACGCCATTGTGCTTCATAAAGTTGAGTAAATTGGGCATCTGCTCAAGGTCCGAAGGGACATTAGCATTATCGCGCGAGAGGTGCACGTTATCGAACTGCAAATAAATAACATGCTTCACTTTGCCCTGCGGCGCATTTAACTGGCAACCCGTTGTAGCACTTTTACTCGCTGCCGTAGCATGCGCAAAGGTGCGGACCTGCGTGAACGCATACGCACCCACACCAACGAGCAGCGCAACGATGAGCACACGTACGAGCAGGTTTTGTCCCCGAAATCCTTTCATGTGACATGTTCCTTTCCTAAGACGCGGTTTTCGCATCCCGGATTTAACAATACTTAACCTACATTTAACAATATACTTAATTGATGCATAACATGCGCTTTCATGCCACAGAGAGTATAACATAGAAGATTTAAATATGCCATCCATTCCCACACTTCTGGTACAACCACACTAAGTGCTTATCCGAATAACCCAGCGGCCCGGAACGCAATCAGAGCACAGGCGAAATGCAGAAACGCCAAACAGTTCTGTGGCTTCTTGTCCCAGCGAATGAGCAGGCAGCGAAAGCGATTCATCCACGAATGCGCCCGTTCGACGACCCACCTCCGCGCTTTGAAGCCTGCTTCTCGCTTGATCGCCCTGGCCGCTTCTCCACGCGGGCGCACATGGGCAGTAAAGCCAGACTCCAGCAAAATCCCGTAGACCTCATCGTAGTCATAGCCGGCATCCAGACACAGCCCCTGCGGGCGCTCTGTGGTGGGTCTACGGCGCGAAAACGATCACCAGTTTTCCCTTGGGCGTGCCGGCCGTTTCAAGCTCGGTGAGCGCCGGGATCGCTTCAGACAGCGGCACGGTGCGGCCGATCTTTGGGACGAGCTTGCCTTGCTCGGCCGCCTCGGTGATGCCTGCCATACGTTGCTGTGTTGGATTGCCGGATGCCAGTTTATGCCGCGGCGAGAACAGGCAGGCAATCAGCTTGCTTGGCGCGAAGACGACGTGCACCGCGACGCCGCCGCGTTTGAGCATCGCGCTGCACTGGCTCAGCGACAGCGCGCCGGCCGTATCGAAGACCACGTCGAAGCGGTGCTCATAGGCAGCGATGTCGAAGGCGCGGTAGTCGGCGACCTCGCGCACGCCCAGCGCCAACGCTTCCTCGCGCACGGACGCGCTACAACTGCCAGCGACCTCGGCGTCGCGCATGCGAGCGATCTGCACCGCCGCGCGTCCCACGCCGCCGAGACATCCGGTGATGAAGACCGATTGGCCGGCTCGCAGCTTCGCCCTGTCGACTACCGCGGACCAGGCCGTCACGCTGGCCATGGGTAATGCCGCGGCCAGCTCGAACGAGAGGGACGGCGGCTTGCGGAAGGCGCTTTTCTCCGCGATGACGAGATATTCGGCGAATGCGCCGGCTTCGCGAATGCCCTCGATGCCGAATACCTCGTCGCCGACCTTGAGTCGGGCCACCTCCGGGCCGATGGCGTCGACAACGCCGGCGAAATCATGGCCCAGGCCGCGCGGAAACCGAGACCCGGAAACCAACCTCAGATTACCCGCGCGAATGCCCCAATCCGCCGGGTTGGTTGCCGCGGCCCTGACCCGCACGCGAACCTGACCTCGCCCGGGTTTGGGGATCTCAACCTCCTCCAGGCCCATTTCCTCTGGGCCGCCGTAACGGTGATATTGAATGCTCTGCATGAGGATTTCCTTTGCTAATAGATGAAACTGTAATTGGGGTCATCGCATCATTTTCTGTTTTCTGTACGCTAAGGACCTCGATGAAGGCTGCAAGCTGGAAAGCTGTACGCTCAATGTCAACCTCGTCGCAGAACGCTTGTCGCAGAACGCTTGTCGCAGAATCCTTACCGTACAGATTTCACCTTTAGATACGCTGACCCCTAAAATAGCGGTTATCTGAGAGCTACCTCTACATTGCCCCTGGTATCACTGACATTGGAAATGGGCCTTGTAGCAGGTTATTTGGAGAGGCTTTTAGTGGTGAAGAGCTCGAAAAAAGGACGAGAAATGAGCTCAAAATAGGCAACCTCCACCAGTTCATGTGGTTCTACCACACTTCTCACAGACACCACGAATGATGGAAATACTGAGCAAATTTTGAGAATTTGCATCCTTCTCTTGAGCCTTTATTGAGCCTTCGTCATCTATGATAGCAAGGAAAACACATGGGCGCACGCGCCAGACAGGAAAGGGACTTACGAATAATGGCCGAAGAGAACCACGACGACTCACGTAGAACGCCCACGAGCAGCCCACCCAACACCCCCACCGTCATGAATGCAGACGATCCTACCTACCTGGTGCATGCAGAAGTATGTAAGGGCAGCAAACCTGGCAACGAGCGAGTGCGTATTGTGCTGCCGTCGCGCCAGGCTTTCCGACGCCTGGATGCCGGGCGGCTTGAGGCAACAGAAGCAGTACAGGAGCCACGCACCCCAGCCGAGCGCTTTCTCTTCACGCTGAAGCGTACGGTGATCGGTGCCCCTATCGCCACGGCTCAGGCGGAACAAGAACGCCTCACCAAGTTCAAGGCACTCGCGGTCCTTTCTTCAGATGCAATCTCTTCCGTCGCCTACGCCACCGAAGCGATCCTCCTCGTGCTCGCAGCAGCGGGTTCAGGGAATTTGCGCTATACCATTTTCATTAGTATGGCAATTGTTGCCCTACTCTTTATTGTTGCACTTTCCTATCGCCAGACTATTCCGGCCTATCCGAACGGCGGCGGCTCCTATATTGTCGCCAAAGATAACCTGGGCACGGTACCAGGGCTGATTGCCGCTGCATCACTGATGGTTGACTACGTCCTGACGGTGGCCGTGAGCGTCTCATCAGGCGTGGCCGCGCTGGCGACCCTGTTTAACCTGCAATCGATATCACTCATCGTCTTAATCAACGTTGTCTTGATCATTGTCATCACCATGGTCAATTTACGAGGCGTACGTGAGTCAGGCAGCATTTTCGCCATTCCAACCTACATCTTCATCTTTAGCGCGCTGCTGCTCATTCTGGTTGGCATTATCAAAGCATTTGTCATCGGCCACCAGCCATTGATTGGTGCATTCCCGTATATCAAGGCATCAGAACCACTCACATTATTCCTGATTTTGAAAGCCTTCGCCTCCGGCTGTTCGGCCATGACCGGTACAGAAGCCATCTCGAACGGCGTCCCAGCCTTCAAGAAACCCGAACCACGTAACGCCGCGATGACTCTGACCTGGATGGCCGTCATCCTTGGCACGCTCTTTATCGGCATCGGTCTATTGGGCTTGACGTATGGCGTCGAGGCTAACGCCGCCAGCAACCCGACAGTTATTGGTCAGATTGCGCATACCGTCTTTAACGGCCCGCTCTTGTTCATGTACCCGGTATTCCAGTTCGCGACACTGATTATTCTTGTCCTGGCAGCCAATACCAGTTATTCGGACTTCCCACGCCTCTCTTCGCTGCTGGCACGGGATCATTTCTTACCGCATCAATTCGCCTTCCGTGGTGATCGTCTTGCCTTCACTACCGGCATCATTTTCCTGGCAATTCTCTCGAACATCCTGGTCATCGCTTTTAAAGGCAACACGACCGATTTGATTAGCCTCTACGCAGTCGGCGTCTTTATCTCCTTTACTCTCTCGCAAAGCGGCATGGTGCGCCACTGGTGGCGTTTGCGCAGTGCGCATCCAGGCTGGCTGCGGAGTATGCTCATCAACGGCCTCGGCGCGGTAACCACATTGATGGTCGCCGTTACCATTGCCAGTACCAAATTTTTGAGCGGTGCCTGGATCGTGGTCGCGCTGATTCCAATTATGGTGCTCACCTTCCTGGCTATCCACCATCACTATATGAAAGTCGAACACGAGCGCACGACCGAGATTCCCTACTCACCACAGCAAATTCAGCAGCGCTTGATCGTGCCGATAGCTACATGTAACGAAGCCGCCAAACAGGCCGTGACGTATGCACGTTCGTTGACCTCACAGGTCGTGGCCGTACATATCTCGAACCAACCCGAACGTGCCAACACATTACGCACAGCCTGGAATCAGTGGCAGGAACACTTCGCAGCACGCGATCAGACGCAGCTAGAGATTATCGAGCCAGGACACGAGCCGCTTCTCAAAACGCTGCTCGCGTATATCGATACCACGAAGCTGCACCACCCCGCCGAGACCATTACCGTGGTCCTGCCAGAAGCGGGCGAGCCTTCGCTGATCGGGCGCATTCTCCACAATCCCACCATGTTCCGCTTGAAAATTGCCCTCTTCTTGCGCCCTGAGATCGTAGTAACTAACCTGTCCTATCATACACAGGCCCCAAACCTGCCCACGCACCAGGCACATATCACGAACCGTTTTATCGTGCCCATCGCCGGTTTTGATCGCGCTGCCATCCAGAGCCTGGCTTACGCTCGCTCGTTCTCTCACAGGGTAATCGCCGCTCATGTCGCGATTGATCCACAAGACGCCGAGCATGTACACACGCAGTGGAATCATCTGCGCGAACATATCACCATGGACGAGGAGTCACAGCTCGTCGTAATTGATTCGCCATTTCGCGCACTCTCGCGACCACTGCTGGCTTACATCGATGCCATCAACGAACTGCATCCAGAAGATACGCTCACGGTAATCTTGCCCGAGTTTGTCGTCGAGCATTGGTGGGAATTCCCATTGCATAACCAGACAGCTTTCCACCTGAAAACGGCGCTGTTAGCACGCCCAGGTATCGTGGTGACCGATATTCCACAACACTTGCGCAAACGCGGCATGCAGCAGTAAATAAAGCTGGCGAATGGATGAGGCGATGGTCTAGCTAGGCCATCACCTCATCCATTCGCCAGCTTTACTTTAAAAATACAGAGGTGGTGCATATACTCACATCAACAGGGCGAGGAAAAATTGTGCACCTGCACAGTTTCGCACACCGCCATTCTGGGTCGCGCAAGCACCCGGCTTAACCAGGAAGGCAACGGCCATCTTACGGACCTGGCAGGCAAGCAGGTGAGAATCAGCGGTATATCCGCATGCAGAAATAAGTGCTTGACCGTTACACTATCGAGCAAGACACCTTTTCCTTTGCACTCGAACAGCAGAATGGCTGCACACTCCATCTCACCTGCCAGGGCACGGATACTTTGTAAGCTATTGCGTGCATATAATTCGATTGGCTCGACTGCCACCCCTGCACGCCTCGCCCTCGTACTTACATATACCAGGAAATCTTTCGACTGTTGGATATATTCAGCACGAACGTTATTGCGCGACTGTTTTTCCCTCATCACTATTAGGGAAAACACGACGAGCGTGGCGCGACTCTCTTTAGCAAACCAGAGGGCTTGTTCGATAGCCAGGGTATCTATACCATAGGTGAAGGGAAGCAATAAACGTCTCATGCACTTTGTTCTTTCTCGCTTTACTAATACTTCATACAGCATGAATTGACTATTTCAGGATATGCCGCCTGCCTGCTTCGACTCATATGAGTACGCATACCTCTCCCTTTACCCATTCCGCTTCCTTTCGCGCTGCCACGGCACCAGGTGCACATCTACACCAGTAATCAGACGCAGCAAGCGATTGGTCACCGAACCAAATAATAGCACTTCCCATTGGGTGTGCGCTGGCTGCCCCAGCACAATTTGCGTGATATGTTGCTGCCGGGCCACTTCGGCCAGGGCACGGGCGATATCGGGACTCTTTCTACGCACCACCTCTGCGCCAAGGTCTTCAGCTAAGGTGATATGTTCCTCCAACCGCTTCAGTTCGTCTTGACGGCGAGCACGCACCCGCGGACCATCACGCAACATTGCATTGACGCGCCGCAAAAGGGCAGGATAGCCCTCAGGTTCGACATACAGGGCTATCAGGTCGGCATGTAACCCGTGCGCTAAACGCCAGGCATCGCGAATAACTCTGCGACTCTGTGGACGATGATCGAAACCGACGAGTACACGCTCCGTGGTAGACCACTGCTCAGCAATCTTATGCTCCGTCATGTATTGTTGCAGTTGTGACTCTGTCTTGTCCGCCGTCAATCGCAAAGCCAGCTCACGCAGCGCCGTCAAATTGCCTTCACGAAAGAAGCTATCCAACGCCGGGCCAACACGCTCCTGCGCATAAACATTGCCGTGCCGCATACGCTGCCGCAGGGCCGAGGGTGCAATATCGATCAGCTCAACCTCGTCCGCCTGGTCCAGAATACGATCAGGCAAGGTCTCGCGCACCTGAATGCCAGTAATACTTTTCACCAGATCGTTGAGGCTCTCAAGATGCTGCACATTTAATGTGGTGATGACATGAATGCCTGCGTCAAGGATTGCCAACACGTCCTGGTAGCGCTTGGCATGTTGCGAACCAGCCACGTTGGTATGCGCCAGTTCATCGACCAACACCACCGCTGGATGCCGTGCAATCACCGCCTCTGTATCCATCTCCTCTAACACCACACCCCGGTAATCAACTTTCTTGCGCGGCAGTACCTCTAAATCCCCAAGTTGGGCCTGCGTCTGCACTCGTTTATGCGTTTCAACGTACCCAACCACCACATCCGTGCCCCGCTCTTTGCGCCTGCGCCCTTCGTTCAGCATGGCGTACGTCTTCCCTACGCCAGCCGCTGCCCCCAGGTAGACACGTAAGCGCCCACGCTGCTTTGTAGGCTGTGCATCTGCTGACGTAGAGGCATCGTCGTCCTCTCCATCAGCAGCGCGCAAATGGTAGCGCTCCAGCAAATCTTCAGGCTTTGGCCGCTCCTTGTCCCATTGATGCTCGTCAGGTCGTTGCGAATCCATCGTTATACCCTATTTCATTCCGTCAAGCGCAAGGTTAAGATCCAGTACATTTACATGGGCCTCACCCAGGATACCCAGAAAACGACCTTGCACATGGCTCATCACAAGTTGGTGAGCTGCGTCCTGACTGATACCACGTTCACGTGCAATCCGTGGTACCTGGAAAAGCGCCCCCGCCACCGAAACGTCAGGGTCCAGGCCAGAACCAGAGGCGGTGACCAGGTCCACCGGCACAGGCACGCCAGGATTCTCCTTCTGAAGCGCCTGCACCCGTTGCTGCACCGTCTTTTGTAGCGTTGCACTGGTCGGACCGAGATTAGAGGCACCGGAGTTCTCCGCGTTGTACGGCTGCGGCTTGCTCCCGTCGTTCGCCAGCGTTGCCGACGGACGCCCGTGGAAGTAGCGAGCAGAGGTCCAGTACTGCCCAATCAGGCGCGACCCAATCACTTGCCCATGCTCCGTTACCAGGCTGCCGTTCGCCTGGGCCGGAAAGATCAACTGCGCCAGGCCGGTAACGATGCCCGGATAAATGAGACCGGTAGCAATCGTCAAAAGCAGCATTAATACAATTGCCGGTCGAATATATCTCATAGTAGCACGCATCATCTTATTTCCTCTATTATGCCAGGTGCAGAACGACCAGTAGCAGGTCAATCAACTTAATACCAATAAATGGCACGATCAATCCACCCAGGCCGTAGACCACCAGATTGCGGCGCAGCAGTGGACCAGCCCCGAGCGGCCGATACTTTACGCCTTTGAGCGCTAATGGAATCAGGGCCACAATAATCAGCGCGTTGAAGATTACCGCCGATAAGACCGCGCTATGTGGCGTCGCCAGGCGCATGATGTTCAGCGCGTTGAGTGGCGGATACGCGACTGAGAACATGGCCGGAATAATGGCGAAGTATTTTGCCACATCGTTGGAGATACTAAAGGTCGTCAAAGCGCCACGCGTCATCAGTAATTGTTTGCCAACGGCCACAATTTCAATCAACTTCGTCGGATTCGAGTCCAGGTCCACCATGTTCGCGGCTTCTTTCGCCGCCTGCGTGCCCGTGTTCATCGCCACGCCAACATCTGACTGCGCGAGAGCCGGAGCGTCGTTGGTGCCATCGCCCGTCATCGCTATCAGGCGACCACCGGCCTGCTGCTCTTTGATCAATTTAAGCTTGGTTTCCGGCGTGGCCTGTGCCAGAAAATCATCCACACCGGCTTCTTTGGCAATAGCGCCCGCCGTCAGTGGATTATCACCGGTAATCATAATGGTACGAATGCCCATGCGCCGCAACTGGTCGAAGCGCTCGCGCATCCCACTTTTGACGATATCTTTCAGTTCGATGACTCCCAGCAGGCGCGCTCTTTTCTGGCTCCCATCACCGCTATTCAGTACCTCAGCTACAACCAACGGCGTACTGCCAACACGGGCAATTTCGTTCACCAGCGACTCAAGTTCCTCGCTCTTCGTACCGCCAGCCTCACCGCCAGCCTCAGCCACATAAGCCGCTACTGAATCAGCAGCCCCTTTACGAATAGAGGTCACGCTGCCATCACCATTAAGATCAACGCCGCTCATGCGCGTCTGCGCAGAAAAGGGGATAAAGGCCGTGCTAGCAGACTGTTCCGCTTCCGCCAACCCATAATGCTCTTTTGCCAGTACCACGATTGAACGTCCCTCGGGAGTCTCATCAGCCAGGCTCGATAGCAAAGCCGCGCGGGCCAGGTCTTGCTCGTCGACATCCGGCAATGGAACAAAGCGAGTTGCCATGCGATTGCCCAACGTGATCGTGCCCGTTTTATCGAGCAGCAGGACATCAACATCGCCAGCCGCCTCCACAGCGCGACCACTCATCGCCAGCACATTGCGCTGCACCATGCGGTCCATACCGGCGATACCAATGGCGGAGAGCAGGCCACCAATCGTCGTCGGAATAAGGCAAACCAGTAGCGCAATCAACGTCGTGATCGATACAGGACTGCCAGAGTAAATGGCAAACGGCTCCAACGTGACCACTGCCAACAAGAAGATGATCGTCAAGCTCGCCAGCAAAATGTTCAAGGCAATCTCGTTCGGTGTCTTCTGGCGTGCAGCACCCTCCACAAGTGCAATCATCCGATCCAGAAAAGTCTCGCCCGGATTGGCGCTAATTTGTACCACAATCCAATCCGAGAGTACATGAGTTCCACCCGTAACGGCGCTACGATCACCGCCGCTCTCACGAATGACCGGCGCAGACTCACCAGTAATTGCCGACTCGTCGATGGAAGCCACACCAGCCACCACGTCACCATCGCCGGGAATAACATCACCAGCCTCGACCAGCACGTAATCACCTTTGCGTAGATCGGGCGCTGGAATCTCTGTAACCTTGCTCGTACGCTCGGCACCTGCCAGGTGTTTTGCCAACGTGGTCGTACGCGTCTTACGCAGCGTATCGGCTTGCGCTTTGCCGCGCCCCTCCGCCATCGCTTCCGCAAAGTTCGCGAAAATGACCGTAAACCACAACCAGAGCGTTACCGCCAGCACAAACAGTGCTTCCGTCGTCGGACCCGAGACAAACAACCGTACCATCTCAATCGTCGTGATTACACTGCCAACTTCGACGACAAACATCACCGGATTTTTTAACTGCCAACGTGGATCGAGCTTCTTCAGTGCGTCGATAAGTGCACGCTGTAAAATTGCACCATGAAAGACGGAATCACGCCCTTTGCGAGAGTTCTTTGGTTGCTGTCTTTGCTCTTCATGCTGTTTTTGCGCCATCTGTATATTCATCCTAAAACGCCTTTCCGCCTAGCATCAGCAAATGTTCAACAATCGGGCCCAGCGAGTAGGCAGGAAAGTAGGTCAATGCTCCTACAATCAGGATCACGCCAATCAGCAAAGCCACAAACAATGGCCCCGTGGTAGGGAATGTACCAGCACCCACGGGCACCACGCGTTTGTGGACCAGCGAACCCGCCAGCGCCATGACTGGAATAACAAAGGCGAAGCGTCCAATCAACATCGCGAAGGCCAGGGTCCAGTTGTAGAATGGCGTATTTCCGCTCAGGCCAGCAAACGCTGATCCGTTATTTCCCGTCGAGGAGGTAAAAGCATAGAGCATTTCTGAGAGACCATGTGGCCCCGCATTTAAGATTGAACTGGTCCCGACTGGCAAAACGCTTGCCACAGCGGTAAAACCAAGAATAGACGCTGGCAGAATGAGAATAGCGAGCGCCGCCATCTTCATCTCCTTTTGCTCGATCTTCTTGCCCAGGTATTCCGGCGTGCGCCCTACCATCAATCCAGCGATAAAGACAGCGAGGATCGCGAAGATGAGCATGCCATAGAGACCAGAACCAACACCGCCGAAAATGATCTCGCCCAGCGCAATGTTTGCCATCGGCACCATACCAGCAAGTGGGGTGAAACTATCGATGAAACCATTGACAGCACCACAAGAGGCATCCGTTGTAATGGTCGCAAAGAGCGACGTCTGCGTGATACCAAAGCGAGTCTCTTTCCCCTCCATATTTCCGCCTGCCTGGTAAGCTGTGACCGCCTGATTTGCGCCCGCGTGCGTCAGCAGCGGATTGCCTGCCTGCTCAGAAGGCAGAATGATAAACACGCCAATCAAGAACAGGATGCCCATTGCTGCCCAGATGGCCCAGCCCTGCTTTGTATTGCCAGCCATTGATCCAAACAGATAGGTCAGGCCAGCGGGAATCGCGAAGATCGCCAACATCTCGATCATATTCGTGATTACACTGGGATTCTCAAATGGATGAGCGGAGTTCGCG
>DATAYF010000466.1:0-8164 GCA_036272735.1 Ktedonobacteraceae bacterium
CCCGATGGCAAAGTCGCCCACCTGCTGAAGCGCTGGCAAACGTAATGGGTAAGAGAGAGAATATATTGATGAATATGATCGGCGTTGCAACGCCGATCATATTCATCAATATATTCTCTCTCTTACTATGACTACTCTTCGCTTTCGCTATTAAAACGGTAGCCGACGCCAGAGATGGTCAGGATAAAGCGTGGATGTGCAGGATCTGGCTCTATTTTTCGGCGCAATTGTCCAATGTAGACATGCAGATAATGCGCCTCCGTGCCATAACCGGTGCCCCATACCTGGGCAAGCAACATCTGACGCGTCATAATTTTGCCACTACTTTTGATGAGGGCTTTCAGCAGATCGTACTCGGTTGGAGTCAATTTCACATCTTTGCTGTCCACCTGTACCGAACGTTGGGCAAAATCTACACGTAGTGGCCCGGAGGTAAAGACTGGCTCCGTTCCCACCTGCACCTGGGCGGTATGGCGCAAAGCCACACGCACGCGTGCCAGCACTTCATTCATGCCAAAGGGCTTCGATACATAATCATCCGCGCCAAGGTCGAGCGACAACACTTTATCACGTTCGGTATCTTTTACCGATAACACAATGATCGGCAGATTCGATTGTTCACGGACCTGCTTGCACACCTCCAAACCGCTGATGCCAGGCAAGCCCAGGTCCAGCACCATCAAATCAGGACGATGCTGGATAATGGCGTCAAGTGCTTCTTCGCCACTGGCGGCCGTAAACACCTCGAAACCATGCGCCGTCAAACTGCGTTGGAGCGCGCGCATAATCTCCACCTCGTCATCCACAACCAGAATCCGAGCACCACTTTTACTCATAACCTTCTACTCCTGCCTTTCCTAACGGCAACGTGAACTGAAAAATGGCTCCTCCGCCTTGACGGTTCCTGGCCCAGATGCGACCTCCATGTGCCTCCACCAGGCCACGGCACACCGCTAAGCCCAAACCTGTGCCCATCGCACTCGTCCCCTTACGCCTTGTCCCCAATACGCGATAAAATTTGTCAAATATACGCTCCAAATCGCCTGGTGGAATGCCCGGTCCACGATCAGCAATACTTACCAGTATGTTAGCCCCTTGCACTTCTGCACTTATGTCAATTGGCGAGGCCACTGGCGTGTAGCGTATAGCATTCTCGATGAGATTGGTTAACACTTGATCCATTTGTAAGTAATCAATTTCGACCGGAGGAAGGTCTTCGGGAAGGTCAATATGTACCTGGCGATCATGCAAAAGGGCCTGTGCACGGCCCAGTACATCATGAATCAACTCGTCAAGAGGATACCACTCTTTCTCCGGCTTCAATGCCCCTCCTTCAATGCGCGACATATCAAGCAAGTTTCCCACCAGGCGATTTAAACGATCAGTCTCCTTGACGATGGCCTGCGCGAAACTTCTGCGTTCCTCTTCATTCCACTGCACATCCTCCTGCAATAGACTACTCCCCGCCGCCTTAATAGAAGAGAGCGGAGTACGAAAATCATGCGAGACCGAGGAGAGCAACGCCGAACGTAGCTCGTCGGTGCGCCGCAAAAGCTCAACCTGCAAACCCTCTCGCCGTAAACGCGCGCGCTCGATTAAGGAGGCAGCCTGATCGAGAAATGCCCAGAAAAAGGCTGTTTGCGGGTTATGTCGCTCTTTTTCTACCGCTAGATTGTGCTCCATATTCATATGATGCGAGCCACTTTCAATGATCAAACGCGCCACCCCTACCGTCTTCTGGCCCAGTTGTAACGGCAGGATACGTACATAAAAATGGCCCTCACGCTGATTACCCGCGACGATACGGCGCACATGATACGCCGTGCCCCATTCGGTCGAGGGCAACACCGCGTCAGCATACAGGTCAACAATTTGCCCTTCGGCCATGACCATATCGGCCGTTTTCTCTTCATCCGACGAGAGCTGGACTTCTGCTAAGGGCAAGCAAGCATCGGCGTATAATTTTAGCTGCTCACGCTCATCCGGCAAAAGAATAGCACAATCGCGCACCCCTACCGATGAGAAAACATCGACGATCGCACGTGCAACCGTTTCTAGCTGACGTTCCAACCCTTCCACATTGGTTGTTGTGGTGACCAATTCGTAGAGGGCGCGTGTCTCACGCTCCTGCTGCGTGGCCTGCTCGGCACGCTTCCTTAACGCGGAGGCGAGCTGACCAGTAATAATCGCGGTCACCAGGAAAATGAACAGTGCCAACCACTCATCAAGCTTACCAATCGAGAACGTATAGAGCGGATTCACCAGAAAATAGTCAAACGATAGGAAAGCGATAAGCGAAGCAATGATGGCAGAATACAATCCTCTCGTGCTTGCCAGACTCAGCACCACCAGTAAATACAAAAAAGAAATATTGGGGATTTTTGGGTACAGCTTGAATCCATAGATGATGATGGTAACCACCAGAGCCCCGCCGAAAGCTAAAAGTGCATCCAGGATATAGCGTTTCCATATTCGCCTATCGCTAGAGCCCAGAAAAAGTAACTGCTCGAAACGGTTCATATTCTTCACACCCTTGACCCTGGCCGCTCCATAGGGCTATACTCCAACGTATGAAACATCGATGTGTAGCCGTATTGCTGCTTTCTTTCATGCTCGCTAGTAGTCTCCTCACGGCATGCAGCCCAGGGCACCTTGGCAGCAATGTCATCGCCTTTTTGCGCTCCGGACACCTCTGGACGAGCGATCCCGACGGTGCAAACGCCTTTGAAGTGGTGGCCCAGGGGACACCAGTGATTAGCTACGCGTGGTCACCCGACCATCACCTGTTGGCATTTCGGCAACTCGATCCCGACTTTGCCAAAACCGCTGCCAGTCATCTCGTGGCCGCCAACGCTGTCACAGGCCAGCTTGGCGATGCGCCCAGCACCCTGAATACCATCGGCGTCGATGGCGGTAGCCCTATTACCATTGCATTCTCCAGTCCTACGATCAGCTATGGTGCCCCGCTGTGGAACCCAGCGGGTTCGCGCCTGCTCTATCGTCAGACTCCCCTTGCCACATCCACCCCACCGCTAGATGCTCACTGGTGGGTTTCGCAAAACGACCAGCCCGGCGGCATCGCCATTAAATCGCTGCCCAATAGCTATTCTATTCCTTCAATGTCTTATCATACCAGCAACGATGAAGCAGTCGGCAATTCGCCACAAGGGCTGTTTACTACCACGCTAGCGGGCACCCAGCTACACACTATTCAGCAAAAGCCGCTTGCAGGACACCCATTGCCCGCTACACTGGAACGCGTCCTCTGGCAACCTGCGCATCAAAACGGCCTCTTGCTATACGCGCTGCCCGCTCCGTCAAGCAACACGCATGCATCACGCGTACAGCTTATCCTGAGCACTCCCGGCGGCCAGACCACTCCTATTGCGACCTGCTCGTGCAGCCAATTTGCCTGGTCACCGGATGGCAATAGTGTGCTCTACACCACAAATACAACTTATACTATCACAAATATCAAGACCCATTCTGCATTCACCGTCGAGAACGAAGCAAACAGCGTACCGTACTGGTCGCCCGATAGCCAGCGGCTTCTGCTCGATGGCCCACAGAAGCTCGTACTTATCCAGGTTGCAACCCGGCAACACACAACCCTGCTTACCACGCAGGGTAACGTCAATACCACCAATACCACCAACACCAGCCCAGCAGCAACCACCAGCACGCTCCTGCAACCGGTCAACAATTCTATCTGGGCAGCCGATAGCCACCATTTTCTCTTTCTGACACACCATCGCCTGCTCTGGCAAGGGCACGCGCTCCCCAACGAGGGATTGTATACGGTGACGATTGATGCGGCAAACGGTCAACCACAAGGACAACCGACCCTCGCCGACAAAGGGAATGATAGCCAGGCAGGATGGAGCTACCAGGACCCCAATACGTCGTTTTTGTACTGAATTCGGGTTTAATCTACTCTATATTGATGGGCGTGCATGTATCCCGGGCACATGCACGCCCATCAATATAGAGTAGATCCCAGGTACTATAAATGTGGTACAACCACACTAAGTGGTGAAGAGCTCGAAAAAAGGACGAGAAATGAGCTCAAAATAGGCAACCTCCACCAGTTCATGTGGTTCTACTATAAATGTATGAGGGTGTTTCATAACTCCGAATCCCCTTCCCAAAGATGAGCTAAGACACGCTTTGGAGAACGGATGAGATCAGGACGGCTAGCCTGTTGAGCAGCCAGACCAACGATGAGGGAAGCCGTGGAGGTCAAGGCAACTTGTGAGGTCATCTCAGACCAACCAGATAAAGGAGGACGTTGGAGATGAAAGAAGAGAAACACGCGTCCAAAAAAGCGCTCGATGCCACTGCGTTTGCCCAACTCCTCTTTGGTCCAGGTGGGAGGCAAACAGGAGCGATTTTTCTGGCGTTTGGGATTCCAAGGCATCACCGCTACCGCTCCTAAGGTGGCATGAATGCAGGCAATGAGCTTCAAGCTCCAATAAGCGGCATCCAAGCGAACACATCGCGGGCGGATCTGATACAACTGCGTGGCCCATGCCAGGAGTGGTCGGGCAAAGGGAGCATCATGAACCTTGGCTGGGGAAAGGAGAAAAAAGAGTGGCAAGCCTGATCCACGGCAGATCAGCGTATGCACCCGGAAACCGCGCAAAAGGGGACGAGGATGCTGAGCGGGAGCATGACCATAGGCGGCATCGGGATCAGCGCGACGCCAGGCGAGGATGGGAGCGCTGTCAATGATGAGATCACAGGCTCCAATGAGTCGAGAACGCAGCGCGTGCAGAACCGTGAACACGAAAAGGGACTCATGCAGGGGAGCTCCCGCAGCATGGCGACGTTTCCACTGTTGGGATTTACCAGGAATGCGCATCTGTCCATCTTTGCCCAACGGTAAACCGCAGGCCAAGGCGAGCGTTGGCCAACTTTTCAACTAGTCGTGCATATCTTGATACGACAAGCGCCACAAGGTACGCAACAATCCAATAAGTAACAAGCTCGCCTCGCTGTAGGTACGCGGTGCTCCTCCCGGGCCGGCAGGCAATGGTGGCGCACAACGGTGATGAGCCACTCGAGCGGCGAAATAACAGAGGGCAAGCAAATGCAATGTTCTGACCAACGTGAGTGCATCCAGGTGTAAAGCCGACTTCAACCGGGCTTGCGCACGCTGATAGCATGGGGATGGGACTGGCGCTTGCTCTTTGACGAGAGTGAGCATCAGTAAATAGCGCGAATGTTCGACGATTTTTGGCGCAAAACAGAGAAAGCGACCAGCAAGACGCTAGAGAAACCGCTCCCCAGTCTTCGGTATCAACATGGGAAGGTGTACATAAACCGCTCGCGATCTCGCCGGCCAGGATATCCTTCACAGACGAGAAATGGGTTTGCCGCATCCCGCTTGCGCTGGGCATCAAGAGTGTCAAGCTTCGACTTCGGGCTCAGGCGTAGCGAGCAGCTCCAGGCTCACACCCAGAGCAGTCTGCTCATATTCTACGAAGCCCAAGCCCTTGTAGAAAGTGATGATCTCGTGCCAAGAGGCGTTGGTCTTGGCGATAATACGTCTATCTCCACGAAGCCTGGCAATGTTCACGAGAGCGGTGATGATCGCCCGTCCGATACCTCGTCGGCGAACGTCCTTGCGTGTCGAGATACGAACGATCTCGCTGGTCCTCTCACTGGGCCGAATGAGTGCCCCAGTGCCAACGATTTCCCGTCCCATGCAGCCAACGAGGAAAACATGGCCTGCTCTGATGTAGTGGTGCAGAATATCATCGACGTCCGGGTTGCGTATTTCGTCGATAGAGCCGAAGTGCTCGCCAAGCCCTTCGAGGATGAGCCAACGTGCCTGCTCCTGGTCACCGGCCTCAAAGGTCTGATGGAGAGTTCACCTCAGAGTACTCACTTGATCCCGATGCGGACTCGGTAACTCAAATACCAGGGGACTGGCTCGGACCCGATATGTTGGAACGCAGCGAGGCTTAAGCGATCAAAACCGGTTTCCTGGTCGGTGAACTGGAACTGGTGGCTGAGCGCATTGCTCTGCATCATCTCAAGAAACCGTGCTGCGTCTCCCTGCTCGATATGATGAAGCAACACCTCACGGGTGAAGCGGAAGTGAGCGCTCTCGCGCAGGGGGTCGAGAGATTTGTTCTTCGGCCAGATCTTGAGGCTCTGAGCCAGCCCGCGCTCCCGGACAAGCTCCACTAAGCGCATACTCACCTCCTGGGCGAGCCGATCAAGTTCCCAGTGGATTGCTGGTGGCGCATCATAGTCATACGCCGCAAAGGCTCCTCCGGGTCGCAGAATCCGAGCAATCTCGGCTAGAGTCGCCGTCGGTTCCATCCAATGGAACGCCTGGGCAGCAGTGACAATATCCGCACACCCATCAGGCAGGCCCGTCTGATGAGCAAGCCCCTCTCGATACCCGATCTGTGCCGCGTAGGGATGGTCCTCGACGTTGTGTGTGGCCTCTCTCCGCATATCGGCATTGGGTTCGATCCCAATCACCCGCTCGGCCCGCTCCCCCCAGATCGCGGTTGACAGTCCGGTCCCGCTACCCACATCCACCACCAGGGCGGGATGCGGTATACCAATCAACTGCGTCAGCAGATCGAGCAAAGCCAGTGGCGGGGTCGGACGCACCCGATCGTAGCTGCTGGCATTGCCAGTCCAAATTTCACTGGGATCACGCATGCTGTTTTCTCCTTTTTAGAGCCTCGTGAAGAGCTAGCCGAGAAGCGCGAAAACTTGAGCGCGTACCTTGCCCAAAACCCCAAGAGTATCGAGAATATCCGCGCCGACACCGCCACCATCGCGCACCATTCCCAGGAGGATATGCTCGGTGCGAACGTAGGCACTTCCCTGCCGCTCTGCTTCGTCCAGCGCAAGTGAGAGCACCTTGCGAGCACGGGGTACGTAGTCGATTTCCTCCTGGACAGGTTGGTCTCTCCGCCCCATTTTCTTTTCAACAGCAGCACGGACAGGATCAAGTGCGACCCCCAATTTCTCCAGAGCCAGGGCTGCGAGACCCTCTTGTTCGCGCAACAAACCGACTAACAGGTGCTCGGTCCCGATAAACTGGTGATGGAAAGACAGTGCCTCCTCGTGGGCGAGGGAGAGAACATGCTGAGCATGTCCATTAAAGCGGCTGAGATGTTTACTGGGTATCCAGGTGGGTTGATAGGTGCTCAGGGCCGTGAAGAGCAGTTGGTACAGAACACTGGTGATGGTGCGATCCTCGGTCTGAGCAATCTGCGCCAATTGTTCGTACATATAGAGAGGGACTTCGACCGCGCGGCGGTCTTTGCTGGATGGCATCGCGTACTCCTCTGCTGGCTAATACCCTGGTAATTACCCTAGTATATCTAGGATAGAGAGTACCACAGTATTTACCAGGATGTCAAGAATAGCGCTCCATTTCCGGCTTCCAAGTTATGAAACGCCCTCAATGTATGATATTATTGGGAAAATATCATTTTAGGATAACAGGAAGGTTACAAGCGATGAGCAAAGACATATCTCGGTTTGATAGCAACGACACCGACGTTGATGAGGAGGAATACGATGACATGGAACTATTGGAGCGTCTTGAAACACTGCGAGAGGACATGGAGGAATTAGGCGTCACAACGCTTGAGCAGGTCAACCAACGCATCAAAGACCTGCACCGCGAACTCGATGTGCGCTAGCGCAACAACAAAAAGAGCCTGCTGTTTTTCTAGAAAGATGAATTTTATGGAGACAGCAGGCTCTTTTTGTCATGCTTATGCATGATGCTGACTCACATGAAGTGAACTTGCATTGAGTCAGAGCCTGGAAGATGTGCTAAAGCCGCCTTTGAGATGCCTCTCTTAAAAAGGATCGAGATAAGATAGATTTTTGCACGGACCGATGAAGTACCCCATATAGCTATATTGCTTTGACAGAAGAGTAAAATAGAAGAAGAGGGGAAAAACAGGAGATAGTATCATGCAAAAAGAGCAACGAACCTTTAAGGGAGATCACCATTAGTGAAGATATTGCAGAATCGGCGACGAAACGATGCCGCCACACTAGGACGCCAAATTTTAAATAAAGTACCAGAAGTCACCATCTACTTCTGGATCATTAAAGTCTTATGCACGACGGTAGGTGAGACCGCTGCAGACCTCTTGAACACAAATTTGCACCTGGGCTT
>DATAYF010000467.1:0-15928 GCA_036272735.1 Ktedonobacteraceae bacterium
TGGATCGCCAACGTGACCAAAGGGAGGCCTGTTGCTCTTGTCCCAACGAACTGACCTCTCCATTCCCTTGAGCGGAGATTGTAGAGGCAAAAAGGAACACAAACTCGCTTGCATCCAAGCACGATCTCTCTACTTTCTGCGCATCCCTTGAGCAGGCTGTTCTGGCGGGTTCGCCAACAGTATCACTTTGCGTGCTCAGTTATGCAGCCAAGAGAAGCACTCGTCGGCGTAATAACTCAAAGCTCTCGCGCCCATACATCGAACCCTTAATATGTTTGAGTTTGTTGACAAACCCTTCAGCCATCCCGTTGTTGTAAGCCAAAGAGCATGCTGCAAGGAAGGCAGGCAGCTCTTTTTGGATACCGAGGGCAAAAGCGTCCAGTTCTGAGATGCCCGATTGGGTGCAGATACTGATCCAGGCGGCGGCCTCGTCACCCTGCCTGTTCTTCATCCGTTGGAAAAGTTGCCGGGTCATCTGATACGCCAGCTCCAGTTCTTTTTCTTGGCGGAGGAAAGCAAGAACCAGCTGGTCATGGCTCTCAAAACGCGCTGGATCTTTGACGAAGAGATAGGAAAGCTGGCGAGCCGATGGGAGTTCGACCGCAGGTTCGGCAAGAGTCTTCCCCTCCTGGGAAGTGGGAACAAGATGGGCTTCCCCATCTAATTCTGTTGTCGTGTGAGAGGTCTCTGGCATGGCTTTCCTTCCCCAATCCTCTTGAAACTGGCAAAGTTCGTACCGGCGAGGAAACAGTCCTTGTGCTTGCAACCATCGGATCACCGTCCTGGGATTGCCTGAGAAGCCTTGTTCATGGATTTCCCGATAGAGCTGTTGCGCATTTTGGCATCCCTGGACACACCGTTCTCGCAGGTAGGCTGTGTAGGGAGCAATGAGCTTGCCCGTTCCTGGAGATGGTGACCGTGGATGGCGTTCTGGAAAGCTCTCGGCGGCCAGATATTTGTAGACCGTCGTTCGGGTCAGATGGGCCTGTTTGGCAATCTGGGTAATCGAGAGTCCTTGCCGGTAATACGAGAGCACTTCCTCGTAGCGAGCAAGGCGCTGTTCACGCGCGGCGTCGGAGATGGCCTGTTCGTGGACCGTGCGCGGTTTTTTGCGCTTCTTGAAGGGGGTCGATGGCTTCTGGAGACGTTGTTCGAGTCCGGAGTACAACCGACTAACGACTCGTTCGAGAGCCTCACGCCAATTTTTGATCACATGCCATCGATCCATGATCTGCTGGGCTTCTGGCGCCCCAAGGTGTGCTCCACGAGCATATTCCCCTGAGCGATCTCGGCTGATCCACTTCACGCCTGGATGAGCTTGCAGCCAACCCGCCAGGGTTTCCGCTGTTCGATCTGCCAGCAGATCAACGACCTGGTGACGCTCCCAGTCAATGAGCAGCGTCCCATATTTCATCCCTCGACGAAACACGAAATCATCTACACCAAGGATCTCAGGGACACTGCTTTCCACGGTTGGGCTTGTCCTGGCGAGACGCAGGAGGGTATCAGGACTCACCGTTGTTCCCACGGCTTTGAGCAGTCGTGCTACTGGTTCGCCTCCACTCTGAAGGGCGAAGACCATCCACAGAAGCGTTAACCGAAACGTTCGCCGGGAAGTAGGACCCACGAGGTCGGGCAGTGGCTCAGCAAACGTCTGCTTTCCGCACGCCGTGTTCAGGCAGCGAAAGCGTCGCACCCGAAGGCGCAATTGAACCGTCTGACCGCTGATTGGCAAATCACGTGGGCAGCGTTGGTAATAACTATGAATACGATGCGAAACCTGTTGGCAAGCAGGGCAGTGGGCCTGTTCCGTCTGGGAAGTCGCACAGATCGTCAGCTTTTCTTCGGTGGCGATCACTTCTGTCATCATAAAGCCTGGGAAAGAAATGGGGAGGGAATGCAAGAAAAGGCTCCTGTTGAAGACAAATGTTCGTTCTTCTTTCTTTACGAACCAGTTGCTCAAAAGCTGAGCACGACAAGTGCGGGAGAACCAGATCATAGGGTACATGGCTTTCATCTTTGGTGGTGCACCAAGGTGCATAAGCTCTTTGCGTGAAAGTTGCCTCAGCGCTAAGAAGAAAGAGAAAGTGAGCCTAAATATTCCTTCTTGTACAAACGTGTTAGTAAGGTTGGAGGTATCGAACGAATCATGAAACCAGCCAGGATAAAAATACCGGAGGATTGAAAGAACGTTTACCTATTCCATGAGGTGGGACCATGACAGAGAACAAGCAGAAAGAGGTACAAATTCTTGAGCAAGGAAATATCTATTTTTTCTACCGACCTAAGGTAGATAAGCCCTCAGTAGAAGGTCTGGAAGATGTCGAGCGGTTCTATATGGTGCTAGAACCGAAACAAAAAGATAAACATCTGTATCGTCTGATTATCATTGGACAGAAAAAGATGCCGGAAATTAAGCCGCATGGAGGCAGGTACAGTGACTGGGGCTTTGTGGATAAGGTTAGTCAGAAGGCAGAGGAGGTGGAAGACGAACTTGATGCAAAAACATATCGGACGAAAACGCGAGGTGAGCAGACAAGAGAGCCTGCGCGACCAGTTAGTGAAGGTCTTTATAATATTGTGTGCCACCAGGATCACACGCACCTCGTGTACGTGTTAAACCTTCCCCGTCAAATAGGAGAAGTGCAAAAAGCGTTACAGCTTGGAGAAGAGGGAAGTTACATTTTAAGTATCAAAAACCCACATCAACCTGCTCCTGGCCAAGTTGGATTGAGAGGGAAAGAGCCTCGTTACCCAGAGGACCTAGAAAAAAAATTGGGGAAGCATAAATGGATTCCAGCAGATCCTCCCTCGTTCCTTGACTACGAGGGTACTCAAATTCTGCTTATCGGAGCAGAGTCGGATGCTTCAGAAGAGCTGGGGATCGATTTACAGCCTCAAAGCGAGAAGGATGCACTTGATGCGATTGTGAATGACCTTCGCCTGGAACTACCACAACATCCTCTGGCTCCACTTTTCAAAGGTCAATGGCAGTGACAACTCGCATTATGTGAAACGCCAGGATTTCTCGAGTAAAGTGACCATTTTTATGGTATGGACGTGCCAAACAGCCAGCATAGAGCTGCCTACGAGTGCTGTTATGCAAGATCCGAGCCAAGGTTCCGGTGATCTGGGAGTGTATTGTAATTGGATATGATGGATAATCCCACCAGCACTTGTGGTGAAACTCGGTTACTATAAATATACATTGCCTATCATTCGTAAATTCCATTGGACTACCTGGAAGATGGATTTAGCAAAGGAGAGAACGTTGTGACACCACTTGACCTCAGCAGTATAGGGAAAATATTTGTGCTTGGTGGTATTATTATTGCTATCTTTGGCGTCTTGTTGCTTGTTATTAGTAATACTGTACATATTCCCTTTCTGGGCAGGTTACCAGGAGATATCGTCATACGTCAAGGTAGCAGTATAATCTTTTTTCCTATTGTTACCTGTATCATCCTGAGCATTGTTCTAACTATTGTAGTCAATCTTGTTTCATGGCTGCTTCGCCACTAGTTGTACAAAGTGGTATTGACCTGAAAAGAAGGAAGCTCCAAAGTTGAATCAGTACACTCTCTGGTGAGCGTGGCGAACCAGTAGAGTAGGCGGCAAGTGAGGTTGTACTGGCTACTTCCTTCGAAAGTAATCCGCAAAGGGTGGGAAGAAAAACGGACAAATATCCCTGGCACTGTTTGCTGCTGCAAAAGCATATGAGGTCTACAAGGAGGAGGGACTGTCCGTTTAAGCACTCACCTCCTTTGGAGTCAAGGTTACCTCATAGCCTGGGGCTTCTAAGCGTTGAACCGTGTGTTTGGCGAGACGTTTGCGATCAAGGGTATCCAAGTAGGTCGCTCCCAACGCACGATAGGCAAGACGCTTGGTAATCATATGGTAGAAGTTCACCGCGACGGTGTGGGAGACCGCGACGATCGCTTTGGTTTTGCCAATAACGCGCGCAGGTAGGTATTGCTCTTGTGATTTTCCCATTTTTGCGTTTGCCCGCACTGGTGTGGTTGCCTGCACAGACGCCAATCCAGGAGGCAAAGTGCTTGGCACTGGGAAATCGACTCAGATCAATGCCTGTACTGGCTATGTGGTACATCTGTTCAGAAAAACCACTGTAAGCGTGATAATGCAAGGTATACTCATCCGTCGGAGACTTTTTCAACAGGCTGGTTCGTTTTTGATACATCTCCTCCAGAGGAAAACGGTACGCCATTTTATCTGCTAAATGATAGGTAGATACTTATTTATAGCAATAATACAGGCGTTTGTGGTTATTCCCTACTTCTTCAAAAACTGGTAAAACATCTCATATTCTGCTATACTTAAATAGGGATGGTGGAAGAGATGATAATAAGGCGTGATGCCTGGATTGCGAACAATGAGCGTTTGCAGCCACAAACTCCACAGACGGCATAGGGCTTGCCTCTCCTCTCTCTGATACCCACATGGATCAGAAGCTCAATCCCTTCTATCTGTGTCTGGCTACTCTCTCTGTGTATTTTCTTCAGATGATGCCTGGGCTGTTTCCCCTGGCTCATTGCTGTCTTTTTTATGTATACGGACCGCTAGTGGCACTTCTGGCCGAACCTGGAATAATAGTTTGTAATCATATTACTGTATAAGAAAGGTTCTTCATGTCGACTTCACAGAATAGGCAGGTGACAAATCAACCCCTGGAGACGAGACTATCCCCTTCTTTGTGGCGTAATCGGGACTATTTATTGCTCTGGAGTGGCGAGATCATCTCTACGACTGGTTCTCAAGTCTCACAACTGGCGTTCCCGCTTCTGATTCTGGCCCTCACCCATTCGGCCGCGCAGGCAGGTTTCGCCGGGGCACTGCGCACTATCCCTTATCTCATCCTCAGCCTACCGGCCGGAGCACTGGCCGATCGCTGGAATCGTAAACTGGTGATGATCATTTGTGACCTGGCACGCTTCCTCTGTCTGGCCAGTATCCCGCTCGCGATCCTGCTTGGCCATCTGACTGTCATACAACTCTATGTGGTTTCCTTGCTTGAAGGGACTTTCTTTGTGCTCTTCGATCTCGCAGAAGTTTCTTGCCTGCCTCAGGTGGTCTCAAAGGAGCAAATTGCGACGGCAACGGCTCAAAATATTGCGACGTATAATATTGCCAGCCTGATCGGCTCTCCTCTCTGTGGCCTGCTTTATAGCATCGGCCGCTTCTTTCCATTTCTGGCCGACGCAATTTCGTATCTCTGCTCGGTAATCTCGCTTTTCTTTATCAAGCGGTCGCTTCAAACAGAACGTACACAGAAAAAACGGCCATTGCTCGCTGATATCAAAGAAGGCTTACAATGGCTCTGGGGGCATCCTCTCTTTCGTTTTCTGGCGCTTATTCTGTGTGGCATCAATCTGCTATCGGCGGGACTGCCGTTGCTCATTATTGTGATAGGGCAGCGTCTGCATACCTCCTCGGTGAATCTAGGTCTGGTGCTCTCGGCTGCCGGAATCGGTGGTATTCTCGGCTCCCTGACGGTTCCCTGGCTCCGACGCCGCTTCAGTTTCTTCACACTGGCCGTTGGTGCCCTCTGGATGCAGGCTTTGCTGCTTCCTCTGCTCATACTGGCACCCAACATGGTGATGGTGAGTGTAATTATTACAACGATTTTCTTCTTCGCTCCCATCTTCGATATCACGCAACGCAGCCAGCGTATATCGGCAATTCCCGATGCATTACAGGGGCGTGTCAATAGTATCTATCGCCTGATTGCCTTTAGTGGCCAACCGATAGGGCTGGCATTGGCGGGCCTTCTCATTCAGGATGCAGGAACGACACCAACGATTATTGTCTGCACTGCCATCTTCATCGTAGTCTCTACATCGGTGACGATCAATCCACATATACGCCAGGCAAGTGCGTAACCACGCCAGCACAAAAAGAGCGCTGGCATTTCCTCTCCACACCTTCACTCGATCGGTGAAATCACCACGCATGCCATCCTCTCCCTGACACATTTTAGCTAGAGTCTGTTGTGAACTTTTGACGAATGACGGGAGGTAGTGAGATCGCTATGCATGATAGCATGCTCACGCTCCCATGGCATTGCACCCTTTGTACAGTATGAAGAGAAAAGCATACCCGAGCGATGCCAACGATGAAGAATGGGCCTTTGTGGCTCCCTACCTGACCTTGATGAAGGAAGAGGCGCCACAACGTGAACACTCCTTGAGAGAAGTGTTCAACGGGCTGCGTTGGATCGTGCGCACCGGAGCCCAATGGCGGATGATGCGCCACGACCTGCCTACCTGGTTGATTGTCTCTCAACAGACCCAGCGATGGCTCAAAGCGGGAGTGTTTGAAGCCATGGTCAATCATCTGCGAGCCGTGTTGCGACTGGCGCAAGGACGCAACGAAGAGCCCAGTGCTGCCATTTTGGATAGCCGCACGCTGCAATCAACGCCAGAAAGTGGACACCGAGCAGGCTATGATGGAGCGAAACGCGCGACCCGTTTAACTGAATATCTGACGTGAGGCGAAATTCCTCACCCTCGGCGTCAAGATACGCAAGCTGGATCTGTTAGCACCAATCCGAGAGCTGGTGCATATTCCGCAGAAAATCGTCAAAGATACGCCCTTTGAGAAACTCTCCGATGCGTTCAGCAGTATCCTGGCGGGAGCCACGGGCCTCGTAGAGGTAAACACCCGCCTGCGGAGTGATCGTGCGTTGCAACTGGCATTTGGACGGGACCATGTGCAGAACAGTCAGTGATCCAACAAACGCTTTCTGCCTGTACCGCAGACACCATCAAACAGATGGAGCAAGCAGTGGACGTAAATGCCCTGACGACAAGTGAGTACTTTTTGACCTCAAAGGTGTGCACTTGTCAGGGCATTTACTAGTTATGCCGCAAATACTACCTTGAAATTTGCGAGAGGAAGACCAAATGTTTTAAAGCCTTTCTAGTACAGCCTCGCGGAAATAGCGCGGGAGGGTGTGATAGAATGAAGAAACAAAAAGAAGCGGAGGAGACTTCTCATATGCCCAATCCGCAAGCGAGCGTGCTTCAGGTGAGTTCCCTGCAACACGAACTTCTGCAGAGCATGGTTCACGGCACTACAAACGCTCAGCGACTGGTCAAGCGAGGCCACATCCTTTTAGAAGCTGCCGACGGTAGAAGCGATAGCAAGATTGCTCAGCACCTGCGGGTGGATTATGAAACAGTGCGACGCTGGCGTGATCGCTGGCACGCAGCGCAAGCACGTTTACAGGTGATCGAAGCCACGGGAAAGTCAAAAATGCTGAGTCAGGCGATCGAAGTGCTTCTGACCGATGGACAGCGCCCTGGCGCGCCAGCAACCTTCACGTTCGAGCAGTTCATGCAGATCATGGCTCTGGCATATGAGACGCCTGCATCAGCAGATCGACCAGTGAGCGCCTGGACGCCGCGCGAACTGGCCGACGAAGCAATCAAACGCGGTATCGTCAAGCGGATTTCTCCTCGCACGGTGGAGCGCTTTTTAAAAGGTGAGCACTTTGCAGCCTCATCGCAAACGCTACTGGCTCACTCCACCGCCTGATGACCTCGCCCAACTGGCCCAACAGATCTGCACCGTCTGTGAGGTGTATGAGGCGACTCCAGAGTTGGCTGCGAAAGGCACACATGTGATGAGCACCGATGAGATGACCGGCATTCAGGCTCTTGAACGCCTCCACCCCTGCTTGCCCATGTTGCCTGGGCATGTCGAATGCCAGGAGTTCGAATACCACCGTCATGGCACCCAAACGTTGATCGCCAATTTGGATGTCGCTACCGGACAGATCGTGGCTCCCAGCATCGGACCTACGCGTACGGAAGCCGACTTTGCCGCTCACATTGCCCAAACGATCCAGGCCGATCCCAAGGCTGCCTGGCTCTTTGTTACCGATCAGCTCAATACCCACCAATCTGAGACACTGGTGCGCCTAGTGCAAGATCAGGAGACCTATTGTGTAATGGGAACCAATGTTCCTCATGCTGGTTGAGCATGAGGAACATTGGTTCCCATTACACAACAAGTCTTTGGATTCTGCACTAGTGGCAGTACAGTGTGGAACCGAGGAGGATCTGGGTATCAAAGGCAAAAGCGGCCACTTTGCCAGCATGAGCACACGCGCGACCTTCCTCTCTGATCCTGGTCATCGCATTCGCTTTGTGTATACTCCCAGACATAGCTCTTGGCTCAATCAAATCGAGATCTGGTTCAGCATCCTCGTTCGTCGCTTGCTTTCCCGACTCAGCTGTCATTCGGTGCACCAGATCCTGGCCTTTATTGGCTATTACAACTGCACGTCCAATGGCCCTTTTCATTGGACCTATAAGGGGCTTCCAGCTCGTCCCTAGACTGAGATAGGCTCAGGAGACGTGTAAAAATCACTCATAGCGCACATCCATTCTAAAAAAGCGCCGGGCAATACTCAGGTCCTACACAAAGATGGCGTAGAAATCAGTCGAAACGGTCTGTCGACGTTTTTGCATCGACGGGTCCCTTGACGGTCTCTGGTACAATAAGAAGAGCTCTTCTCGTATTTCACAAGGAAGGATAGATTGACTGTGGTTTATCTCCTATTTTCCTATTCACATCCTCTTTGTTCCCCGCCTCCCGTCACCTCCCATTAGGGCAGGTAGAACGGTTGTATCTTCTCTCTAACGCAGACGCCATCTGATGGCCTGTGTCCTTCTCTCACGCTCTTATCCTGCCCTCTTTACACTGTTTGGCACATACGTCTCTACACTTGTATCTGAGGAAAGGATAGTTTATGTCGTCTTCGCATACCTCTCGTCGTGATTTCTTGTTCATCGTCTGTGCCTCGGTTTCCTGGGGCACCGTCGGCATTGCCAACCAGCTCCTCTATGAATATGGTGCAACTAATGCCCTGTCATTGACGTTCTTGCGTTTGGCTATTGCGACTCCCTTGTTTTTTCTCGCCAGTTGGATTTCCTTGCGTCGCCGCCTCTTCCATATCAAGTGGCGGGACCTTTGCACGATGATGCTGATGGGAAGTCTGCTGGCGCTCTCCCAATCCTGTTACGTTGCCGCCATTTCCTCTGCTGGCGTGAGTGTCTCTACCCTCATTGCCATTTGCGCGGCTCCCGTGATCATTGCATTGCTCTCGGCCCTTGTCACACGGGAGCGCCTGACTCCGATGACCCTCATCGCTCTCTTTGCTGCTCTCAGCGGGACGGTCCTGCTGGTCGCGGCTCGTTCTCATACAGGTGGAGGAACGGTCTCACTCTCCGGGGTAGGGTTCGCGTTCCTCTCTGCTTGCGGCTACGCCGGATTCGTCTTCTGCGGACGATTGCTCAAAAGCCACTATCATCCGCTGCAAATCAGTTCCGTATCATTTGGGGCAGGAACACTCCTTCTCCTTGTCTGGGCTTCATCTACCAGGTTGGTGATTGCGTATCCAGCAGGAGGATGGCTGCTGTTGCTCTATCTGGGATGTGTTCCCACGGCCCTTGGCTATGGACTCTTTCAGGTAGGCATGCGTTCACTGTCGGCGACCGTGGCAAGTATCGTGACTATGGGTGAGCCTCTCACTGCTGCCATACTCGCATGGATCCTCTTTCGTGAGGAACTCGGTCCTCTCGGCCTCCTTGGCGCGGGCTTCTTACTTGGGGCAATGGCGATCATCATGCTCGTCCCCAGGAAGTATTTCGAGTAGGAACGTGACTCCTTCTGGAAAGGACGTCATTCTGAGAGGTATGTCTTTACATACCTCTCAGAATGGCGTCGATGAGAACGGGCGTGCACTATGAGAGATTTTTACACGCCTCCTGGGCCTACCTCAGACTCCTGTACTATTTCCGCGAGGCTGCACTAGTATCATTGTGGTCCTCTCCCAGTTGTAGAGCGTAAATAAAGTCGTTCTCTCAGTAACTCTTTATTGTGCTCAAATGGATGAGATTAAATTAAATTTACGTTGTTCTCTCAATGTGCCTTGGGTCTTATGATCGGGTATTACGGGCAAAATAACGTCGTTCCCTTCGCCATCTATTTCTTCCATAGGCGGTGATTTGCTCTTACAAGGTAGCTTGAATACCTGTTCATAGTGCCCCGGTTTGCAGAACGGATGTCCTAAGTAGCCAGCACCGGTGTTCCTTCTCGGAGTATGGCCCCGTTGTGAGAAGATTCGTACATTACTTTGTATTGAGATTGAGCGCCGCATGTGCGAGCCGGCACACCTGCGGCGCAACTTCCTCCAGACTGCGTGCAGGCCCGGCCAGGGTATCAAAAGTCTCAAAGCTGATTAGAGTAAAAAGAGCATCAACGATCTCATCAAGAGACACAGTAGCAGCAAGCATCTGCCTCTCGCTAAACCGTTGTATGATCACCTTAACCCCCTGGCGTCTTCGCTCGTCCCTGGCTCGTATCACCAGTTCAAAATCTGGGTCAAGGGCAGCCAGGGCCCTGAGCCGGCGTATGACGAGCCGATCCGCATCCCAGAAGCGACTAAAGACCAGAATATAGTGGTTCAGAACGTCGAGCGGATCCGTTTGACGAAATGCAGTGGCAAGTTGCTCCATGCCACCACCTGCTGCTAAAGAATCACTTAGCGCTTCAAGTAGCCCTGCTTTGGAGCCGAACTGATGGTACACCGTCATACGAGCGACATCTGCGCGACGAGCGACGGCATCAAGAGAAAAGGTAGCGAAGCTATCACTTGCAAGCAGCAGGTCGCGAGCTGCATGCAAGATACGAAGACGCGTCTGTTCATTTGCGGCCTGACGTTGTCCAAGTTTATAGGGACGAGGACTCATACAAACCTTGACACCTCTCAAAATTAATTGTACAATCTGCCTATCTAAATTTTAATTAGACAGACTGCCTATCTAATGATAGGACAAGTCACGGGTAATGTAAAGAGTCGCTATTCTTTACGGAGAAAGAGGGTCTATTCTTATGACAGAACGACAGGATTTTTCTACAGCCAGACGATTTGTTTCCTCTCGCCTTACGGGCAAGATCGCGCTGATCACCGGAGCAAGCCGAGGAATCGGTGCAGCGGCGGCGCATCTCTTTGCGCGGGAAGGTGCCAGCGTTGTTCTCGCTGCTCGCAGTCAAGATGAGATGGCCTGCATTGTGGATGAGATCAAGGCCAATGGAGGCGAGGCCATGGCCGTTCAGACGGATGTTTCTGACGCGGCCTCAGTTGAGGCACTGGTGAAGCGCACTGTTGACACCTATGGAAGGCTTGATATCGCCTTCAATAATGCAGGGATTGCAGGAGGGAACAAACCACTGGTGGACACTTCTGAAGACCTTTTTGCACAGGTGATCCAGGTGAACCTGACAGGCATCTTTCTCGCGCTGAAGTATGAGATTCCTGCAATGCTTGCGGCTGGTGGAGGCGCGGTTGTTAACATGAGTTCCACTGTAGGACTCATTGGCACCGGAGCCGGGATTGCTCCGTACATCGCAAGTAAACATGGCGTGGTTGGTCTTACCAAAGCGGCTGCCCTGGAATACGGCAGGCACAACATTCGGGTCAACGCGCTGGCGCCTGGTACAACGCGGACAACGGTCAATGAACATTGGATCGCAGACCCACAAATCAAGCAGCGCATTGTTAGTGGAATCCCACTAGGGCGGGTGGCTGAGCCTGTAGAAGTTGCTGAAGCGGCTCTCTGGCTCTGCTCGGACGCCGCTGCGTATCTGACCGGTGTGACGTTGCCAGTTGATGGCGGCTTTGTGATCGCATAAGTAGGAATTTTGATGAACAGCAAAGGAAAGGAACTTTGATGAGCCTTTATACTATAGCTCTGTTCGTGCATATCAGCGGAGTGATTGGCTACTTTATCAGTTCGGGCACCTGGCTGCTCGGTCTGTCCATTTTGCGGCGCGCACGGAACGTTGAGCAGGTCCGCACCGTTGCCAGCCTGACGACCCAGGCTGGCCCTGTCTCTGGGGTGAGCTTATTGTTTCTCCTGATTAGTGGATTGTATATGGCAGTCAGTGCCTGGGGCTTCACTCCTGGCTGGATTATCGTGGCACTTGTCAGCCTAGTTCTTATCGCACCGAGCAGCGCGGCGCTCATCGAACCACGTCGGCGCGCTATCGCTCGTCTGGCACAGGAGACACCAGATGGCCCCATCCCTGAAGCACTTGAGCGGCTCACCCATAACCCGGTTCTCCGAATAGCCGTCCAGACGCTGGCCATCCTTTTACTAGGGATCGTCTTCCTGATGTCCACGAAACCTGATCTTGTTGGCTCTCTCATTGTGGTGACTGTCGCCCTGGTCGTGGGTCTCGGGTCAAGTTTGCTTCTTCTAGCGCTTCCTCGCAAGCCTCTCGTAGCAGTTCCCGTGAACCAGTAGAATGTATGAATAGAGCAGAATTCCAAAGAATAAAATCAATGTACAACAAACGTAGATGGCTGGCAGTAGCTGCCATTGGCCTCTCAATCTTTCTTTCGGCCCTGGACGGGACAATCGTGGCGTTGGCGTTGCCAGTGATCGCGCACCATTTTCAGCTTTCTGACAGCCTGGCCTCTGCTGTGACTCTCAGCTATACCATTCCTATTCTGGTGCTGATCCTGCCATGTGGAGGGCTGATAAATCGTTTTCGTACACTCCCCCTTTTCCTGATCGCAGTGCTGGGCTTTGGTGTGGGGAGTGGCATCTGCGGGCTGGCAACGAGTTTCCCGCTCCTGTTGGTAGGTCGCGTGGTCCAGGGATGCTTGGGAGCGCTCATTGCAACGCAGGGTATAGCGGTAGCCGCAGCCGTTGTCGCGCCTCACGAGCGAGGGCGAGCCATGGGTATTGTTGGCGCCCTTGCTCCTTTGGGCGGAGTTGCTGGTCCTGGGATCGGTGGCCTGCTCCTGGCACATTGGAGCTGGTCAGTTGTCTTCCTGGTCAACATACCGATTTGTGGGCTTGTGGCTCTGTTGGGACTTTTAAGCTTACGTAATGTGAGCCTGGCAGATCGGCGGTCCCCATCTGCCAATGGGTTTCGCCAGATGGGTGCGTTGCTCCATTGCCCGTCGTTCCTGTTGGGTCTCCTCGGGTTTCTCTGTAGTGTGACCATTGCTGGCTCGCTCTACTACCTTTTCCCATTTGATCTGAGCAGTGTGCAACATTTTACACCATCCACTGCGGGTCTCTTGTTGCTCTGTATGCCACTGGGGATGGGTATCGTGGGACTCCTCGGTGGGTTCCTGACGGATCGCTACGGAGCACGACCGTTTACGCTTGCAGGCTCAGGTCTGTTGTTGGCCGGTTTGATCTTGCTTGCTCTCGTGCTGGCGCGTCCAACAGCGGCGGTTGATATTGCCTGGCGTCTTCTGCTCGTTGGCATAGGCATGGGACTCTTTAACGGCCCCAATCAAACCCTGCTGATGAGTGTCGGTACACGGGAAACGATGGGAGCGGCCAGTGCGCTTTCCAATCTCAGTAGCCGCATCGGTTCGGTTTTCGGCCCGCTGATGATCAGTGTCCTCTGGTTTTTTCTGCCTGACTCGGCCCTGCAAATGAGGATTGGTATTCTTGTTGTGACCACGCTGGCAGCTCTCAATGTGTTCTTTGTGTGGTTTGTACGGCCACGAACAGAGCCTGCCCTGGCAAAGGTAGAATCAGTTCTCGTGCCCGGCGAGCATTCTCAGATAGAGTAAAACCATCTTGAAATATATGGGATACCCCCCATCATTGTTGGCTCCATTCCTTCTCAAAGGTATAGCAAAGAAAGGCATACTTCACATGACAAACGCTCACAATCAGCAGCAAGAAAAACTCATACAATTCCAGCATCCTGAAAAGATCTTACCCTTCCTGCCAGGACTGACCGATACACACATTGCGACCCTCTTTGATCTGGATACTGCCGACTATCAGACGCTGAAAAGCCGCTTTCAAGAGCAGGTGCGGGAGGCCGCGCAGGAACTCCTGGCTGATGCAGCTTTCGCAGACGGCATTGACCGGTTGCCGTTCCAGCCCGGAGAGACCGTGCTTGGTCTTGGCGAGAGCTCGACCGACGATCTTCTGTCGTGGCTGGAACTGCTCCGCCAGGCGTTCGAGCTGCGACGACCACATGATCAGGTTCGCTTCGTAAATGCTGGCGTTTCAGGCCAGACGACGACTCAGGCTCTGCGCTCATTAACAGCGACTTTGCTCCAACAACCGAACTGGCTCATCTGTTTTTTGGGCGCAAATGATGTACAGCGGATCGGTTTCCCTGTGGAGAAATCCCTGGTGAGTCTGGAAGAAACTGCCAGGAACGTGGCCGCCATCCAGCATCTGGCGGCTACTCAGACGAAAGCTCATCAGATATGGATCACTCCACCGCTCATTGTGCCTGAGCGCGTTGCCGCAAATCCCTTCTTTCAACGGCTCCAATTGGCCTGGAACAATGATGATCTTATCGCTCTGGGAGACCTTCTGCGTCGCCAATTAGATTCCGTACTTGATCTCCAGGCAATTTTTGGCAATCCGACGCCTCTAGATTTGATGTATTCCGATGGAATTCATCCTTCGCTCGCAGGACAGCAAGCGATTGTCAGAGCACTTGTCAAACATCTGATCTAACGGAACACAAGGAACAGGTCTACGCCTTTTCTCCTGGTTGAGTCAGGAAAACAGGCAGTAGTGCTAAGAGAGAAGGCACACGAATGGGAAGAGAGACATTACTATGACAACAACACCTGGGGCTGAGCAACGCCGCAATTTGTTTCGCTTCATTCAGGCTGTATTCAATCCATTATCGAAGACCATCCTGCGTTCACCGTTGCATGGGGTGATGAGCAGTAAGCTCCTGCTCATCACGTTCACCGGGCGCAAGAGTGGCAAGAAGTTTACCACCCCTATCAGCTATGTGAGACAGGGCGATACCTTGCTCCTGGCAGTAGGTGGTTCCTGGTGGAAAAATCTGCGCGGCGGGACCACCGTATGGCTTCGCTTGCAAGGAAAGCAGCGCACAGCCGTCACGGAAGTTGTAACGGACGAAGAAGCACTGTCCGAGATCTACCACATTATTCTGGCGCAGAATCCGACCCAGGGCCGCTTTATGGGAATCAAAGCAGATCCCGATGGGAAGCCAAATACCGACGATCTACGCCAGGCCATCGAGCGTGGCGCCGCAGTGGTCAAAGTGCATCTCAAAGCAGGTGCGGCGATTCAGTGAAGATATTGATCTCTTGCGTCCAATAGGTTGGTGAACCATCAGGCGCAAGAGATCAACGAGTTCCTGAATTGACGCGCTAAGATTACCCATGACGAAAAACAATTGGACGAGATTATTGAGAAACTTAAACTGACTGATAAAGAAAAGGAACATCATTTTTATGGCTCAAACACGCTCAATGGTCGTCATTGCACCGGGAGGGAATGCATCACGCGTCGATTCACGTCGCTGGTTGATGTTGAAGGGACTTCTCCTGGCGACATTTATGGGAACGCTTGATACCTTTATTGTCAACGTTGCTGTCCCTTCAATTGAAATGAACCTTCACGCGAGTTTCGCAGAGATCCAACTGGTGATTGCTGGCTATATCCTGGCATTTGCTGTGGTTCTTGCCACTGGTGGTCGTCTGGGCAATCTCTACGGATGCAAACGCCTCTTCCAGCTTGGAGTCGTTGGCTTTACCCTGTTCTCCCTTTTCTGCGGTCTGGCCCCTACTCCCACGTCGACGATACCGTTTTTGACACCTGAACTTGACACCTTATTGTATTTTTGGGCAAAAAAACTACGACGGCAAACCTGATCTGCAAAGGCGCTCTTCCAAGGAGGCAAGAGAGGGGTCAGCTCAAACGGCCCTGGTAGCATTCAGATGGTTACACGCAGCACAAGCCTGCCACGTCCATGACCGCGCTGACTGTACTCGTGGGCCTCTTGCGCCTCATTGAGGGGAAATATCTTCCCAGCAGGTACCTTGAGAAGCCCCTCATCGATCAGTTGGGTGAACATCTGTAAAGGCGCGCTC
>DATAYF010000468.1:0-6860 GCA_036272735.1 Ktedonobacteraceae bacterium
CGGCTGCTAGTTTCCTGTAATCGTTTCAACATAGTTGCGGAGCGGAGTCCCCTGGTTTCGAACCATGGGGAGGAAGCGCCGCCTCTTTCCTTGCTTTTTTGGAACCCCTGTGCTAACATAAAAGTGGAGGCTCAGGCACTCTGGTTCACCAGAGAGAGACGGTTCGCCTCCACGGAACCTTTCCAACAGAACGGTCGGGTTCCCATCGAGAAACCGCGATGGGGGAAAACGTTCTCGGTCGAGGGATCACGCTCCTTGCGAGGCCGTGCTGGGTGAGGACGGGCGTGTTGTCAGAACGCCCTGATGTATCGGTCAGTGAAACCAAAGCTGGCATTCCGCAAGGGAGACCAGAGCTGCGGCCGAGGCCAGATACAAGCCTCTGCGTTCACGCATGGGGTATCTGACGCCAGAATTACCAGTGTTATCGGCAGAGTTGACCATCTTGTCGTCTCAAAAGCTCTGCCGATAATAGAACTGTGCCGGAGGTATCTACTTTGCGGCTACAAAACTCTTCTCTTCATGCCCAGCCGATTACACGATGCCAGTGTACGTCCACTTGATGGGTTTAGCCATCGTGCGATTGTAGTAGTCGATGAAAGCCAGGATCCGATCGCGCAAGTCATCGAGTGAGGTGAAATTGCCACGTTTGAGCAGCTTGCGCACCAGAATACTCAACCAGATTTCCAGCCTTTTTCATCCAGGATGCATGTTTAGGCGTGTAGTAAAACACCACCTGATGGTTCGGGTCGTGCAAAAACGCCGCTCGACTTTCCATCGACTGGAGAATGCCGCTTTTGCCTTTGACTCCTAGCGTCTCTGAAGGAATGCCTTGCCGTTGCGCCACCCAACACACCAGCGATTCGGATTGATGGATATTCAGATTATCGAGCACGATGTGCCACTTCGGTGCTTTCGGGTCACTGGCGATCAGGCGCTCAAGATGGGCCAGTGCATCCTCCTCGGTGCGCGTGGGGCCCCAGGAAGGTTTGATCACCTGGCCGGTGACGACATCGAAACTGATGAACCAGGACAGGGTGCCATGCCGGATGTACTCGAATTCCCGCCGTAACACATGAGTTGGCTGCATGGGCAGGTCGGGATGTTTGCGCTGGATGGCTTGCACCCCGGTCAACTCATCCAGGCTGATGGTGCGTTCGCCACCCCTGGCTCGCCCTGGAGCACAGGCATACACCTGACGCCCCTGGACAATCTTTTCGTCTCGGTGTTCATCGGGAACAGCTGTTAGCCAATAGCGGAACCGGTGCGGTTGGAGCCCCCTTTTTTGAGCAGACGCGCGGCGTGCCGTGGGGAAATCTGCTCCACGATCCCGCGTGCTTTCAGTTCATCAGCAATCTCCCGCCCCGTCCACTGGCTGATCGGCCGTCCCGCTTTGGCGGGAGTTTCACAGGCCAGCGCTGCCATCTGACAGCGTTGTTCGCTACTAAACTTGGGCTTAACTCCAGGACGCGGAGCATCCTGCAACCGCTCGGCCAGGCTCAAGGTCTCCAGCTCGATTCCCTGTAGTGCTGCTCAGCGATCCCGCCACAAGCGCACGGTATCCACGTGGGTGTCTAACTCGCTGGCATTCTGCACATTGGCATGCCCCTGGGCTGCCGCTAACACAATGCGCGCTCGTAGCACCACCTGCTGCTCGCTTCGGTGACGTTTGGTGATCTGAAGTAATCCCTCCTGCTCTTTCTCACTCAGCACGATGAGTGTCGCTCGCTTCGGCATGGATCAACTCTTCTTCTTCGCTTTTTCCTCTTATCTTATCATCGACGTTTCTCAGCCTCAATGTACTAGGACATTCATAATTGACAAGATGCATATAATAGCATAGGAATATGCTTCTGTAACCAGTGTGAAAAAAGTCATACTCGCTTGTAATACTATGCCGACTGTGTTAAAAATAAATCGCGAGGAATATATTTTTTAGCAGTTCCTCAGGGTCTGGTGCACCTTGAAGATGATCATATTCTTATTTTGGTGGTGATAAGTGGTAAAGAGTAGGAAGCGTTTTTTTCATGAAACCGTGCTTACGTTGTAATGGACCTTGTGCGGGGGAGTCGGCTTTTTGTGATCGTTGCCAATTTATTCTGTTAAAATGTGCCCCAAATCAGGATGATCGAATATCGCTTGCATCCCTTCCCACTGTTCAAGAGCATGGACAAGTGATGCAAAAAGCGCGTGAATTGCAGGAACACGAGCAATCTCCCTCTGCTCTGTTCTCTCCAGCGTCAGCCGATATGCCTATCAGGAAGTTCGATACCAGTGCACGCGCGCTGATACCCCTTTCATTATCGCAAGACATTCCCGCTATTCAAGCTCCTGCACATACAACGCCTGCGCGTTCGGTAAAGCTGCGTCATAAAAAAAGGCCCCCTATTCGCTTGTCACAACGTTTACGGAAAATGCTGATTGCCCTCGCGATCCTGGCGGTCATTGGGGTGCTCGTGGATGGTGGGCTGGTTGTATTTACCTTGCTACGAGTGGCGCACAATTCTAAGGCGGGTATATTCTCGCCAGTCATGATTCTATCAAGTAATGTTGCCGAGCGAGGAGATACCATCACTGTTCATCTGAGTCATTGTGCGCCGCTCTCGCATCTCTTTTTGACGCGTGATATCCAGGAGCCTATTCAAATTGGTAACTCATCGTCGCCCGTATCTGTTGACGTAAATGGGAATGCGACTGTCCCCATAAAAATTACGGCTGCCTGGAAACCTGGGAACCACCAGATTGTGGCCGAAGATTGGCAAACGCATTATACGACCTCCGCGCCGCTCTACATGAGTGGCCCGACGCCTATCATTCCCCCTCACCTACAGGTCAGTCAGTCGGCACTTGATATGGGGAGCAATCTGCAATGGAAAAATGACGCGCACCCCATCGTGTTGAGTAACACGGGAAGTGGTTCTATTTCCTGGATTGCCAGTAGCGATCAGCCCTGGCTCACGTTTGCCCCATCTCAGGGCATTTTTAGCGATGAGCAACAATTGTTCGTGGCTGTTTCACGTGCACATTTGCGTCCAGGCGAGTACGAGGGTACGGTGACGTTGATATCCAATGCCTCGGCTCCCTTTACAATTCATGTAACAATGACAGTGGTACCTTTACCCGCTCAGCATAGTGCGGTATTGGGTAGCAATCCGGCGTTACTCTCCTTTTCGACGACAGATGGAAACGCTGGCGGTGCACAAACCATGACGCTGAGTAACCCAGGGTCACTTCCCCTTGCCTGGTCTCTGGAAAGTAATGTCTCTGCTGATCCTGTAGGGCAGCAAGTGCCGTTTTTGACAAATGTTAATTGGCTTTCCATCAAAGCGACTTCTGGTGTCGTTGCGCCTGCTGCCACGTCGGCCCTACCCGTTATGGTCCATAGTGATATGCTGCTTGCAGGCGTGTATACCAGGATTTTAACCTTTAGCGCGAAAAATCAAGCACTGGCGAGTCCTCAAACGGTGATAGTTACGCTGACGGTTAGCCCTCACTGTGGCGTGGTCACAAATGTGGGGAGCCTGTCTTTTACAGCGCTTGCTGGGCAGCCATCCCCGGTAACACAAAACCTGGGGTTGAGTCTTGCGCCAGGGTGTCCAGGTCCGATTGCGTGGAAGGCTACTTCTTTAATGAACTGGCTCGCGTTAGCTCCCAATGACGGTGTTGTACAGCAAAACAATCATCCAGTAGCCACGGTCTCTGTCGCGGTCGCTAAACTCACCCCAGGTGTGTATACAGGCTACCTGGTATTTTTCACCACGCAACGTACCGACATGATACTGGTTCAATTAACGGTACAGCCAGCATCCTTAAACGCGTCTGCCACACAAACAAGAACGGCATCAGTGGGCAACGTTGGATCAGCAGGAGAAGCAGGGACGGCGGGGAGTGCAACAGCAAGTTTGAGCGCGTCCCCTCGCCAATTAACGTTTAACGTAGCTCAAGGATCGTTTGCTACTCAAAATCAAACGGTTGCCATCAGTAATGCTGGTGCTCGTCCCTTTTCCTGGCTGGCTCGTGTACTTTCCGATAATACGAGTTGGTTAGACATAACGCCTGTTAAAGGCGTACTTTCCGCCAACCAGATTGCACAGATGGGCGTATCCATCAATAGTACGACGATGCAGCCCGGTTCCTATCAGGCGCAGGTAGCTATTATGCCTACAACTAATACTGGGACGGTCATAGGGAGTTCTCAGACGATAACAATTACGCTGAATGTACTGCCTCCTTGTTCCTTGCAAGTATCCCCCAGCAAACTCGCCTTTTCCTCATCGTTATTAATGCCTGATCCACCAGGCCAGAGCATCACGTTGAAGGATGCCGGTGGCTGCATCTACCCCATATCATGGGTGGTATCTACAAATGACGGCAATCAGGGCTGGATACAGGTCTCATCTTCTTCTGGCGACGATAGCGGTATGGGAAGTACAGTGACGGTGAATGTAAATACGAAAGGTATGTTGTTGGGGACGTATAATGGGAGCATCACCATTTCCGCTTTTGATAGGACAGGCGCGCCCGTATCAGGCAATGCGCAAACCATCCCCATAACACTTACAGTCCTTGGCTAGTGGTCACGCGGAAAGGACGGCGGTCTTTGAAACCAGATATGGCACAATGGAATTGGCAATTGCAACAGGCCATTACCACAATGTTCGTGTGTCGTGATACGATAAGTTGTGGTAATGAGTTGAATAGTGAGCAGAGGCAGGCGCTCATTACTGATGTCTCTGCTGCCGTGCATTTCTTACAGCAGTGCGTGGCTCCGCGTGCATCATTAGCAACTGCACAAACCGAGGAACAGGTAGCGTTGCCATCTGCTTCAGCTATGGCTCAAAGCTCTGAACAAGCTCGTGATACATTGGTGTTGCAATCCTTGTACCGTGCCTATCACACATATGTGGATGTGCAACAAGATGTGGACCTTGGTGGTTTTCTCGCTCGGTTTAAAGAGGTAATGATCTTTTTTAGCCAGGTGCAGGTGGTATTAAGCCACGATGTATATCTGTCCATCGCCGACTCCCTGGAGCATGCCAGAGAATTTATCGCAGATGTTTATTACGTCTTCCTTGATTTTATGCATACGGTTTCTGTGATTCTTGAGGAAAATGATATTCACCTTGCAACCGAAGAAGTCGTTGTCGTAGGTACAAAATCTGCTGATCCGTGTCAGAGCGAAACGCCTGCACCGCACGATATTGCTAATTTAGCTTGTATTTACCAGGCTCATCAGCATCTTGATCAGCAGCACACAACCATCAAGCAGCGCGTGACGGCTACGCAAACGCTGCTGGCCTTCCTGGAAGAAACCCTGGATGGCTCGTCCAGTAAACGTGATGCAATCGTAGAACAATTGAAGAGTGCAAATATACTGTTGGAAGATGTTGCCGGTTTGTTGAACGATTACAAACGTGCTGTTGGGGAAGTGCTCAACCGCGCTCGTTAAGGTTGCATACAGAGGCGTGTATTGAAAAACAGCTATATTGAAAGGAGAAATTTTGCTTGATGCGTGTTGTTATTGCTCCACAAGCGCTGAAAGGTAGCCTTACCGCGAAAGAAGCAGGTATGGCTATTGCCAAAGGTGTGGCCAACGTTTTTTTGCATGCGCAGGTCGATATCATTCCTATTGCGGATGGTGGTGAGGGTACCGTACAAGCGTTGGTTGATGCCACGGAAGGCGAGCTGATCTGGCAAGAAGTAACAGGCCCGCTAGGTGAGCCGGTGCAGGCATATTGGGGATTGATGGGGGATGGTCGGACTGCGGTAATCGAGATGGCGGCGAGTTCTGGCCTCCCGCTCGTTCCTCATGAGCTACGTGATCCGCGCATAACCACGACGTATGGCGTTGGCGAACTGATCCGTGCGGCGCTAGATCGTGGGTGTCGTCACTTCATTATTGGGCTGGGTGGAAGTGCTACCAATGATGGAGGGGCTGGCATGGCCCAGGCATTGGGTGCGTCACTTATGGACGCTGGCGGAGAACAAATTGCTCCTGGTGGTGCTGTGCTGCTGTCTCTTGCTCATATTGCCGTTGAGCACCTGGACGCGCGCTTGCACGAGTGTACCTTTGACGTGGCGTGTGATGTGACCAATCCGTTGTGCGGCCCTCTTGGCGCTTCAGCGATTTATGGACCTCAAAAAGGGGCGACCCCGGCTATGGTCGAGGAGTTAGATCACGCGTTGGTACACTATGCCGAGGTGATACAGCGAGATGTGCAGATGGCGGTGGCAGATATTCCTGGTGCTGGTGCCGCTGGCGGATTAGGGGCCGGGACCATCACCTTCCTACGCGGTAATTTGAGACCAGGGGCGCAGATTGTCAACGAGGCGTTGCGGGTAGCGGAACGCATAGCTCAAGCCGACCTGGTGATTACGGCCGAAGGGCAACTCGATGTACAAACAGCTTACGGCAAAAGTGTGGGCGCAGTGGCCGAGATTGCCAGGGCACATGCGATACCAACGCTTGCCCTGGCGGGAAGTCTGGGCGAAAACTACCAGGCAGTCTATGCGCTTGGTATTGCTGCGGTCGCGGTGCTGCCGTCGGGTCCTATGACGCTTACCTATGCAATGCAGAACGCGGCTGACCTACTCATGGATGCGACAGAGCGCACGTGCCGGGCGATCAAATTGGGCATAGATATGCGCCCAACTTAACCCATGAGTAGGTACCTTGATTTGCAAACAATAGAATATGCCATGCGCTTACGCTTCCTCTGAGAGACCTTCTGTTACGCGAATAATTTGTTGCAATTCTTGCAGCCCGGCAAGTTTGGACTGTTGTCGCAATAAATCGCTTTCCAGGTATATCAGACGCTGCTTTAACTCTAGTGATCCGCTGATTGGTTGGGTACGCAGACGTT
>DATAYF010000469.1:0-9741 GCA_036272735.1 Ktedonobacteraceae bacterium
GCGTGGTGGCGAGGACAGCATGTACACGCTCTAACATAATATTCATGGAAACCCCCTTTTATCTTTTTCAAAGCCCAAAGAGCAGGGAAATAGTTATCTGTTTTAGAAATATTTTTTACGGGTATCTCCCTCTCGCGAAATCATACCATACAAGGATAGAGCTTCCTCATTTCCGTGGTGGGCCGCTACTAATCCGCGCTTGAAACTCCTCGAAGGTCCAACCAAGCCCTTCTTCTACCCACCACGTGGCTCCTGCCTCTTGAAATGGAGTCACGATATCGGTCCCCTGCTGTCGATCATGAGGCGTCTCCCCACTCACAATCACCTCAAAAGGCGTATCCTGTCTGCGATGAGCACGAACATAGGCAAGCCCGGTTTGGAACTCGCTGGGGGTGAGCCACTTGTGCGTCTCATGATGAATCGACTTAAAACAGATGCCATCCCATTGCGCGGCACGACGAAACGGAGGGCGGCGCGGCCAGCCACCCGCAACCCAGATAGGGATGCGGGGAGATTGAATCGGGTGAGAAGCAAGACTGACTTGATGCAGTCGATAATGCTTCCCTGTAAAGGAAAACGGGTCTATGGTCCATAGCCCCGCCAGGATGGCTAACCCCTCGTCCAATTTCTTCGCGCGAACGACTGAATCACTCTCTTCCCCGTAAGAAGCAAAGGCAGAGTCAAGATTCCCTAACCCGACGGTACAAATCACCCGTCCAGCAGAAAGCTGATCGAGATCGGTCAGCCGTTTCGCCACCAACCAGGGACGATGCCGAGCCAGAGGCAGAACCAGGAAGCCGATTTTGATGCGTGTTGTTTGCAGAGCAATAGCCGTGAGAGCTAGCCAGGGATCAATGCCAGCAGGCACATCCCACACAAAGAAGCCATCCCAGCCTGCAGCTTCCGCTTCCACCGCAAGTTCCGCTAAGGCACGCACATCGGCATAGGCACCCGTCGTTGGGACATCCAGTCCAAATTTCATGGTTTCCTCCAAGACGTATTCATTCATTTCAAGGCAAATGCCAGCTCGTTGTAATGTACCTTAGCATTCTTGTCATCTCCTGTCATATTTCGGGAAGTATTTACCGAATCTGGGCAGCGGCAAGATCAAGGAAGTCGTAGACAGCAGGAATAACTGCGGATTGAACATGCCCTCCAATAGCTTCAATTTCAGGTGTCAGGCGCTCCATTGCCTGCGCTATTTCACGAAGCATGGCAATCTGCTCGACTTGAGTAACAGGAGGAAGCACGCTAGTGCGCCATGCTTCTTGCCCTTTTCGTATTGTATTTAGACCAAGGAGCCGCCTCATTTCGTCCGTAAGCCCCCTGAGCATTTCAATGGTAATCACTGCCAACCAGGCTTGATGGCGAAGAACGCTCTTCACGGCAATATTCGTCATAGCCCAAAAATAACTACTTAGTTGCGTGGCTTCTTTTGCCCGCTCAGATTGAGATAATGGTTGAGGCGTCCCTGGTGGATCAAGCTGCTCTTGCCGAGTATCTTGAGGGATGCCAACTCGATCAAAGAGCAGCTCTGCATGGTGGGGAAGGCTCGCATCCGACTGTCGTTGCCAATACCAATCTATCTGATGAGCCCCAGCCTGACCGGGGTACAGAGCCATCAAATAGGCCCCCCTTGCAGGAGCATTCCCTGGGGATTCTAACAACAATAGAGGTTGAGCAGGCTGAGCTGCATAACGCTGCCGCTCTGTTTTGAACGCTTCAATATCCTCGTCCTTGACCACGACCCACAAATCGATATCACTCAAAGCATCGGAGGTATGACGCCCGCGTGAACCAAAGAGCCAGGCTGCCACCACGCGTTGGTCTACTTGCAGCACTTCTAAGACTCGCCCGAGGAGAGCCTCGTGTTCTGTGCGACGGATAGACAAAAGTTCGTCAACGAACATGTTATTCTCCTAAAATACATAGACGTTCCCCAAGCGTATCACCACAGAACAGTTCCGATCAACTTATGCTTGATTGTTGCACTTTCAGCCAGAAAATGCTTTCACGAGGACCGTTTTACCATGACCATCTGAGCGTAAAAGCTTATGCGTGCGGCCAAGTTATGGTGTGAGCGACAGTTTTTAGAAATTTCCTCAACGAATTTTTCACGTCTGCTCTTTCCTCCCTTGCTTTGCGACAGGATATTGCACTTCGGTGACGTATTGGGTTGGGTTTATCTGCTCTCCATGCCTCAGACGAACCTGGCGGGCTGGACCAATCACCTGATATCCGTTGTCTTTCATCCAGCGGTAGAGAGTTGCGTATGCCTGACCCAGAAAAAGATCCGCTTCCGTATGAACGGTGCAAGCCATCAATCCGCCGGGCAACGTTCGGATGGTGATCTGTTCATTGCCTGGCAAAGGAGCAGGTAACGGAATGGCTGTTTCCATATCAATATATAGGCCATCATCGCGTTGCTCAGACCTGGAATGTAACAGGAACAGATTTGGCGATCCAGGCTGCACGTGCTGCTGGTCCAGGTAGGCAGCGATTTTTCCATGGGATCGTTCGAGACCACCATGAAGTGGAACAGTTTCGCGGCAAGAAGCGACGAGTAAAGCATCGACTTGTTTCAAGAGCACTTCATACGCTGGCATTTTTCCCTCCTGTTCGATCTGGCGAATCCGGGCAGCAATGCGCGCGAGGCGTGCCTGTTCTGTATCAATCATCTGTTGCGTTTGCGCCTGTTTGAGTGTGAACATCCCTTGTAATTGCTCAAGGGAGAGCGCTTCCTCAAGAAGCATGGCAATCTGTTCCAGAGGAAAACCCAGGTCCTTGAGGGCTAAGATCCGATTCAAGCGCGGAAGTTGATCGAGCGAGTAGTAGCGATAGCCTGTGTCTGGATCGAGTACCATCGGTTTGAGCAAGCCCGACTTCTCGTAGTGGCGGAGCGTTGCAATGGATATCTGACCAACGCGGGCAAACTCGCCAATTTTGAGCATGGTAGGTTCTCTCAGTTCTTGTCTCTTCAGAGAAGTTTTCACACAAAGACCGGTATTCATCTTTTACTCTGGTTTCCGTCCGCTTATCACAAAGCCGCCCACTCTGGCGAAAAAGTGCTGTTCTTGCTCTGCTTGCTCCAGAGCGTTCCAGAAACGCGTGAGTTCCTCCGCTGAGATGGCTCCTGCCGCCTGGGCACGTTGCAAAATTCCACGAAAGGCCATCTGGAAAAAGGCATAGTCGAGGGGCATGAGACGCCCCTCAACCCAGATATTTCTCAGCCCTGCCTGCTTGAAGAGTCGAGGCATCTGCCGTCCCATCCATCCTTGCACCATCTGATCACACGCCACGTGAGTCACCTTGCGGGCCAGAGCGCGGTCGGGGATGTCGACGGCAATCAGATCCATATCGCCATCGGCGACCACAATACGTGCCCCTGGCCGTGCTACCCGAACCATTTCGGCCAGCGCCCGGCCCGGTTCGCGCAAGTGCCCAAAGACACGTGAAGCCTGGCACCCATCAAAGCTCGCGTCCGCGAAAGGCAATTGTGTGGCATCGGCCAGCACATATTCGACGGGGATCGGCATGTCAGCCACGCGAGCACGAGCTTTCTGAAGCATAGTTTCGCTGCTATCGATACCAACCACGCGACCATGTGGGCCAACTGCTCGCGCTAGATCCTGGGTATCCTGGCCGGTTCCACAGCCGACATCCAGGATCGTTGCTCCTTCCTGAAGAGCGAGTTGCTCCATGATCGCTTGCTTGTAGCTCTGCGCGGTTCGCTGCGCGTGCGATGTATCCATGAATTGCACGAAGGATTGGGGATTTGTCGTTTGATCAACCGAGTGAAACTGCGTCACGTCATCAGTAGATTCCTTCATCGTTTTCCTTTCTTGCCTCATCAAAAAAACCTCTAGTGAGAGCTTACACTCTCATGTAAGGTGAGAGTCAAGGGAAAACATGTAGGCAAGAAAACACTCCTGGCGAAGAACCAACTACAGCCGACCAGGAGAGGGAAAAGAGCAGAGCTAGCCCGAAATCATAGGTTATACGTACCATAGCACAGATCCACACAAAACACATCGTCCAAATGACCGGTGTTTTTTAGCTCTCTTTCTTGTATGCTTGCTTATGTTGAAAAAAGATCCATGACGCGAGAAAAGGCGCTAGTATCACAGGACGCCTCTTTCTCTTCAGGAAGGATGGATAAATGACACTGATCAACACAACTCCACAGCGCCTCTACCTCATGCAGTTGGCTACCACGATGATACCATTAGCGGCAGGCAAAACGCTAGCCATGTCAGAGGGTTGCTATCTCATTCAAACCAGCGATAAGAAGAACATCCTGATTGATAGCGGACTCCCTGCGGACTATATGCCACCGCCGGGGACACCACCAGCCGAGCAGAAAAAAAATGTGCTTGAGCATCTCGCCGACCTTGGCCTGCGTCCTGACGACATCGATCTGCTCATCTGCACCCATTTCGACGTGGACCACGCGGGATATCACGATGCCTTTCCGAAAGCAGAACTCATCGTCCAGCGCGAACACTATACCCTGGCACGTAGCGGACATGAGCGCTTTGCCGCCGCGCGCGCTCATTGGGATCATCCAGCCCTGCATTATCGGCTAGTTGATGGGGATACTGAGCTTCTACCCGGCCTGACCTTACTTGAGACCAGTGGGCATACTGTTGGGCATCAATCGGTCCTGGTGCATCTCCCACAAACCGGGGAAGTGTTGCTAGCGATTGACGCAGTCATGATGCAGAGCGCTTTCATGCCAAATCGTCGGGCCTGGCCGATGGATGACAACGAGGAGCAATTGCGCGCCAGCACGCGCAAACTCCTGGATCTGGTCGAGCGTGAAGATGTGGCGCTGGTCATCTTTGGACATGACGGTCAGCAGTGGCAAACGCTAAAAAAAGCGCCAGCCTACTATGAATAAAGTACATAAAGCATGAATTACTTCAACCATTCATCCTCGAGCAAGCCAAAACGAGGCTGGTCCGCATATTGGCCGTGGAAGTAGTAGCGCTGGCGCACGTTTCCCTCATAGATGAAGCCAAGCTTGAGTATGACATTTCTAGAGGGTGTATTGCCAGCGCCGACATTGGCTTCGATGCGATGCAATCCAAGATCGGTAAACCCGTAAGTCAAAATAGATGGCATTGCTTCGGCCATAATACCCTGTCGCCAATACGCGCGATGAAGCTCGTAGCCAGTTTCGGCACACTGGAAGTCAGGATCGAATTGAAAGAGGGTGCACGAACCTATGAAGGTATCTGTTCCTTTGAACGTGATGACCCAGAAAATGGCTTCGCGCCGCTCATAAAGCTCCTGGAACCGTTGAATTGTCGCGTGGGCGTCTTCAATAGCTTGATATGGCTCCCGCCCATACGGCTCCGTAACTTGCCGATCCGAGCGTATCGCGAAGAGCGCTTCCGCATCTGCCAGTTGGACAGGGCGAAGGTGCAAACGCTGTGTGGTAAGAGAGGGGAAGTGGGTAAAGGCTTCATCAATGGTCATAGCAAATATCCTTCATTCAGAATAGGAGTGTAGGCAAATAAAGGTTTATCTACACTCCTATTCTGAATGAGGCGAACATAGTTGGAAAGTATCGTGAGAGATTTTTACGCCTCCCACTTCTTTCATGGTTGAATAGAGATGTGCCTCCTAGCCCATCAACGCCTGCGCTTGCTCTATCGTTTCCTCGATCGCGTACACTCGTTTGCTTTCGTGCAATCTTCTCAGCAGCAACCTTGCCACTAATCTGGGTGATCGGCTACCGAAAACCGTCACTGGTGATCCTTCAGGGGGCAAATCGTCATGGAGCGATAGGAGGAGCCTGCCGTCTGGCTGCTTCTCTTCATAAAGGAACATTGGACGATCTCCACGAATAATCGCCCTGGCAATTTCCTCATCGTTGGAGGAAGCTATTGCTCCATTGCGCACCTCCTCTAAGAGATAGAGCGCCGCATCCACTTCTGCATCAAAGGGCATGGAGGTCTGGTCATCTCGAAAGGGTGCATAGCTACTGAAAGTTACCTGGCTGCTTCCATCAGGCATGGCTTGTTTGACGACGAAGTAACACCGAAGTTCATCTAGCAGGGTTCGCTCTGTTTGCTGCATGAGATCACTCCTTGTGGGGTGGGAAGAAGAGCACCGAGCACCAATATGGGCTGCTCATAAACGATGAAGTATCATCAAGTGCAGCATAGCTTAAATAACGCGAAAAAACATCGGTCGTTTGGACGATGTGTGCTCGTTGACGTATATGCTACGATATTAGAAAGAAGAGCATTCTTTATGCATGTTTCTCTTGTAACGCGGACCAGAGAGAAAGCAAGTAGGTAGCTCCTGGCGCTAAATCGAGCCTGAACGCCTGGCTCAGCGGCAAAAAGAGCATCGCATCACCTTCACCGACGATTACATCCCTTTGGCGAGCTTGCGTGCGTGCAAGAAAAACAAACCATTCGTTGTAAGCTTCTGGTTGAGAAATTGAAGGCAGCATGCCGTGCCAAAGCAGGCTCAATGGCTCTTGCAGATGTAATCCTGTTTCTTCTAGTACTTCACGATGTGCCGCAACCTCTGCCGTTTCTCCCGGCTCAATGCCCCCTCCGACCAGGCTCCATTGATTTGGAGAGGTTGGCGCATTCGGGCTTCGATATTGTAATAAAAGTTGCTCTTTATCATTCACGAGCACGACTGCCGCAAGTTGCCGCTTGAGGGGAAAGCTATGCATCCGCTGCCTCGCCACCACATCTCCACTTTTCGCCTGGTCTTCCTCCTGGCGCAGGTAAGCACACGCCTCAGCAAGACAGTCATCAAATGGTCGGCTGGTATCCAGTACGAGGCTGTGGGCTGGCAAATGCGCAAACATCTGTTGTTCTTCTGCATCACTGAGTCCAGCATCGCCTCTCCATTGAGAAGGTCGAGCCTCACGCAATGTAAGCCGCTGAGCACGTAGTGGCCTTGGAGACTCGCAATGAATGACTTTCAAACTTGCACCTGCCTGCTTCGTCATCTCTTTCACCTGTTCAAGCACATTGGGAAAGCGCCCTGGGCTATCGAGGATGACCGAAAGATGCTGCTTGATCAGCAGATCCTGGGCTATCTCTAACATCAGTGTGTAAGAAGCTGGCCCGGCGAGTTCTGGACTTACGCCACTGCTCAAGAGGGGTGATTTGAGGCTATCCTTGTCAATCACTGGCCAGACCCCTGCCTGACCAAGGGCTAACGCCAGCGTAGTCTTGCCTGTGCCGGGCATTCCCGCCATGAGAACCAGTGTCAGATCATTTAGCATCGCTCATGGCTCCTTCGCTAGCGATTTGTGCCACTTGTCCTAGCCATACAATGACCTCAGTAAGACACTCTTGAAATGGTCGTATCGTATCTACAACGAGATGTGGATGGACAATCGAGTAGCGTTCCTGAATGTGAGGCTGATGACGGAAGGACTGCAATGCGTCCCAATCGATCTGGTGATGGCTAGGAAGTTGGAGTGCCTTGCGATCATTGATACGTTGCTTCCATAGTGATTCGTCTGAGCAATGACATTCAACAATGCCTAATGAAGCATGGGTTTCTATCGCAATAGCCTGAGCATGCTCATATGCAATACTTCCCGTGAGCGGGCTATCACAGATAACGTTCAGTCCCTGTAACAATTGGCGACGAGCAATATTAAACATAATCTCGTATGCAAGACCACCTGCTGCTGAAGCGTGACCATCCAAAAGATCTTTTACATCATCTTTGTCAATCAAGGGCCAACCGAGTTCTTTGCCAAGAGCACGACTGAGCGTACTTTTACCGCTTCCAGAAAGCCCTTTCATCATAATCAACCACATAACTACACATTTTCCATTGTTACCAAAACAATAATATCCCTCATACCCTTCGCGAGAGCAAATGGTAGTAGCCATCGCCATCGCCTTCTTCAATCACAGAAAATGATGCCTGGCTCATCCACGTGCGTACTTGCGCTAGCTCTGGATAATAGTGATAGTAGCCCTCGTGTGCATACTCGCCCTCGACTACGGGCAACCCTTGCTTCTTGCCCTCGTCGTAGGCATGGGTACGTTCAGCGGCATCGATGAGTTCGACGGTCAAATACAGGTATCCGTTGCTCTTTAAAGCGCGATGGAAATTGTTGAGTACGAACGGCCAGTCTTCGGGAGAAACGAACTCCATTGCATCTACGCAGATGACGCCGTCGAATGCATCTGTGAAATCTATCTCCTGTAGACCCTGCTTCTCCGTACGTACACGCGGGAACTTGGCCCTGGCTTGCAACAACATCTGCTGTGATTGATCTACGCCGACGACGGAGCGGCCACTTTCCAGGATCAGCGACCAGTACTTGCCGGTGCCACAGGCTACGTCCAGGATGGTGCATCCAGGCGGGCAGAGGCCAAGCAAACGTTGCAGAAACGAGCGGTGCGAGACATTGATATGGCTCCAGTTCTGGTCATAGCTGCTGGCATGGAGTGTGTCGTAGCGCACTTCTGATATATGACGCTTTTCTGTGAGCCAGGTAGACCTTTCCATATAAAATCGTCCTCACTCCTTCGGTTGCTGCTCTCAGTATATAACATGCTTTATCTACTATGAATGTTTCTTTTTGACACTTCCTTGCATACAGAAACGAGTGTTGTAGAACGTGCCAGGCACGAAAACTTGCAAAGAAGTGGTGAAGGCGGTATACTAGCGGTCCTTTAAACCTCATAGGTAGTAATACATAGACCAGAAAGAATGGAGAGTGAATCATGAGTTCCTTTGGTTGGGACCAGATGGCCGAGTGGTGGGATGAGAAGCTAGGCGACGATGGCGACCTATGGCACCGCGCATTGATCGATCCTCCGTTGATTCGCCTGGTGGGCGAAGTGAGCGGGATACGTATGCTGGACCTGGCCTGTGGCAATGGCTACTTGAGTCGCCGCTTCGCTCGTCAGGGTGCCAGCGTGATCGGCGTCGATGCCAATGCACCAGTGATCGAGCGCGCTCGTGCACGCGAGATGCAGGACCCATTGGGCATCACCTATCACGTGTCTGACGCGGCTCGCTTAGAGATGTTGGAAGATGACTCGTTTGACCTGGTCATCTGCAATATGGCGCTCATGGATATCGAGAACGCGGCGGGGGCCATCCAGGAGGTTGCTCGCGTACTGCAGCCCAGGGGGCGCTTTGTGGCAAGCCTGTCGCATCCCTGCTTCGACAAAGTGAGCACTTCTGGCTGGGACATCGAGCGCATCTATCCAAATACCACCATCTGGCGCAAAATGAGCCACTATCGCGAGATTGCCACTGACAGCGTGCCCTGGCTGAAAGTACCAGACGGAGTTGTCAACACAGCCGCTTATCATCGCCCATTATCCTGGTATTTCCGCACCTTGCGCACGGCGGGCCTGGTAGTTTCCGCATTGGAAGAACCCGAGCCAACCGAGGAGTTTCTAGAGCATTCAGAGCAAGGCCCCTGGATTGCTGAGATCCCTATGCACTGCGTCATTGAAACCTGGAAAGTCAAGGGAGTTTTGTCGATAGAAGGGTAAGGCTTGCGAATAGGCCGATTATCAACGATTTGTATACGGCAGAAAGATAGCTTATCCGGCAGATGGTAATGAAGGCAGTTGCAGAAACGTAAGGATATCGCGATAGTATGTTTCCCAATTGCTTTCATTGCAAATCGCTAGCTTTGGTAGTATGATGCTGGGTCTAACGCACTTTTGATGATGGGGGAACGGGTACTTCTGAGGTGGATTTTGGGAGTTTTTCAAAAATGCTCTC
>DATAYF010000470.1:0-18499 GCA_036272735.1 Ktedonobacteraceae bacterium
TCCGAGTTTGGTGTAGATGCTGGCAAGATGGGCTCCAACGGTGCGGATACTGATACCCAAACGAACGGCTATTTCTTTGCTGCGTTCTCCGCGCGCTACTCCCTGAAGAATTTCTCGTTCGCGCTCGGTCAGTTCCATGCCTGGAGCTGTGCCCAAAGAAGGCGTTGCATCTTTCGCTTGCGACGACGTCAGCGCAAACACACGCGCCAGCATTTCCGGTTGGAGGAGCACTTCACCACGCGCTGCTGCCCGGATCGCATGAAAAAGTGTTTCACGATTGGTGTCTTTTAGAAGGTAGCCGCAGGCACCTGAGCGGAGTCCACGCACCATCAGATCATCTTCGTTGTACGTGGTCAGGATAACCACCGCAATCTGTGGCCAGGTATTGCGGATATGCGCAATGGCCTCCAGCCCATCCATACCCGGCATCCGCAAGTCCATCAGGACCACATCTGGTTGGAGTTCCTCCACCACGCGTAGCGCGGTTGCGCCATCCGCTGCGTCTCCTACCAGGGCAAATCCTTCCCCTGCCAGTTCTAACATCATACGCAAGCCCTCCCTGACCACCAGGTGGTCATCGACAACCACCACGCGGATGATCCCTGGCTTATTGCTCATCGCATCTGCCTCCATCTATTCTCGTAAGTTTCAAGCGAATGATGGTTCCTTTCCCGGTGGCGCTGATAATCTGAAGGTACCCTTGCAGCAAACGCGCACGTTCGCGCAATCCAAGCAAACCATCATGACCGGCCTGCCGAGCTGTGGCTTCCGGGTCAAAACCGATCCCATCATCCCCTATCTCAAACGTGAGTCCCTGTTGGTCGCCGTTCGCGCAGATCCAGGCACGTGTTGCCTGCGCGTGGCGAGCAATATTCATTAAGCCTTCAGCAGCCAGGCGTAGGAGATGCTCATGCAAAGCAGGTGGAAGCAGTAGCGTTTCCGGCAGGGAACAAGCACAGGAGATACCAGTGGCGGAGGTAAAGCGTTGGATTTCGACTTGGACTTCCTGGGCAAAGCTCTGCGAGTCCTGCGTGTCGGCGCGCAAATCCTCAATCGCCGCGCGCGCCTCGGTGATCGTTGCCCGTACGCGCGTCATCGCCTGTTGCACGATGGCCCACGCCTGATCGGCCTACTGTTTGAACAACAAGGCATCGATCGTTTCCAGTTGCATAGTCAAACCAACCAGCCCCTGGGCTAGTGTATCGTGGAGTTCACGCGCCTGGCGCTGGCGCTCGGCGATCAACGTAAGGTCTTCCACCTCCACAGCGTATTCCTCTAACTGTCTGTGAGCGCTTGCCAACTGCTCATGCGCAGTCTTGAGTTCCGCGTGGGCGCTTTCCAGTTCGCACATGAAGGTCTGGTCTCGCTGGTGAGCTCGACCCTGCCGGATAGAGAGCAAGACACACGCGATGACAAACAAGATCAGCGTTGTACTCCCGGTTATGGCGTCGACCAACTTATTCACAGTTAATAGCCAAGGAGCAATCGTCTGAGCAATGAATCTTATCCCATTCAGACAAACTATCTACACGAGCATGCAGTGGCCTGTTCCTCCTTGGACCTCTTGTTCTTCAGATAAATGTGCTTGTTCACTCGATACCTATTCTGAATTACAGGATAGAACATTTCCTACCTATCAACCCTCTATCTATTTCCGGTCAAGTTGTTCCGGCCAAGTTGTCCCGCCAACAAAGGGGCTGGTCTTTCCGGCTGACTGGCAATTTGAACATGCGCGCCGCTCAGCGAAGCCTGCTCAAAAGCCAGCATCGTTTCCAATACATGATAAGCAAGCTCCCCACTGGCTCTGTTCGATTGCTTATGAAGAAGCGCATAGGCCATATCCGCCACACCGATGCCACGAGTAAATTCATTGCTATAGGGCTGCGGCAATTCTTGCCAATCATCGCCCCCTTTTGAAATACGTACCAGGCCACCGTGATAGTTCGGGTCCGGCACGCTTAGCGTTCCCTCGGTGCCATAGATTTCCAGGCGCGGCAGACTATGCCCACGATGTATGTCGTAGCTAAAAATCAGTGTACCGGTAGCTCCGCAAGCAAAATCGAACACTCCAGTTATATGGGTCGGCGTTTCTACCGCTATGCGCCTCCCCTGGTGCTCTCCACGCTGCACCACACGTTCAGCGAACGGCGTACGTGCCGTCCCGGTAACACGCTGGACCGAACCAAGCATATTGACCAGGTCCGTCAGATAGTATGGCCCCATATCGAGCAGAGGACCAGCCCCCCGCTGGTACATAAAGTCACGATTGGGGGCTCCACCCTCGGCATGAATAGCGAAGCAGGCGAATGCCGCGATGGGTGCTCCAATCTCGCCCTCATCAATCAGCCTGCGACATAACTGATGGGCCTCTCCCAGAAAGGTATCGGGCGCGTTCCCCAATAACACACCTTTTGACCGTGCCGCTTCCAGCACACGCTGACCCTCTTCGAGCGTGACCGCAAACGGCTTTTCGGTGAACACGGACTTATCGGCTAAGATCGCTGCGAGGCTTACCTGAGCATGAACCTTCGGAATGGTCAGATTGATGACGATCTGGATCTCCGGGTCCGTCAGTAGCTCTTCTACAGTGCAAACTTTAGAAATGTTCCACTGCTGCGCCACAGCTCGCGCCCTTTCCATGTCTATATCGGAGCAGGCGGCAATCTCAAGGATGTCGAACTTTCGACAGCCGTTGATGTAGGCTTTGCTGATTATCCCGGTACCGATAATTCCGACCTTAACCTTTGTTGCCATGTGCCAGCCCCTTTTTGACCAGGTATGTATAGCTCTTCTCCACAGCTTCCAGCATATCGGTCGCACACTCATCAAGCTCAATGATCACCCATCTGGCATGATCCTGACTAGATTGGACGATACCAGCGATATCGACCTTTCCTTCACCAACGGCAGTCATCGGTTGGCCTTTTACCGTGGGGCCATCCTTAATGTGCAGAAGCGGCGCTCGAGAACCCAGCTTTTTGACCTCGGTGACAGGATCATCACCTCCGGTCTGCGCCCAGTAGACATCCAGTTCAAAGCTAACGGTCGGCGCTACATACTCGCGCAGTAACTCGTGGGCGCTCTTGCCATCGAATCGGTTTTCGAACTCCCACCAATGGTTGTGATAGCATAGGGTCAGACCAGAACGGCGTATGACCTCATCGGCTTCGTTTAAGCGCTCGGCCACCGCTTTGACACTATCGATGCTCTTGAATTCATCAGGAGATTGAGAAAGCATGACATATTTACAGCCTACCTGAACCGCACGCTCCATGAGCCACTGCCTTGACTCGTCAATGGGTAATTTCCCCAACCCAACGCTCGGCAGTTGCAATCCTAGATCGTTGACAAAGCGCAGGCGATCCTTTTGCTCATCGGCGAAGAGGTCCAGGCCACCTTCCACGCCAATATAGCCGATATCCGCGATCCTTCGCAAAACTCCTTGAAAGTCGTTCGCGACCTCACGGCGTACAGTATACAATTGTAGGGCTATCGGTTTTGGCATATTTATACTCCTCTTCTTTTCTGTGGCTGAATACTACAATAGACAAGCTCAGCATGAAAAGCAGGTGTTGATGATAGAGGCAAGGAATAATGCACGCGCGGGTGCATTCCTGTTTGGTGGCATGAGGATATTTGTTGTTGTGCTGGCTGGAAGCTTCTTTGCATTGCACCGTCCCTGAACTAACGCTTCCCTGCTTCTGTGCAAGCCTGGAAAAAGACTACGACGCTACGTTATCCGGCTACAGTTGAGTGTATACGGCTCTTTATAGCGTTGTCAATTGGAAATTACGACATAAAATCTTTTCTTTACTCACTAGTTGCTATACGAGCACTGGGAACCAACACATGACTGGCAGCAGATCCGTCCTTTGCTCAAAGATTCGGCGCAGATCGCCTATGAAATCATCTGGCCTGTGATCTTATGGGAGGTCACGCCCAAAGAACGTGTTGTGGAAATGGGAATGTCCCAAAGATTCCTCCGAAAATAAAACGTGATGGACAAAGTTGCTCAGAGTCTCATATCATCATACAATAATGCCAGAAGAGAGGACGAGCGCGTAGATAAGTCATCACCATATACACCACACTATCATTTTTTCCCGCAGCATGATTTTATGAATGATCCCAACGGTTTAATCTATTTCGAAGGCGGATATCATCTCTTCTACCAGCATCTCTGGCCTCGACATTGGGGCCACGCCGTCAGCGCGGATCTTGTGCACTGGCAGATTCTGCCGCTCGCGTTGCGGCCCGATGAACCAGGTGATATCTGGTCCGGTAGCGTTGTTGCGGACGACAATAACAGTAGCGGCTTCTTCCCAGATGGCAGCGGACTGGTAGCGATCTTTACTCAGCAGCAGGCAGAGCGTGCTGCACCGTTGGGTCCGCAGATCCAAAGCATCGCGTATAGCTCTGATCGTGGCCGCACGTGGACAATGTATGCGCATAACCCGGTTATCCCGAACCCGGGCGAGCAAGATTTCCACGATCCCTACGTATTCTGGCATGATGCCAGCAAAGCCTGGGTAATGGTTGTGATGTTTCGGGGTGATCGTGTGCGTATCTACCGCTCTCCAGATTTAAAACAGTGGGAACTGGCTAGCGCATTCGGAGTAAGCGAGGGTCAGAGAGGGGATCTGCTCTGCCCTTCAAGGGGCGGGCTGTAATGGCTTACTTATTGCAGGTTCCAGAGACCTATTGTGCAATGGGATCAGCATCCCTGTGCTCAACGAGGATGAGGAACGATCTCTCTTACACAACAGGTCTCCTGAGATTGCATTATGTAAATCCTAACATGTTGAGGTTAACTGGTGATTCATCTGCTGGCAAGCCATGGAAACTTTTTGGCAACGCTCTTCGTCATTCGCTGTAGGGACCATAGCGCATGTTGAAACAGAAGGTTGAAGCCTGAAGCTGAAAAGGCAAGACTCCAACCTCATCAACATACACTTACTTCCCATCATGATCAATAAGCCTCTGGACTGCATGTACGAGATCTTGCAGATAATGTGAATTAACACCAACAAGAGGGGTCTGTAGATATCCACGTATATCGCACCTCCAAACGGCTCGGTTTAATCGGTCCCAGAGTAAGTGCGGACCAGGCTCATACCGTTTTTGCACACATGGTTCCGCCCGAATGGGTCTACGCGTTGCATGTCAACCTGATCCGCCACGGACAGCAGATCTGCCATGCTCAACGGCCCGCCTGCGACGCTTGTCCACTCTACATGGAATGTGCCTATGTGGGGAGTGTGAATTCAGAAGAAACCACGATTATCCGCTACTAACCAATCAAAAAATATCCTTTCACCTTCACTATTGGAATGCTTTTTGTATTGAAGAACGCTGATGGTTGCATGTAACCATCAGCGTTCTTCAATACGTCTCGCATTTTCTCTAGCTCCAAAAATATACACAACACTCATTATATTGATGTTTGCTGATTGTCCTATGGCACCATGGCACCATAGCACCATAGCACCATAGGACCATAGGACCATAGGACCATCAGCGTTTATCTATGTGTTTTGCGCCTATTCATCTTTATGTGCCTGGATCATTGGGAGGTATAGCATTATTATATTTTTTATACACTTAAAACTATACTCACAACATCTGCTGAAGGAGTTGCTCCGCGAAGACCGCCTTTTCGCCTTCGCCTCCTACGGCGTTGACGGCAATCGTGTGCAGATCGCCAGAGCCGATACCTACCTCCTGTAAATGCTGCGGTAAGCCCAGGTGGGCAATCAGATCGCGCACGGCGGTGGCAGCAGTAACGGCTTGCGTGGCGGTAGTGGCGTCATTTTCGGATACTAGCAGGTGCAGCACCTGGGCGATGCGGCTCAGTTGCGCCGCGTGCTGTGCTGCCATTGCCTGCATCACAACCGGAAGCGTGATACACGAGGTGATGCCGTGCGGCACATGATAGCTTGCTCCCATACTACGACCAAGGTTATGACTAAGTCCCATGGGGGCGTTGGTCGAACCAAAGAAGCTCATCCACTCGGCAAGCTGTAGCTCGGTGCGAATCTCCACGTCTTCAGGTCTGGCCTGCGTCTGGGGTAGATAGGTAAAGATTTTTTGTATAGCCTCCAGAGCTAGCACATCATTGACAGGATGTGCGCCTGGAGCATAGAGTGCTTCCACGGCGTGATCCAGGGAGCGAATACCCGATGAGACCCATAAGCGTGCGGGTGTTGCCAGCGTCAATTCGGCATCCAGGATGACGCTACGTGGGACAAGTCCCGGCGCGCCAAGCCCCTTTTTTCTCTGCTGAGCTTCATCAGTATAGCCCGCGCCCCCCGAATATTGGGCGGCTGAAAGGGTAGTGGGGATGGCAATGTGCGGCAGAAAAGTATGGCGCTCCTGAAACAGCGTGTGGGCAATCACCTTGGTGGCATCTATCGGACTCCCACCACCGACGCTGATCAGGATATCTACGTGCCTGGCGCGTGCCAGTTCAGTTGCCCTGGTAATTCCTCCCATCGGAGCATGCTCTCCGATATCATGGAATACTTCAACCGCTGTGGTGCCGAGTGCCTGCACAATTGTTTTGATGACATCGGTCTTCGTCGCTAACGAGTTGCCTGTCACAATGAGCGCGTTTGTGCCTTTGTAGCGTTGAACTTCATCCGCCAGGCGCTTGACGCTGCCAGCCCCAAACACAATATGTTCCTGCGGTATAAAAGTATATTCACCGTGCAGTGTCGTTGCCATCGTGCTTGCTCTCCATTCATCGTCTTGCTATTGGTGGCGCTCTATTTTTCCCTGCCCTCTATGATTAGCGGGACACAAGAGACCTGGCGCACAGTGTACATCGACACTCGCTGATGGCCCCATGGGGCCATCAATGATTTTCAATGTAGCGCATTAAATGCTATCTGTACTATCCATAATACCAGCATCCCTACCACAATCGTCAAGAGCACATTGCGTGTACGCCACGCCACAAGAACTGCGAGGATGCCTGCTATCCAGCGCGGATTTGCGAGCGAGGCTGTGATAGTGTTGTTCGGAAGGAAAAGTTGCGGCAAGATGATGGCTGAGAGCACCGCTATCGGCACAAAGCGCAGAATACTTAAGAGGCGCGGTGGTATCTCCATCTTCCCAAAGAAGACAATAAACGAGAGGCGAATGGCATAAGTGATCACCCCAATAGCGAGGATCATGAGCCAGGTTATCACTGCTCACACTCCTTTTGTGTGTGTTCAGCCAGCAAGCGCTCTGGCGGTTCAGGCTGGGAAGGCGCTCGATTGCTATCGTGCGCCCTAGTTTCGCTAGATGGATGGCGTTTCTTGCTCATTGCCTCAACAGACATGCCAACGATGATCCCGACGCATGTCGCGACGAGCAGCCCGGAATTGAACGGTAAATGTGCTGCCAGCAGTGCCACAATTCCCGCTGTTGCTGCTACCAGACCATCCGCTCGCCGTTTGAGCGATGGCACCACGAGGGCAATAAAGGTGAGCGGCAAGGCAAAATCCAGGGACCAACTCGCGGGAATGTGGGCACCAAGCAGGAGACCCATCGCCGTACTCACCTGCCAGCCACTCCACAGGGCCAGTCCTGCCCCCAGGAAATACCAGTGCTTGTGGGTACCGTCGCCGGACCGCTGATAGTGGGTGATTACCACGGCGTAGACCTCGTCGGTGAGCACATACGCCAGCAGCATCTGCCAGAACGGCCCAAGCTTTTTGAGGTAGGGTGCAACCGATGCGCTATAGAGAGCATGGCGCAGATTGATGACGCAGGCGGTAAGGATGATCACGCCTGCTGGCACGCTGGCACCGATGAGTTGCACCGTCACAAACTGGGCCGAGCCTGCGAAGACGATGAAGGACATGGCCTGCGCCACAACAGACGAAATATGGGCACCAACAGCCGATGCACCATAAATCATCCCAAAGGGGAGCACGCCCAGAAGGATGGGAAGCGTATCTTTGATACCAGTGAGAAACTCAGCACGTTTTGTCATCATGCCTTGTATGCTAAAGCTTCTCCGGCCTCTGCGTCTTGTACGTTCTTGCTATGTCCTTATTCCGAACCCCAACGCCACTGCCGTGGCTAGCGCTGCGCGCTCAGGGGCTCGGATCAGTAGTCTGTGATGGTGCCATGTGCGTATTGTCCTGGCGTCACACCAACCAGTGATTTGAAATGCCTCGTCAGGTGACTCTGATCGGTAAACCCAACAGCGCCTGCCACCTCCGCCAGCGGCATTGCTGACGCGATGAGGAGTTTGGCACGTGTGACGCGTATCTGGGTCAGATAGTGGTGGGGAGGAAGGCCAACGGCGTCGCGAAACACGCGCAACAGGTGAAATGAACTCAAATTGACGAATGTAGTGAGTTGTTCGAGCGAGACATTTTCCGTATAGTGCTCCTCTAAATAGGCACGCACTTTCTGGACGCTGGCGCGCTCGACACCAGGGGTGCGCGTGAGAGAACGGGTATCCGCGTGTCGCGTGATCAGGTGCGCCAGGGTCCAGACAAATCTGGATTCGCGTTCAAGGGTGCTGGGAGATGTTGCCAATGCAGCATGCAGGCGAGAGAGCGACATTGCCAATGCAGGATCGTGGATGACAGGCGCTGGAAAGAAAGGAAGGTCTCTTGAGCGGTCCGCGAGCGAAGACGCGGCCTGCTGGAGCAGCGAGGCATCAGGGTAGAGCATTTGATAGGTCCAGCCTTGCTCTGTCGCTGCTGCTCCTGTATGCATCTCTCCAGGATTGATGAGCACAACACTGCCCTGTGGAGCAATATGGGTGCTTCCTCGATAGCGGAAGCGTTCAGCACCTGCGCCGATCACCCCTATCGCGTAGCCTTCATGCATATGAGGAGCAAACGCATGCGTGATATAGGTAGCCCGTAACAACTCAAGATTACTGAGCGCCGGATCACGCCAAAACGTGGCCTGCTCGTGAAGATGGGAAGTATTGACTTGATTTCTCATGCCCGTGCTCCTATTTACCGTTGTCTGGGGTGTGGACATCTAGGACACCCACGGTCCAGTTCTTGCTTCAACCGGAAGAATTTCACTGAGTGGTGCCACTCAGCCAGCGCTCCGCCCGTCCACAAGCATTTTACGTCCGATGCAACTCACCGTTGACGATATTCTTTAAAGCGCTTGCTTCTTCTTTTGCCAGCCCCTCAAGGTTCTGTGAGGCGTTGATATCCCGATCTTGAGGAACCTGATACAGCGGACAGGTGGGGTTCTGGCAAAGAAAGATGCGATCCGAAAGCTGCATGTCTTCCCATTTCCAGCCACAACAGTGACACAACTTGGAGGATGGGAAAAAGCGATCTGCAGAGATGAGGTGCTCCCCATTCCATGCACTTTTGTACGTCATTTGCCTACGAAATTCGCCCATGCCCACATCGCTGATCGCGCGGGCAAGCTTTCGATTTTGCTTCATACCCTCGACGTTGAGATCCTCCAGGCAGATCACCTGAGGACGGCGTGGTGCATTCACCTCTGTAGTTCGGTGCAGCATCTTTTTCACCTGCTTTTTGACTTTCTTTTGCTCTGGCTTGGTTTTCGCTTCGGGCAGAAGAGAAGAAAGCTTCGCCGACAGGGTGCTCCGCTCTTCTTTGGTGAGTGGGGCATGTGCAATCGAACTGGTGGCTTTGTGCAGGGTATCTTCACGAATATTAGCAATACGAGCGTGCAGCTTTGCGACTCGGTGGCGGGCCTTCTCACGATTGTGTGATCCTTTTTTGCAACGCGACAGATGACGTTGCGCGCGCTTGAGGCGTTTGAGGGAGGCGCTAAGAGCTTTGGGGTTTTTGATGGGTGGGCGACCATCCGAGCAGGCCGCGAGCGACGTGATACCGAGATCGACACCCAGAGGTGCCCCGAGAGCCGAAACCGGCTCAGGCACGTTCTCTTCTACCAGCACCGCAACATACCACCGGCCTGCGCGTTCACTGATGGTCGCGGAGAGGACTTTCACTCCAGAAGGAGGAATGTACCTCTGTTCTTTGAGGCGCATGGTTCCCAGTTTCGGGAGTTGAATGCGGTTTTCAAGCACATAAATCGGCTTATCCAGGCGCAAGGAGCCAATTCCCTCGCTCTTCTTTTTGAAGGTCGGGAAGCCCAGACTGTGGTGCTTTTCCCCGGCTTTGCGCTCCCCTAAACGCCGAAAGAAGTTGTCAAAGGCTTGATCCAGGTCACGCAGCGCAATTTGGTAAATCCACTTGGAGACCTTTTTGAGCCAGGGGAGGTCAGAATGCTTCTGGACAGTCAGTTCTTTTTGCAGATCTATCGCAGAAATGCGCTTCCCTGTTTGCTCGTAGACTTCTTTCTTGCGAGCAAGACCGTAGTTGTAGGCATAGCGTGCCACTCCTGCACATTGATAGAGAAGGACCAATTGCTTCACAGTCGGATCGAGTTCCGTCTTGTATCCTCTGGTGACCTTCATACAGGCTTTATTCCGCTTTCTCCCACTCCAAATACTGCTCCCGCTCTTCGGGTGTCATCTTGCGGCAAATATAGGTTTTCTTCATGGCCTGAAAATCCAGTTCCCCATCCAGATAATAGCCGTTGCGTTCTGCTTCGTTCTGAAGCTCTCGAATGGGGTAATCAGCATCCACCGTGAAATCGTAATGGCCTCGATCCATTCCGTGCTGAAGATCAGGTCGCTGATCAATTTCTCGATCACGTCTGTCGTGAAGTTCAATAAACTGTCTTGTAGCTTGATCGGGGTCAAAAGCTGTCATGAGGCTGGCTCCTGTTTCATGACCTGTTCCACACACTGCTGAATTTTCTTCGCTCGTTCTTTGGAATGTCTTCGCCCATAGATGCGACTGGCCATCGCAGCGATCACCGCGATAAAGTCGTCAACGAAATCATGTTGGGTATCGGTGGGAAATATGACTTCAACGGTACGTCCTTGCATCTGCAAAAGCTGTTCGATGTACACGAAGCCGAAACGCGTTAAACGATCTGGATGCTCAATGATAATCTTACCAATCTGCGGGTCAGTCAAGAGCCTGAGCAGTTTGGGACGCGAATCGTTCATGCCTGAGGCAATTTCCTGCACAATTTTGGTCACCTGATAGCCACGGCTGGCAGCATAGGTCTTCAGCCGCTCCGCTTGGCGCTCCAGGTCCGCTTTTTGCCCTGTGGTGGAGACGCGAACATACAAAGCAATGCCTTGGGGTGCCTCTTGTTCAGGTTTGGGGTCACGAACAATAATGGTCCCCGTATCGAGTTGATAGGCATCCAGCCGCCCTGCTTTCCACCACCGGAAAGCCGTCTTGTAGCTCACAGACATTTTTTTCGCATATTGGCTCAGTCTCATGGGGTAATTTTATCATAAATAGGGATAAATGTCAGTGTATTGCGTTGCTACGCTGTGCCCATTACCAGCGTATTTTTGGAAGACAAGATCGTGCGCGGTTTCTACGGCGGTGGCGATAGCCCCCAAAAGCACAGTATCATCGCCCAATTATGATGGTTGCACCATCATTGTAAACTATCTTAACCAAGTTAGGGAAGGGCAATTAATTGTTGACAAACATAAGTTAGGAAACTATACTAACTCTACAAGGGAAATATTCATTCGTGCTCACTCCAATCATTCATACACTGATCAATGTAGATCTAGTAGTTCACAAGGAGGCGTTTCGTGAGTTCCCCAAGCCTACATCAGCAACCGGAAGATACACCAGCCGGAACGATTACAGGCAATGCTCAAGGACAAACGACAAACGGGTTTATCCGCAGCGTTGGATCACTGACAGCAACAGCGATCAACATGACGCAGATGTGCGGCATCGGACCATTCATCACCATACCGATCATGGTCGCGACCTTTGGCGGTCCCCAGGCGATTATTGGGTGGGTGGCGGGAGCCATACTTGCACTCACCGATGGGCTGGTCTGGGCGGAACTAGGTGCGGCGATGCCGGGGGCAGGAGGCACCTATATTTATCTGCGCGAAGCATTTCAATATCGCGCGGGCCGCTTAATGCCGTTCCTATTTATCTGGACCGCCATCTTATCTATTCCTTTGATCATGTCAACCGGCGTGATTGGCCTGGTACAATACCTGGGCTATCTGTGGCCGAATATGAGCTGGCTCGAAATTCACCTTGTCTCGCTCGTTATTGTGGCCGTGGTCGTCTTTGCTCTATACCGGCGCATTCAATCAGTTGGCATCCTTACAAACCTCTTGTTCATCATTATGCTGCTCTCCATCGGCCTCGTAATCGTTGCGGCATTCACGCACTTTAATCCACAACTTGCGTTTACGTATTCGCCGCATGCCTTCACGTTCAATGGTCAATTTTTCCTTGGCCTGGGCGCGGGCCTGGTCATAGGCATATACGATTACCTGGGCTACAATACCACTTCCTACATGGCCGACGAGATGCGCAACCCCGGCCGCGCCATCCCCCGCTCCATTATTTTCTCGGTGATCGGTATGATGATCCTGTACCTGGCGCTCAACATTGGTGTGCTGGGCGTCGTGCCCTGGCAAGTCGTGGCCCATTCTTCATCCATTGCCTCACTGATTTTGGAACGGACATGGGGAGTGGGCGTATCGAGAGTGGTCACGGTCCTGATCATCATCACGGCATTTGCCTCGGTCTTTACGGGCCTGCTCGGTGGCTCGCGTGTCCCCTACAATGCTGCGCGTGATGGCATTTTCCTGCGTGTCTTCGACAAGCTCCATCCTCGCTATCGTTTTCCCTATATCGCACTCATTGTGATGGGAGCCATCACTGCGATTGGTTCATTCTTTGACCTGACGACCGTCATTAACATGCTGATCGCGGTTACCGTGCTCGTGCAAGGCATCGGGCAGGTGGTAGCATTGTTCGTGTTGCGACGCAAACAGGCTCGTCTGAAACGCCCCTATCGCATGTGGCTCTACCCGCTGCCAGCTATCATCGCCCTGGTTGGCTGGATTTATGTCTACTGCTCATCTGGGAGCACATCAATTATCTCGTCTCTTATCTGGGTGGTTGCTGGCATCGTCGCCTTCCTGATCTGGGCACGCGTCGAACACACCTGGCCCTTTGGATCAAAGGAGATTCGCGAAGCCTACCTGGAAGAACAGGCGCAGCAGGAAAATACATCAGCGGTAATCAACCATTGACATTTCATTCCTGAAGCAGCAGAGAGAGGAAGATTTGCCCGGAAAGCACAATGATAAAAGGAAGCAAAAGACCATCTCCTCACGGAAGAAGAGGTGGCCTTCTATAAATAGTGGAATTTGTTCGGCACCATCCCTTTGAGAAAGCTCTCGTTCTCATTTTAATTGTATCACAATCGTCAACAGCCCGACATCGTCCAAAAGCACGATGTTTTTTTGTCTTGCCCTTTGTATACTCTCCATCTAACCTATCTCATAGAGCAGAAAGGAAAACGGGGCCGATGGACAAGGGCTTGCTGCGAACGTTTACCTCATTACGCCAGCGTAATTTTCGTCTTTTCTGGATTGGTCAGATGATCTCACTGATCGGTACTTCAATGCAAAGCATCGGGCAAGTTTGGTTGGTGCTAGAACTGACTCGCAGCGCCTGGCAGCTCGGTCTGGTGGGGGCGCTGCAAGCTCTGCCAATACTGCTCTTCTCGCTCTTCGGTGGGGTCTTTGCTGATCGTTGGCCCAGGCGGCGCGTCTTGCTCGTGACCCAGGCGGCGGCCATGGTCCAGGCTCTTCTCCTCTGGGCACTGATTTCGATCGGCACTATACAACTCTGGCATCTGTATATCCTGGCGCTGCTACTGGGGCTCACGAACAGCCTCTATCTACCAGCGAGCCGGGCGTTTGTTGTCGAGATGGTTGGGCGCGAGGGACTGCCCAACGCCGTTGCCTTGAACTCCTCGCTCTCTACACTGGCACGCATCGTGGGTCCTGGCCTTGGGGGCATAGTCATTGCCACTAGCGGCGTCACCATGCTCTTTCTACTCAACGCGCTCAGCTTCCTCCCGGTAATGGTGGGTCTGACGCTAATCAAGAGTCACGAGTTGCACAGCCAGACGCTTCAACCCACCAATGCAGGCAAGCGGCAGAACACCTGGCAGAGCTTGCGCGAGGGCGTGGCCTATATCTGGAAAACGCCTGCGGTTTTGTTATTGATTCTCGTCGTTGGCCTGGTCTTGCTCTTTGGCTCGAACTTCAACGTCGTGCTCCCGCTCTTCGCCACAAACGTGCTGCACGTGGGAGCAACAGGTTTTGGACTGCTCTCTGCCGCAATTGGCGTTGGCTCACTGCTCTCGGCATTGTGGCTAGCCTGGAGTAATAGCGCGCCAACGATCCGCTATGTGCTAATCGGCATGCTGGTCTTCGGGGTATTGGAAGCGGCTTTTGCAGCCTCGTCCATCTATCTGCTGTCATTGGTGCTGATCGCAGGCGTTGGCTTTATGGAGACCGCCTTTGCAGCGCAGGCCATGACAACGCTCCAAACAATCACCCCGGATCACCTGAGCGGGCGCGTCATGAGCGTGCAAGTGCTCTTCTTCGATGGAAGCCTGCCGCTAGGATATCTGCTGATGGGCTGGCTGTCCAGTCTCTATGGACCTGCTTCCGCCATGCTCATCGGTGTTCTTCTCAGTATGCTGGTCGCAGGAGCCGGGTGGATGTGGCGGAAACCAGCGGAGAAAAATTTGGCAATAACGCATGCCATTTCTCAAGCATTGCACATTGACGAAAATTTATCCGAATGAGAATAATAATAGCAAGGTTCTATTTTAGCTGAACATTATCAGGAAGGACCATCAATGCATGATGATAGATTTACGCAGTGACACCGTAACCCAGCCGACGCCCGAAATGCGCACCGCCATGTATCACGCGGAAGTAGGCGACGACGTGTATGGGGAAGACCCCACTATCAACCGCTTGCAAGACATCGCGGCGCAATGCACAGGCAAAGAGGCGGCGTTATTCGTGCCCAGCGGCACGATGGGTAACGCCATCGCGCTGCTCACACACGCCGGACGCGGAGCAGCCGTGATTGTTGGCAGCCAATCACATATTTACCATTACGAAGCCGGTGGCGCTTCCACGCTGGGCGGATCACCCATGTACGTGGTGCCCAATCTACCGGACGGCACGCTGGATCTCGCTCAATTGCAAGAGGGCATTGTTGATGATAGCGATGAACATGTCGCGGCAACGGCGCTCGTGTGCATAGAGAATACGCACAATCGTTGCGGCGGCACCGTGCTGCCAATCGAGCATATGCAAGCTATCAGCGAGATGGCGCACGCACGTGGGGTAGCTGTCCATATGGATGGGGCGCGTATTTTTAACGCGGCCAGCGCGCTCGGTCTCCCCGTGAGCGCACTAGCCCGGCACGTGGACTCGCTCATGTTCTGCCTCTCGAAGGGCCTGAGCGCGCCTGTAGGCTCACTACTGGTCGGCAGCCAGGAGTTTATTCGCAAAGCACGGCGCACGCGCAAGCTACTCGGTGGTGGTATGAGGCAAGCCGGTATCCTGGCGGCGGCTGGCATCGTAGCGCTGGAAGAGATGGTGGGACGCTTGCCAGAGGATCACGTCAATTGCCAGCGTTTAGCCCAAGGGCTGGCCGATTACCCACAGATAGAGCTTGATCCTGAAAAGGTCGTCACCAACATGGTGATCTTTATGCTGCGCAAAGACGAGCGCACGCTCAGCGAGCAAGAGGTACAGCCATTCATCGAGAAGGCACGCGAACACGGCGTGCTGATAGGCACGATGGGCGAGGGCCGCATACGCGCGGTGACGCATTACGGAATTAGCGCGCAAGATATCGAGGATGCGCTGCTCAGGCTGCGAAAAACCGTCATCGAATGCCAATTGTAACCTATATACGTATATTACCTGTAGAGACCGATTTATCGTACCCGTCGAACCCTACTGGTCAATAACCATCGTAGCTGGAATGATGCAAGTGTTGGGTCGATTGGTCGGCAAGGTACAGCGGACACGATAAATCGGTCTCTACAGGTATTACACGCACCATTCTCATAATTTTTCTCCCTGAAAACATGCTATGATATGTGGTAGAGGCACAAAGAATGGGTGTCCAGTCCGATTAGTATTCAGAGAAGGAACCGAGAATATGGCACTAAAGAACTTCGATGGCGCAGTCGTAGTGATCACCGGTGGAGCAAGCGGTATTGGTCTGGCCAGCGCCAAAGCTTGCTATGAACGAGGCGCGCATATCGTGCTGGCAGATAGGGATAGCCAGCGATTACCCTGGGCCGCACAACAGGTGCAGCAGAGCAATCCAGCCAAAAGCGCGTCAGTACTCACCTTCACAGTGGACGTTACCGATGAAGCGCAAGTGAACACGCTCATGCAGCAAGCCCTGGGTATCAATGGCACCATTGACCTGGTCATCACCTGCGCGGGACTCGGAGGGGGAGGCACTATTGACGCGTTCACGGCCAGCGAGATGCGAGCCGTGCTGGATGTCAATTTTATGGGCACATTTCTCTGTATGAAAGCAGCCCTGCCGATCATGCGCCAGCAACACAGCGGCCATTTTGCTTTTCTGAGTTCCGTCGCTGGCAAAATCGGGTCGCCGCTGCTCTCGGGGTACTGTGCCAGCAAATGGGCCGTGCGTGGCTTCTCCGCGGCGGTGAGGGCAGAACTTTACGGGACGGGCATCGATATTACCACCGTCTACCCGGCCTGGGTGGACACCCCTATGCTCCATCAGGGAGGGGAAGCAGCAGACCTGCTCAATATCGAGGCGCTACTCACGCCGGAGCAGGTCGCACAGGGCATTGTTCAGGCGGTCGAGCAGGGTCAACACGATCTTACACTCGCGCCGAACCAGGACATTGCTTTGCTACTAGAAATTATGAAAACTGATCCCGACAAGGCGGAGCGGCTCACGGGCGAGTCCTTCCAGCGACGATTGCAGGCCAAAATCGCCCAGGCGGGAGACTGATCACAGCAATAAGACGAAAGCATAACCATGGGAAAAGATTCAGGGTATTTTGGAAACACAAGTGTTACCTGGAAACTTGGACGGGAGGCCATTGTCGATTTAGGTGGGGCGAGGGCTGTCTTAATGCAGATAGCCCACCCCCTGGTAGCAGCGGGCGTGATGGAGCATAGTCGCTACATGACCGACCCCTTTGGTCGTGCCATGAGCACCTTTATGCTTGGACAAATGCTCACCTTTGGATCGACCAAAACGGCACAACAAGCGGCGCGCACCATTAATCGCCTGCACACGCATGTGCAAGGGCAACTCACCAGCTCGGCAGGCGCGTACCAGGCGGGCACAACCTATCATGCCCGCGACCCGGAACTGCTGCTGTGGGTGCAAGCGACCCTGGTTGATACCGTGCTACTTATGTACCCGCTCTTTATAGGCCCCATCAGTCCCGCAGAACAGGAACGCTATTATCAGGAGTCGAAGCAGACGGGGCGTTTGCTGGGGCTACCACTCGACCTGATGCCAAAAAGCGTCGATGACCTGCATGCATACGTGCATGCGATGCTGTATAGTCAACAATTGGCGGCGACCATAGAGGCGCGCCAGATCGCGCACCAATTATTCTTTCCACCAGCGCCAGGTATTTTCAAACCGGCCATGTATCTGCACCTGTACCTCACCAACGCACTCTTACCGGAGCCGGTGCGCGAACTCTATGGATTCGAGTGGGGACCGAAGAAGCAATTGCTGTTCGAAACAAGTGCCAGTGGGCTACGAACCTTCTTGCGACATCTGCCAGCAAGCCTGCGGGTGTTACCAATTACGCGCCACATTATGGATCATGGCGCGGCAGCATAAGAGCAATACTATTACTAAGACGATATTAATGCGACACGGCATTGGTGGCAAAAAGGGCCATGACCACGAGTATGCCAACAATCAACGCGAACAGCAGGCGCAACCACAGACCTTTCAAGATGATGCTACGGCGACGTGGGTGAGCATTGGTTTCGGCATGTTGCGTAGAAAAGCTGTTCATAATAAAAATCCCTTTCAGATAGATATATAGGGCGCCCTGGACCGGGTGACACAGACAGGACACGTACATTTTCTCGTATGTATATACGGCTATTCGCGATATCTACCTGCTATAACGTAGGGGATTGACCAGCCTTAACATCGCCGTCAGAGGATGATTACTTTCGGCGGCACTCGTCACATTCGCACATGGCGCGAAGTTTCTCGTAGGTAAAAATGCCGGTGCGATGACCGTCTTCCCAAACGGGCGTCAAACCGTAGCGACCAACCGGCTCGATATTTACCAGAGTTGTTTCTTCGGTGGTCAGGTGTTGTTTGTTTTGGAGCATGCCGGGCTGCCCACCTTCCCCGGCACACCAGGCGCACGGACAGGACCAGCGCAAGCGTTCCCAATCGTGGACGCTTTCGTGCTCGTCGCTCCACGAAATGAAGAGACGGCGGTTTTCCTCGTCGAGCAGGAAAGAAGTGGGTGTGGGATGGCGATATTGGGTCATAGGTATCCTTTTACGCAAAAAAGTCAAGTCCTTTTTGGTTGATGGAGGTGGGGGGGGGGGGGGGGGGGGGGGGGGGGGGGG
>DATAYF010000471.1:0-16343 GCA_036272735.1 Ktedonobacteraceae bacterium
ACATGCGCCCAACATATAAAGGAACATTAATGGTTTCCGGAAACCATTAATGTTCCTTTATATGTTGGGCGCATGTATTGATGGAGCTGTATGTGTCCCGGACACATACAGCTCCATCAATACACTTGACATACCATCCCAGTTACGCCTATCATGGGCAGGGAAGCATAAATGTTGGTAGATAGAGCATGCATATTTTATGGTGAATCAACAAGCGCATGGGCTGGCGGCCAATATCGAGAAGGCGCGCAAAATTTTACAACACGAGCAGCGCACCCATTATCAGGATAAGGCCATTCGTCCCGGTGGCCTGGAAACGTTTGCCGCAATCTGGGCCGAGGAGACCAGCGCAACCTGTAGCGAGGCTGGCCTGGAACTCGCACCCATTCAGCATTTTCTGGCGCATCTCGAAGGGTATCGCCAGCTCGATCCGCAGCAGCGTGCACGCAACTTGAAAGCCGCGTATAGCGTGCTGCTGGAATTAGAGCAGCAGCCCAAACCACGAGCAGATGCATCCGTTGTGGTCGAGCATGCAACGCAACCAGCTACACCACCGAAGCCACCAGTAGTACGCACCGAGAAACACGCGGCACAGCCAGCGCCGCAACCGGTTGCCGCGCAGCCAGCGCCTGAGCATGCCGAGAAACAGCACAGCACGCTACCACAGGCATTGCGCAACCCTATTCGTCTGGAAGCTGGCATGACGCAGGGGCACACCTCGTTGACCCTGCTCAGCGCTGATATTACCGCCATCCCTGGTGTTGGGGCCACCATTGCCGGTCGCCTGCACCATCTCGGATTGCACACCATTCGCGACCTGCTCTTTTATTTTCCGCGTGATCACCGCGACTATAGCAAACTACTCAAGATCAACGCGCTTCCCTTCAACGAGCCGGTCACGACGATGGGTCTGATCTGGGACGCCGAAAATAAGCGCACGAACGGTGGCCGCGTACGCACCATCGCCACTATCTCGGATGAAACGGGCAAGCTCTACGCGACCTGGTTCAATCAGCAGTATCTGCTCAAGCAATTGCTGGGTTCCAAGGGCGAGTACCTGGTGGTCACCGGCATGAAGCAGCGCTTCGGCAATAAAGTTGAGTTTTCTGTGCGCAGCCATGAATTTCCAGAACGTGGCGACGCGCTCAACACCGGGCGCATCGTGCCCATCTACGCGCTCACCGAGGGATTGCACGAGAAAAAGTTGCGCACGCTCACCAAGTGGGTAGTTGACCACTATGCCACCATTATTCCCGAATATTTGCCGTCCTCCGTCCTGGAAGCCGGTCAACTTTTGCCCTTATCCACAGCCGTCGCGCAGATCCACTATCCAACAAACGAGGAGACGCTCGGTGCCGCCCGTCGTCGCCTGGCCTTCGATGAGCTGTTTCTCATTCAAATGGGCATGCAGGAGCGGCGCAGCCGCTGGCAGAACCAGGTAGAAAAGGGGAATGCTTTCCACGTCGATCCCGGCAAGCTCTTTATCAATCCACCAGTTGTAGCCGCAGGCGGCCCACCAGCCGAACTAGCCGCGCAGGAAGAGGCGGCAACGGTCGGTTCGACGCTCTGGTCGGTGATTGCTTCCGACGAACCGTTCGAGGCCACGCTGCCCTTCACATTTACCAATGCCCAGGGCAGGGTCATTCACGAGATTGCAGGCGACCTGGCACGTACGAAGCCGATGAGTCGCCTGCTGCAAGGGGATGTGGGTGCCGGTAAAACAGCGGTCGCAGCTGCCACGCTCTATATAGCGGCGCTCAATGGCTACCAGGGCGCGATTATGGCCCCCACCGAGCTACTCGCCGAACAACACGCCCGCAGCATCGGCGTCATGCTCGAACCATTCGGCATTCGTACCGTGCTACTCACCGGCAGCCTCAAGCAGCGCGAACGCAACAGTGGCCGCAACGCATTGGAGTCGGGTCAGGCCATGGTCGCTATCGGTACGCACGCGCTAATTCAGGAGGATGTCAAATTTCAAAATCTCGGCCTGGTAATTGTCGATGAACAGCACCGCTTCGGCGTCGAGCAGCGCGACACACTTCGCCAGAAGGGGTACCATCCTCATATGCTGGTGATGACCGCGACCCCCATTCCCCGCACGCTGGCCCTGACACTCTACGGAGACCTGGATGTCTCGGTAATTGACCAGCTTCCGCCCGGTCGCCAAAAAATCATTACGCGCTGGCGTACCGGCAACCGGCGCAGCGAAGCCAATAGAACCATCGCCCAACAGGTGGCCGAGGGCCATCAAGCCTTTATTATCTGTCCGTTGATCGAGGAATCCGAGGTGTTGGCCGCGAAGGCTGCCACAACCGAATACGAACGTTTGAAGCGCGAAGTCTTCCCAAATCTGCGATTGGGTCTACTGCATGGGGGAATGAAGGGGACAGACAAAGATGAGATCATGCACAAGTTCCGCGACCACGAGATTGACGTGCTCGTTGCCACCTCGGTTATCGAAGTGGGTATCGACGTGCCCAATGCAACCGTCATGGTGATCGAGGATGCTGACCGCTTTGGACTCTCGCAACTGCACCAGTTCCGTGGTCGTGTGGGACGTGGACGGCATCAATCGTATTGCTACGTGCTCAGTGCCTCGGCTGGTGCGCAGGCACAGGACCGCCTGGGCGTCTTTCAGGACACCGATGATGGTTTCCGCCTGGCCGAAGAGGATCTGCGACTGCGGGGCCCCGGCGACTTTATCGGCGTGCGCCAGAGCGGTATGCCAGATTTACGGATCGCCAACCTTAACGATACCAAATTGATTGAGCTGACGCGCACGTTAGCCCAAAGATTGTGGGAAAGCGACCCCTACCTGCACAAACCAGAGCACACGAGTATACGCGAGCGGCTCGGCCAGTTCTGGCAAAACTACATGGCACATTAGAAAACAGAAGACAACCTCCCTCACGGGGGTTGTCTTCTCGTAGTATTGCCAAATATAAATACTATTTTATATTGCTCGTTTTATCGATATACGCCTCGCACACAATGTTCGCAGCCTGATTCTGGCCGACATGTTTCGCCAACTGATCTTGATGATTACCGATGCGCTCCATGCGCGCCCGAATGAAATCGTGACGTGCAACACCAGCGGCGAATGCAGAAAATCCTCTCTGCATAGACTCAATTTCGTCTTCAATGCGCTGTCTAAGTTGCGCTACTTCGCTTACATACTCGCTCATCTGGCATCTCCTTTTTATACTGGTCAGGAAAACAGGTACACATCGGTTATACACTGATTTTCAGCAGAATACAAGTCTATATACCTCTCGAAGTTTCACGTTTTATCATCATAATGTGTAATAATGAAATACAAAAAGAAACAACAATGCATATCTTTGTTTTTTTGGTCATCTGGCAGCTCGGGTGTAGTTCGATTTTTTGCGCCGTGGACGTGGGGAATGAGACGGAGCTGGTCTCCGCCTCTACATGCAGGAGAGCTAGAGGCTAGCTCTAGCTCTCCTGCATGCTTTCTAGCGTCGAACAAGCACGAAGCCACACACCTGTATGCTATACTTGAGAACAATACCATCTTTTTGGTTCTCAGTTCCGAATACCAACGCCACTGCGTGGCTAGCACGACGCGCTCAGGTGTTCGGAGAAGCGATTACAGAAATTTCTGTTGTTATTAGCTGTTGTATAAGGAGGCGCGATGCGTTCAGATCAGATCAAGCTCGGCTTCGAGCGCGCTCCTCACCGTGGTCTGCTGCGGGCGACCGGTGTTGTAGGCGAAGAAGAAGATTTTAAAAAGCCTTTTATCGCTGTCTGTAATTCGTATGTGGATATCATTCCAGGCCATGTGCATTTACAGGCATTCGGAAAGTTTGTCAAAGAGGCGATTCGCGCGGCCGGTGGCGTTCCTTTCGAATTCAATACAATTGGCGTTGACGATGGCATCGCTATGGGCCATATCGGCATGAAATATTCGCTGCCCAGCCGGGAATTGATCGCCGACAGCGTGGAGACCATGATCGAGGCACATCGCTTCGATGGCATGGTCTGTATCCCCAACTGCGACAAAATCGTACCCGGCATGTTGCTGGGAGCGATGCGCGTGGATATTCCGACTATTTTCGTCAGCGGCGGCCCGATGCAGGCTGGGAAGCTCGATGATGGCCGCAGCATCGACCTCATCAGTATTTTTGAGGGTGTCGGCGCTTACCAGGCCGGAAAAATTAACGATAAGCAATTGCTCGAACTAGAGCAGAACGCCTGCCCCACCTGCGGCTCCTGCTCAGGTATGTTCACCGCCAATTCAATGAATTGTTTGATGGAGGCTCTTGGCCTGGCACTGCCGGGCAATGGCTCACGCCTGGCAACGTCCGAGGGGCGCAAAGAGCTGGCACGCGAAGCCGGGCGCAAGATTTTACAACTGATCGACGCCAACCTGACGCCGCGCAAGATCGTCAACGTCGAGAGCATCGATAACGCGTTCGCGCTGGACATGGCGATGGGCGGCTCGACCAATACAGTTCTGCACACGTTGGCGCTGGCACGCGAGGGCGGAATCGACTACTCGCTTGAACGTATCAACGCGGTCGCGGCACGCACCCCGCACCTGTGCAAGGTCAGCCCGTCCGGAAACTGGCACATGGAAGACGTTGACCGGGCCGGTGGCATTAGCGCCATCCTCAAGGAACTCGCACGCAAGCCCGGCGCGCTCAACCTGGATCGCCCTACCGTCACGCTGAAGACCCTGGGCGAGAATATCGCCGAAGCCGAGGTCAAAGAGCCAGAAGTGATCCATCCTGTCGAAGAGGCCTACAGCGAACGCGGCGGCCTGGCGATTCTGTTTGGCAACCTGGCCCCCGATGGCGCGGTAGTGAAGGTTGGCGCAGTATCGGCCTCCATGATGAAACATACCGGCCCGGCCCACATCTATAACTCGCAGGAAGAGGCCAGCGCTGGTATCCTGAACCGGCAGGTCAAGCCGGGCGAAGTGGTGGTCATTCGCTACGAGGGACCACGCGGCGGCCCTGGTATGCAGGAAATGCTGGCTCCTACGTCGAACATCATGGGCATGGGATTAGGCGAATCGGTCGCGCTGGTGACTGATGGACGTTTCTCTGGTGGTACACGCGGTGCTTGTATTGGCCACGTCTCTCCCGAGGCGGCGGCAGGTGGACCTATCGCGGCCCTGGTGGATGGCGATATGATTCACATCGACCTGGTCGAGCGCCGCCTAGATGTCGAGCTAACCCCAGAGCAGATCGAGCAACGTTTGCAAGCAATCCCGCCCTTCACACGTCGCGCATCAAGCTCCTGGCTGCGCCGCTATGCTCACCTGGTCACATCGGCAAATACCGGCGCGGTGCTGGCCGACCCAGACGAGCTATAAAACACGAGGGAAACCAAACTATAGATGCAGATTTAAAGGATAAACAAGGAGGCGTCAATAGATGTAGGGACCGATTTATCGTGTCCACCAAACTCTCCCGATCAATAAACATCATAACCAGAACGTTTTGAGACGCTTGGGAGGTTGGTCGGTAGGATGCGGTGGACACGATAAATCGGTCCCTACATCTATTGACGCTTTTACTTCTATTTTAAAATTCCGCACCTATAGGGATCGTCCCGTGCGGATTGGACAACGGCGCAAAACAGCGATATATTTAGCAGAGTGGGAATGATTGTGGTAATACGCTGTCGCGAGACGCTCCTTACCTCACGTACTCACAATCTCGACACTTTCTCATTATCATCATTATAGTTAGGAGTCTATTTTCCGATGGTTATACGTATTACACAAAACGTCCTGCGCGTCTGTGCGCTGGTGGCTTTGATTCTTGGTATTCTTTTCTGGACCAACGTTGTGGCTGTCACCAATGCTACGCAAGGTATCCATATGCTCTTCGGTATTCTGGTCGCACTTTCTCTGATCGTGCTTGGCATCGTCTTCGGCACCACCAGGGGTGGAAATTGGGGACTGGCCGCGGTGGCGATAGTGCTGGCAATCGTCATGACGGGATTCGGTATGAGCCAGACCAGCATGATGCCAGAAAACCACTGGGTTATTCAGGTCATCCACCTGCTGCTTGGCCTGTGTGCTATCGGCGTTGGTGAAATGATCGGCGCGCGCGCGCGGCGTCTGAGAGCCAGCAGCAAATTAGCATAAACCGCGTGTCTTGTTGATGTGATGGTGCGGGTTGATGACCTGCACCACGCTCCCCATAAATCAGTCTTGCCGAATAGACACTGATATGGTTTAATGGGGGCGTAACTTCACGTTCCATACAGAATATCAGAAGAACCTACTTTATTTTGAGCGCGAAAGGGATAGAGAGTGATCAACGCCGAAAATTCTCGCCGCATAGCCATATATCCAGGAAGTTTTGATCCATTAACCAACGGTCATCTCAATATCGCGCGGAGGGGGGCACAACTCTTCGACGAGGTGGTTATTGCCGTCTACGCGCATCCCGCGAAAAACCTGTTGTTTTCCGTCGAAGAACGACTGGCACTCTGGCAAGAAGTCATTGCCACCGAGGAACTGACCAATGTGCGCGTCGATACATTTACCGTTCTGCTGGTCGATTTCGTGCGCTCCATCGGTGGCACAGCAATCCTCAAGGGGCTGCGCTCCCCAAGCGATTTCGAGGACGAGTTCAGCCAGCACATGATGAACCGCAAACTGGCACCCGAAATCGAAACGGTCTTTTTGTTCACTAACCTTGAGCAACTATTTGTCAGCTCATCACGACTCAAGGAAGTAGCCCGTCTAGGAGGCGATGTCTCCGATATGCTCCCGGCCGCTGTCGTGCACGCACTGCAGCAAAAACTTGGCGGATAAGGCCATTCATTGCTGTAAAGAGGAGACGTGCAGGCATTTGGGAGGAAGGAAGGCAAGGCACTGAATGGATATACTCTATCTTGTAGACCGTCTGGATAACCTGATTGCCAGCAGCAGAAGAATGCCGCTGGTAAACCAGATCATCCTCAAAGAAGGCGACATTCTGTCCATCGTCGATCAGATGCGCACATCCATCCCAGATGAGATTAAGCAGGCACGGCGTATTATCCAGGAGAAAGAGCGCATCCTGGCGCAGGCACAGGCCGATGCCGCCGGCATTCTCGCACGCACACGCGAGGAAAGCGAACGAGCCATGCAGCGCGAAGGGCTGCTCAACGCCGCCGAAAAGCGCTCACAAGAAATGGTCCAGAAGGCCAACCAACACGCGCTGGATATTGTGCAAGAGGCGCAAGACGAAAATGACCGTTTGAAAGGGGACGCCGACACGTACGTTACCGATACGTTGCGTGCCCTACACGAACACCTGCTCAGTATCGAAACCGAGGTCGGGCGCACCATCATGAGCATCGAACGTGGACTCGACAGTATGGAAGCCGCACCAATCGACCCGGAGCAGCCCGAAGTCATAGAGGAGTCCGACGGCCCCGACGGCCCCGACGACTCCCAGCAACCTCAGCATCCATCCCCGCGCCGCTCCTCTCTGGCTGTGGATACGATGGGCGGCCCCAACTATGAGCAATGAAAAAGGGTGATGCGTGTGCATCACCCCTCTTGTTTCTCGTCACTTTCTTCACCCTCTATAGATTAGGAATGCGAAGAAACCAACGGCTCTGTTATACCCACCAGTGTGCGCCGATGGAGAAATTCAACACGACGGCCCACGTCATGTACATCAGCCAGATACCAGTAAGGATCTGCAACAACCCGACAAGACGCCCTCCAGCAGCAAATACGCTGAAGCGGGTAGGAATTTCCGTCAGGTAGATCAAGGAAAGACCGATAAAGATAATGGCAACAGGGATATCATTCGCGGAGAAGAAGACAATAACACCGAGCAAGGATAGTAAGAAAAAGGCGATAGCCATCCAGGCGTCGGGCAGATCACTGGAGCCGATAAAGCGGCGGTGTGCCATAGCGAACCAGTGAATACCGTAAGCGGTGAAGGCAAGAGCGGCCATATAGAGTGGTGAGGTACTTGCAGGCGGCTTATTAAAGACCTGAAACCACGTCAAACCAATGAGCAGAGACACGCCGGTAAGGAACTGCATAAAACCGGGCATCCAGAAGCCCCACATGCCCATCGTACGATTTACGTCGTGCTTGGGATCGCTATCGACGAGGGGGTAGCCAAATAATGCATGTCCACCCCAGACGAAGTAGCCGGTGCCCAGGCCAAAGAAACCGATGGCGAGAGGAATAAATGCCGATGGAGGGAACACAAATTGCGTCATCGAAAAATCTCCTTCTTGAATGTTTGGGCAACACCACTTGCTACCTTCTAGAAAGCGGTTCATCACCATTCCTCGCGCTATCGCTTACAGGAACAAGCGATGCATCCCCTTCTCAGGCAGCTTTATATAGCCCATCTAAATAACTATAGGCATGTCTACATATGCATGTCAATACACAAACGTCCTATTTTGCTAAAAGAAGAGGAAAACCAGCGTAATCTTGCACAGTTTGGGCACTTGACACCCTGCAATGCCTTGTCTATAATGAGCAAGCGCCAGCTAAGAGGTAAGAATGTTCTTCCTTGTGCTTTCGTCTATTTTCCCGTAAGAAATTCGCCATTTACGGAACAGAAAGGACATTCATAATCATGATCTTTAATGTGGCGCAATTGATGAAGTCGAATGTGGGTGCTTCACTGGAAGCGGACATTACTGAAGATGACATACAGTTCGACGAAGATTTCAAGGTCGTAGGCCCGCTTACCGGGCATGCACGCATGCGCCGCATCGACCCTGGTCTGCTGGTCGATGGTTGGGTGGACCTTACAGCCGATCTTGAATGCACACGTTGCTTGAAACACTTCGAGCAGCCGTTGCACGTCACCTTTGCAGAGCAATTCTTTCCCACGATAGACGTGGATACAGGAGTACCGCTGCCTCCCATCGAGGAGGAAGACGTTTTTCCTATCGATGACCATCATCTCGTTGACTTAACTGAAGCTATCCGACAACGCATACTGCTGAACATCCCGCTCGTGACGTTGTGCGAAGAGAACTGCAAAGGGCTCTGTGCACAGTGCGGCAAGGACCTCAATCTCGGTCCCTGCGACTGCCAGCCTGAGGTTGATGAACGGCTCAGTGTACTAAAAACCTTGTTGCAAAACGAATCGGAATAAAGATCCACCAGCGAACGTTTCACGGCACAGCACACGCCTGCCTATGCATCAATACTTTTTCATGGTGGAAGAGGAGCAAACATTTCATGGGAGCATTACCAAAACAACGTACCTCGCACGCCCGGCAGGGGGAGCGTCGCGCGCACCATCATCTTGACCTGCCTCAACTCGTCGCTTGCCCGCAGTGTAGAAAACCCCGGCTCGCGCATCACGCCTGCCCCAGTTGTGGGACCTACCGTGGTCGCCAGGTTTTCACGCCCCGAACAAGCAAGTAAGCTCTTATTCCGACCCTCAACGGTACTGCCGTGGCTAGCGCTACAAGTGCTGCGCGCTCAGAGGTTCGGAGAAGTAGTAAAAATAATGGTGAAGGCGGCGCTCTTCCTGACATCTGTTCATTAAGGAACGCTGTCGCCTCATTGAGAAGTAAAAAGATACGATGACGACCAAAATTGCCTTTCTTTTTCCAGGGCAAGGTAGTCAGTCTGTCGGTATGGGGGCTGATATCTACGCTTCCTCAAAGGCCGCGCAACGCGTTTTTGAGGAAGCCGATGATGCCCTTGGTTTTAAGCTCAGCGATATCTGTTTTCATGGACCTGAAGACACGCTGCGTGCCACAAGCAACGCCCAACCAGCCATCGTTACCGTCAGCCTCGCCTTTCTTGCTGCATTCCAAGAAGCCCTTTCTCCCCACGCCTCTGCCTGGACATCGCCACTTACACCCAGCTTTACCGCTGGTCATAGCGTCGGCGAGTGTGCGGCGCTCGTCCCTTCCCAGGCCCTTGATCTCGCGGATACCGTGCGCCTGGTACATGAACGCGGTCGCCTGATGCACCATGAAGGAACGGTCTGTCCCGGTGGGATGGCTGCCGTGATCGGGATGGCCGTCGAGCAGTTGCAAGAGATTTGCCAGGAAGCCACGCAGCAGGCATTAGCAGCCCGGCCGGCCGCAGCTAACGACCATCCTGGGAGGGGCAGGGTCGTGGTTGCGAACTACAACGCACCCGGCCAGATCGTTATTTCTGGCGAGCAGCACGCGCTACAAATCGCCAGCGAACTCGCCAAAGCACGTGGGGCCAAACGAGTCATTCCGCTGGCCGTGAGCGGTGCGTTTCACTCACCTGTTATGCAACCGGCAACAAGTGGGCTGGCACAATCGATCAGTCAGGCAGACATCCACGACGCGACCATTCCCCTTGTGAGCAACATTAGTGCCAAACCGCTGGTACAGGAGCACGCGCTACGCACAGAGCTGGCCCAACAGGTTGCCAGCCCCGTTCAGTGGATACGTAGCGTCGAGTATATGGTCGCCCAGGGTGTCGACATCTTTATTGAAATCGGACCGGGGCAGGCGCTCACCGGCATGATCAAACGTATCGCGAAAGGGACGACCACCATCAACATCGGCACCGTGGCCGACGTGGAAAAGGCCGCGACGCTGATTCGTGAGCGCTAAATCTGAATGTAGGATCACAACGAAACAACGATAGGTACTAATAGGTAAAATCAATTGGAGCCATCCGTTAGTACTTGACACCACCCTAAAAAGCGCCTATCTTTGCAGGGAGGTGGTACACCAGTATAGTGTAGTAAGTTGGACTTATTTAGTATTCAGAAAGGTTTTTTATGACGGTTGAAGCACCATCACCAGGGGTAGTACGAGTCGCCCGCCAGGTTCTTTCAACTATCGTAACCAATACCGCCTTACAGGTTCCGGGTGTGGCTCGTATGGCACAAACGGCGGACCAATGGTCTCGTCTGCTGGGCCGCGAAATTCCCAGGCAGGGAGTAGCATTGACCATTAAGGACAATACGTTTTCTGCCGATCTCTACATTGTCGTCACGGCTCGTGTCGATATTGTCGAGGTGGGAACCGCGATCCAGGAAGAGGTCGCCTTTGCCATCGAAAACATGATCGGGATGCACGTGCGCGAGGTCAATGTCTACATCCAGGACGTTGACGGAGTACTTACTAGTTAGCTCTTTCTACCTAGACGCAATAGCATCTGCTAGTCACGGCGTCAGGGTAGAGAGAAGAAGCATTCGAGGATACCATGCCAGGAATACGCAGACAGGCGCGTATGATCGCGCTGCAAACGCTCTATGAATATGATACGACGAATCACGCTCCAGAAGAGATATTGCAGCGTCACGCCGAGGAGCGCAATCTGCATTCCAAGGTAGGTGAATACGCGAGCGAACTAGTTCTGGGCGTCTGCAACCAACTTGCTACCATCGATGCACACATTCAGAGCGCGGCCAGTGACTGGCCTTTGCAGCAGATGGCACGTATCGATAAAAACATCTTACGACTTGCAATCTACGAAATTTTGTTTAATAATACTGTACCAGCCAAGGCTGCTATTAACGAAGCCGTGGAACTCGCCAAGACCTTTGGTAGCGATACTTCCAGCCGCTTCATCAACGGCGTCCTCGGTACAATATTTACGCGGGCACAACAACAGCCCATTCCTAAAGCAAAAAGCGAGGTAAATTAATGCCAACTCCAACTACCCATGAACGCCTGAAAAAGATTATCGTCGATCAGCTCGGCGTCGATGAGAGTGAGGTCGTTCCTAGCGCTTCTTTCGTTGAGGATCTCAATGCCGATTCTCTCGATCTGGTTGAACTCATCATGTCCCTTGAAGAGGAGTTTAAGCTGCAAATCTCCGATGAGGATGCAGAGAAAATCACCACCGTTCAAGAGGCCGATGATTACATCGAAGAACACTTGCGCTAAGGACTCACCTCATATTTCCTGGCATGACATGCATATGAGTGTGCAGCACTCGATTATGAATGCCGATGGGTTTTAGGGCGGCCATCGGTCGCCCAACATTTTCTCCACTATTTCCTTTTCTTGTTTTGGTTGTCACAATTCCCTGTACTCGTGCATCTCTATTAGTGTAGCCGATAGATCATCTACCTGCTACCACAGCGAAATTGAGTTTGTGTGTGGAAATAATGTCGGCGGAACAAGAGCTTGAAAAGCTCATTCATGAATATGGCAAGCTGGTCTTCCATACCATCTATGGATTGACCGGTGACTGGGAGGAGAGCCAGGATCTCACCCAGGACACCTTTCAGCAGGCTCTCAAAGCACTCGATGCTGCGCGGGCCACTAGCGGCGCAAACTTTCACGCGAAAGCCTGGCTACTGCGTATCGCGCTCAACACCGCCCGTATGCAGCAGCGCCGTAAAAAGCTCTTCCGCTTTATCCCGTTCTCGCATATACGCGAAGAACATGAACAAGACAACGATGCCGAGGAGGCTGTAAGCAATCAGGCCCTCTCTGTACAACCTGCCGGGTATGGAGCCAACGCTCAGGACGATCCGGCGGAACGTATCGCCGAACGCGATGCCGTGCAGCGTACGTTGGCAAAGCTACCGGAGACTATGCGTGTTTGCCTCTTGCTCTCCATCGTGGGTGGCCTATCCACGTCGGAGATTGCAAGCACACTCGCGCTGAACGAGCCAGCAGTACGCCAACGGCTGGGACGAGCGCGCAAGCAGTTCCAGCAGATTTACACCTATGAAAACGGCGAACAGCTCGTCGATAAGCCAACAACCACACACGTTACACAGACACAACAACGGTCGGAGCCAAGGGAGTCACAAACGCCTGCGCAAAAACCACAGCGTTTACAGCTCACGAAGCCCATTCCGAACACAGGGAGCAGCTATGGATAATGACTCTCTTGAGACCTTGCTGTTGCGCCACTATGGCCCGGCAGCATCTACGCCACCCGCGCTAGAACAGCAGCTTGTGGCCTCAGTACGTCAAGAGGCGGAGTCCGTGCGCCGCAGCCAGCAGCAGATCGCTCGCGACTGGCGCACCACCAAGATCAGCCGTCGGCGCGCTTTGCGACTCGTGGCCCTGGGCTCGGCCGGCGCTGGTATCATTGGCCTGGGCATACAGGGACTGCACACGCTGGAAACTGGGCTGCTTGGCGCGGACAGCCGCACACAATCTGCTCTTTCTTAGATGTAACATTGGCTGATGCACATCAGCCATTTGCCTGCCTTTTACGGCGCATACGTCGCCGTTAAGCTAGCTGCATGGCATGGCTGTACAATGATGAGTAGAGATACAAAGGTAGGAATTACCAGTTAGAAACTACCAATAGGGAACTTTTCCGTGGCGTGCACCATCACGCCAGAGTCAAGAAAGGATTACTATTATGCCATTCGGATTTCACGGACCAGACCTGATTATCATTCTCGTTATCGCCCTGCTTATCTTTGGCCCCAAAAAGTTGCCAGAAATGGGCTCCGCCATCGGTAAAAGCATCACCGAATTCAAAAAGGGCATGAATAACCTGACCGGACCCAAAGAAGAGCACAATGCCGCGAGCCTGGAGTCGATCGATCAGGAAATCGCCGCCAAGCGAGCCGCCGCTGAAGCTGCCGCTGCCGCAACCACGACCACAGCCTCCGCTGAGCACAATAACACGGTTGAGCATAACGACCACGTTGAACAGCACGTCGACTAATGGTCACGTTTGTTAGAAGCTTAGGGGGACAAACATGGCTTCAAGTGGATTAGAACAGCAGGAACCCCTGTTAGCTACAGACTTCAACGACGATGAGGACAACGATCCTTCGGCGATGTCATTGATGGACCATCTCGAAGAGTTGCGTAAACGCGTCTTCTGGTGCCTGATCACCGTTGTGGTGACGACGATTGTCGCGTTTATCTTCCGCGAACAGATCATGCAATTCTTAACCGGTCCTTTACCGCAGGCAGCCAATGCACTGAGCAAAGGCTCAGGTAATAAGCTGGTCGTGACCGGACTTGGAGAGGGCTTCACGGTGTACCTGAAGGTCTCGTTATTCGCTGGCATCATCGCGGCCTTGCCAATGATTCTCTACCAGGTCTGGGGCTTCATCTCACCTGGTCTGTACGACCACGAGAAAAAAGGTGCGGTTCCGTTCATCTTTCTTGGTCTCATACTTTTCGTTATTGGTATCTCGCTCGGCTACGTGGTCCTGCAATACCCGATCAACTTTTTAGTGCACTTCGCATCGAACAACTTTACCGAGCTGGTCACAGCGAATAGCTACTTCACGTTTGTAGCATTCTTTGCCCTGGCGTTCGGCCTGGTCTTTGAACTTCCGCTGGTGCTGACGTTCATGGCGAAAATCGGCATCATTTCGGGCCAGTTGCTCAGGCAGAAGCGTGTCGCCGCTCACGTCATTATGTGGGTCGCCGCGACCTTCCTGACGCCTGGCGCAGACATCTACAGTCCGATCATTCTGGGTATCGCGATGTCGTGCCTGTACGAGCTGACCATCATCTTCATTCGCTTCACCGTGAAGAACTAAAGTAGCGTAAAGCAACATTGAAGGAGACCTGAACGCGCAGACAAATAAGCGCCGATTGCCACTCTACCTGGCGGTCGCGCTTATTTTTTGTGGGCCGCTACCATATACGGGGCGCGGCTTCGTCGTGTATGGTAGCGACCTCCCTTGCAGGAGTCGTTTCCCTGGCGGCGGCCGGTTCGATTTTCTCGTCCCCGCGCCCTCCACGTCCAAAGCTACCCCACAGTAGAGCCAGCGCGACGCCATAGAGCAGTGCCGCCGCGATAAATACCGGCGTGTAGCCCGCGTGTGCAATAATCAGACCACCCAGCGGCGTCGATAGAGCTTGCGTCCCCTGAAACGCTGTCTGATAGCTACTATTTGCCAGGCCACGGCGTGGCTTCTCGACAACCTCCATCGAGAACACCTGCAAAATTCCCTCTGACATATCCATCAGACCCTGGCGCAGAGGATAGAGCAGCGCTGCCAACGGCAACCAGGCGGTCAGCCCCATCAGCAGCATCACAGGCAAGCTCAATAGGCGCGTAAAGGTTAACGTGTTGACTTTGCCGATGCGCAAGACCAGCAGAGGAGCCAGCAACGTGAGCAGCGCATTCAACGCGTTGGCGCTGCCGTCAATCAGGCCAAACAGAGCAGAAGAGGCACCCAGGTGCTTCACAAAGAAGAGGTTCGCATAGGGGAGAAATAGCCCCGCGCCCAGGCCAAGCAGGGCCTCGATTGCCACCATCAGTGCCAATGGACTGAGCAACACAGCACGCCAGTCGGTGGCGCGCAGGCGTGCAAGGTTGGCGTGCACGCTTTTAAGTGAGATGGCAGCGTGGGTAGGAAATTGAGCCTGCTCTCGTTGCTGGGGACGATCAGCACGCATCAGAAAGAGCGGGATAAAGCTTGGCGCGGCAATCAAGCCTGAGATCAGCAAAGCGAGCTGGTAGGAGCGGGCCACAGGCTGAGCCACCAGCAAACCGCTCCAGGCTCCAGGCAACGCCACCATGAGTTGGGGAAACGCGCGCAACCAGACGGGCAGCACACCACCCAGAAGCTCGCCCAGCACCGTCGTAGCCAGCGAGATCACAACATTGAGGCTAAACAACAGTGAGCGCTCGGCAGGCCCACTATTGGCGCTTAAAAAGGGGGCATTCACGACAACCATAAACGCGCCGCCGATACCGGCGAAAAAGACGCTCACCAACAGCGGCAGGGGCTGGCGAAACAACATCTGACCTGCACCCGCTACGCTGATCAACACGCTGGCCCAGATCAGGATTAGCTTGCCACCATAGCGGTCGATGCACAGACCAGCCGGGAAGATAGCGATGCCCGCCCCAACGATACCAACAAACAACACCAGACCGATAAAATCTGTACCATAGCCCAGCGCGGACAGGTACAGATTGTAGAGTACCAGGATAATGCCCACGGTCACGCCACTTAAAGCGTTACTCACGAGGTACAAGCGGGCATTGCGCTGAAAACGTCCGAAGCCTCGCACATATTCAAGCATTGGTGACATCGTTAACGGATGAGTTAGATTGCCACCATAACCTCTGCTCAGGCCCCTCCGCCATTAGTCCGTGCTGTTCAAGTATACGCCAATCATTCATGCTCATGTATCGTGGTAGTTCACTTCCTGGTAGGGTATGTGGTCTCCTTAGATTAAGGGCACGCGCCTGTGCACCTACGCCATTCCAGGTCCTATCTGGCATCTGTTCCAATATCCAACCTTGTGAGGACGTTGGGTAGTGCTGGCGTAGGAATTGGTTCTCCTCCTCTGTCCAGGCATCTCCTAACCTTAATCTCTGCCATATAAACGCCGTGTCTACGAAGTTAAAGCCCAAGTACGGAGACCATTCGACTCTAAGAGTGTACCATCCATCTGCAAGGCGATCTAACGTGATAGACTGAGTAGCCAACCTAATT
>DATAYF010000472.1:0-6745 GCA_036272735.1 Ktedonobacteraceae bacterium
AATGGCTCGTTCCCGTAGGCTGGTCGGTACGTGGCTGCTCCTCGTGCATGCGGTTTTATTTCTCCTGGCCATACAAAATTTCTCTATTGAAATTTACACTAAGTACATTCAAGCAACTTTTTTGGGATTATCTGTGCTCGCCGAGCAGGTTTTATCCCCACGTTTGTTACTTGATTGTACTTAGTGCAGAATCCAAAGACCTATTGTGTAATGGGAACCAATGTTCCTCTGCTCAACCAGCATGAGGAACGCTCTATCTCTTACACAATAGGTCTCCTGATCTTGCACTAATGCGTCCCTTGACAACCAGCAGTGTATGCGGTATTCTTTGATTAAGTTAGCTATCACTAACTTATAAAGCAAACAATGCATCAAAAAAATTGGAGCTGTAATGGGAGAAAAACGAACGCGAATGCGTGGCGAGGAGCGGCGGGAGTTCATCCTGGCGCATGCCAAGAAGGTGTTTGCGGAACATAGCTATGCAGAGGCAAGTACGAGAGAATTGGCGCGCGCCAGCGATGTGACCGAGCCGATGCTCTACAAGCATTTTGGCAACAAAAAAGGCCTTTTTATGGCGGTACTGCGTGAGTACTGCGATCGTTTTTTCAGCATGCTAGGTGAGCGTGTGCAGCGCCAGGCGGAACAGAATCTTTTAGAAGAGCTAGGCCACGTACTCGTCGATTACCGAGAAACCATTGCCGCCGACCCGGATATCCAGAAAGTGCTGTTTCAAGGAGTGAGCGAGTCAAGAGATCCGCAGATTGCCAATAATGTGCGCAAGCATAATGAGCGCATGTACGCCTTGATTTATCAGCTACTCGAACGTGCTCAGAAAGAAGACCTGATCCGCTCGGATATCAAACTTGATGTTGCGGCATGGGGCTATCTCAGTGTCGTATTTGCGATGCAGTACAATATTGTGCTCAATTTTCAGGGGGGGCTAACCGATGAGACGCTCCTTGAACTAAATCGGCTCTGGCTGCATTCACTTCGCCCATAAAAATTTTTCATCAGATAAGTTAGTTAACGATAACAAATAAAATGTGTACCAGGTTATGTAGCCCATTGACGAAAAGGAGTATTTGTGATGGAGGTACCTGTACAGACGACAGAGACGATAGGACAAAGACAGGGGCATGGTGGGTTGGAGTATAAATGGATTGTGGCCATAGTTGTCATTTTCGGCGCTTTTATGAGTATCCTTGACCAGACGATTGTCAATATCGCCATTCCACGTCTACAGAATGCTTTTGGTGCGGACTTGAATACAGTGCAATGGGTGTTGACCGCGTACATTCTAACGCAAGGCGTTGTCACTCCGACCACCGCGTTTTTCGCTAATCACCTGGGTACGAAGCGCTTCTACCTTATCGCACTCGCTGTGTTCACAATTGGCTCGGCTCTTTGTGGCCTGGCCTGGAGTCTCCCTGTCCTGATCGTATTTCGCATTTTTCAGGGGATCGGCGGAGCATTCCTGTTTCCCTTATCGATTACGCTGCTATACAATGAGTTTCCATTGGAGCAACGCGGATTAGCCAGCGGTATTTTCGGCATCGCGGCCTTGCTTGCTCCCGCGGTTGGCCCAACGCTCGGTGGCTACTTCGTGACGTATGCGAATTGGCCACTCATTTTCTACGTCAACGTCCCCATTGGCATCGCTGGCTTTATTTTAGGGAGCATTTTGCTGCGCGAGATACAAAGTGAGACGCGGGCGCGCTTCGATATTCCTGGCTTCCTACTGGCGGCGATTGGCCTGGCATCTGTTCTCTACGCGCTTTCAGACGCCAGTAGCGATGGCTGGACATCGGCCAAAGTGCTTGGATTTCTGATTGGTGGTCTGATCGTACTGGTGTGTTTCGTTGTTGTCGAACTGATGATTGCCAATCGTGGTGGGCAACCACTGGTCAACCTGAAGCTTTTCACAAACGGGCCATACCTGACCAGCAACATCGCCAACGTGCTGATTACCTTCGCGTTTTTCGGTGGACTGTTTATTTTCCCTGTCTACCTACAAAACTTGCGAGGGCTGAACGCTTTTCAGGCAGGTCTGCTGCTCCTGCCACAGGCGTTTGCTTCAATCGTGACCGCGCTCGTCGGTGGGCGCGCCGTGGACCGCCTGGGTGTGCGCATTGTCGTGATACCTGGTCTGCTGATACTCGCCTTCGTGACGTGGCAATTCACGACGCTCTCGCTCTACACGCCCTACTGGTGGTTACAGGTGATGTTCGTTCTGCGCGGTCTGGCACTAGGTGCCATCATTCAGCCGTTGAACGTCTCAGCACTGGCGGAGATACACCCACGCCAATTCGCACAAGCATCGTCGCTGTACACCGTATTGCGTTTCGTCTCAACCTCGCTTGGTATTGCAATTCTTGCCACGCTCGTGCAGACGCAGGCAAAGGTTCATTATAGCCATCTGGCGGAACAAGTTATACCCGGCTCGCATTTCGCCCAGCTCATCACCAGCTTGCAAGCCCTCTATCGTTCACACGGCGCAGACCCTGTGAGCGCGGGTGCCGCGGCATTGCAAGAGGTTATTGGTCTCGTGCAACGTCAAGGATATGTACTGGCAATCAATGACGCCTTCTGGGTGATGCTGGCGGTGACACTGGCGGCGATAGTTGCCACGACCCTGGTGCGCGTTCGTCGTAAATAAACATCACTTATCCCAAATAATAGGATATATATAGGCAAACGCTGATGGTCCGGCCGGACCATCAGCGTTTGCCTATATATATCTGTTTCTTTCTACGAAACGGGAACAAGTTGCCACTTCTGATTCACGCCGCCCACGTAGTCCCACTGTTGGATTACGGCCCCGTTGCTCGTCGACTTATTCGTCACGTCGAGCACTTTGCCGCTATTCTGGTTTACGATTTTATCATAGCCACCACCTACGTCCACCACCTGCCATTTCTGGTTCGCTCCACCTCCACCAGTAAAGGCCCATTGTTGGATTACCGCTCCATTGCTCGTCGAACCGTTGGTTACGTCGAGCACCAGGCCACTGTTGCGGTTCACGACCTTATCGTAGCCATTGCCCACGTCCACAAGCTGCCATTGCTGATTCGCGCCACCCACGTAATCCCACTGTTGGATCACTGCGCCATTGCTCGTTGACTTATTCGTTACATCGAGCACTTTGCTACTATTCTGGTTCACAAGCTTGTAGTAGGTACTACCGCCGCCGCCACTCGACTGGGTACCAGACCATTTGAAGGTGGCCGCCGCACCGGCTGGCAGGGTATAGGTAAACGCTTCGTTGCCCAATTGCACCTGGAAGGTGTTGTTGCCGCCGCTGTTATAGACGACGAGTGTTTTGGAGCCATCGGGATTTTTGAAGGCCACGTCCTCAAGATTGCCGCTGCCAAAAGAGTTGGAATCGATGCGATACGCGCCAGGGTTCACGAACTTGCTGGCCTGCCCCAGCCCGTAGTAGTCCGAATTGTAGGTCACATTGCCGCTATTCTGATCGACCGCGACGACACCACGACACGTGCTGCACGAATCAGGGCTGTTCACGTGCGGGTTGCCGTTAGGATCGAGTACCAGACCCCAGAGTGTGACCGTCTTTGACCAGTTGCGCGTAGAATTGATCAGCAGTTCCATCGTATCGTGAAACTCGTTGGGCCAGAGCGCGCCGTGCCAGGTGCCACCAGAACACTCGGTCTCGTAGGTATCCGCGTTGGGGAAGGAATTATGGAAGGTGCTCATCGCGTCCGCCGTACCGCCGTAGCAATGCCAGGCGATACCCGGCGTGTACGAGGCAGCGGTGGAATTATTCAGGATGGTGGTGGGGTACGCGGGCGTATCCCAGTTGTGATCATAGCCCAGGATCTTCGTGCTGATGCCGTTTTGCGCAAACGTCGGACCCAGGTTGTTGGCGATGAAATTCGTCTCTTCGTCCGCCGACATCGGCATGGTTGGCATGCGATTGTTGTTCTGCGGCTCATTTTGTGGAGTCACGGCGTAAATGGGGACGCCCTGCGCCTGGTACGCCTGCACAAATTTGGCGAAGTAATTGGCATACGCCTGGTACGCGCTCGTATTGAGGCTGCCCTGCTCCAGGCTGTCATTGGACTTCATCCAGGCAGGAGCGGTCCAGGGGGTTGCCATAACCTTCAAATTAGGATTGAGCTTGAGCGCCTGCTGAAGCAGCGGAATAATGTAGGCATTATCGTGCGAGATCGAGAAATTGTTCAGGTTTGGGTCAGTTTGACCGGCAGGCACATCATCGTAGGTGTACTCGTTCAGCGCCAGGTCAGAAGACCCTATCGGTTGGCGTAAGAAGCTCAGGCCAATGCCACTATTGGGGTCAAACATATTAGACATAAGCTGGTCCCGCTGACTCTGGCTCATTTTGTTGGCAACCAGCCAGGCCGACGAATCGGTAAACGAAGCCCCGAAACCCACCATTTGTTGGTAGGTCTGTGCTTCATTCACGTTGATGGTAGTGGCATTCGAACCAACGGAGCCAAAATTGAGGTTTGGTTGCGGACTGAGCAGGTTGGCCTGGTCGGGCGTCGTGAGCCAGACGTTGACCGTCTCCCCGGCCGCTTGCGCCTTTGATGCGTTGGGTGATGGGAAGACAGATAAACCAAGCACAAAGCCAATGAGCACTACAGCTAAACCTAATCGTCGAAGATGACGAGACATAAAATCCTCCTTGACTACACATCTCGACGTGCTGTAATCACTACGTTTTAACTATTTCCATGCACGCATACACATGCAAGGAAATACACGTGTCGTGAGCAAGCATCGCCTCTATCAAGACTATAAGAAGCCAGCAGCGAGCGTGGGATAACTCGTGCGCCCTCCCACGCTCTCGACGAAATCTTCTAAGGCAATGATGGCCGCACCAATGCTGACACCATCGCGTCCCAACACGCTCACACTCATTTTAGCTACCTCAAAAGGTTGCTTGAGCGCATAGCGTTGGGTCGCATGACGTATCGCGGGCAGCACAAATTCGCCTAATTGCAAACCCAGCCAACCGCCAAGGATGACACGCTGCGGATTGAAAAGATTGATCACATTGGCAACTCCGGCCCCCAGATATTGGACCGTATCTTGCACAACCTGTACCGCGACGGGATCACCACTGCGCATGCTTGTTAGCAGCGCGGCGATGGTGCCAATTTCACCATCGCTACCTAGCGTGGGATGGTGCGCGTCGAGTTCGCGCAGATGGCGCATAATGCCAGGAGCACCAACGTAGGCTTCCAGACAGCCCTGGCGTCCACAGCGACACGGCTGCCCATCCAGGTTCATAATTGTATGGCCCCATTCGCCAGCGCTATTGCTGGCCCCACGATACAATTTTCCTTCGTAGATGACACCAGCGCTCACGCCGGTTCCCAGGTGCAGGACAGCCATCGTCTCCATGGGCGCGCCCGGATTCAGGCGCATCTCGGCCAGCGCCATCGTTTTGGCGCCATTATCAATATGCAGTGGAAACGAAAAATGCTCTCGCAGCATTGTCTTCAACGGCACGGGTTCCCAGCCCCACGCGGGTGCAGAAACCAGTTCATCGCCGAGACGTTCGACAATGCCAGGCAGCCCTAACCCCAGGCCCAAGATCTTGTCCTGCCCCACCTGAGCTTCTTGCAGCAGGGACGTGGCCCCTTCGATCACGTAGTTCACAACGTGAGCAGGGTTATTTTGTGCGCTCGCCAGGGGATAGCGAACCGCTTTGAGTTTGCGCAACGTAATATCGAAGAGTTCAACCGCGATATCGGTTTCTCCGATTTCGCCGCCGAGGAAGTAGCCGTATTGTGAGTTCAAGGTCAAGATGGCGCGTCGTCGTCCGCCTTCCGATGCCTCGAATCCTGCTTCCAGGATAATACCCTCGGCCAGCAGTTCCGCGACGACATTGGTGACGGTTCCCGTACTCAAGCCGGAACGTTGACTCAACTCAAGCCGACTGATCGTCCTATCGGTCAACATGGCTTGCAGGACGGTACGGCGATTGATGCGCCGCAGATCACGCGCAGTAGGATTCGGCCCCATATCAGGCACAGGCCCCTCTCTGATCGATATACATTTGCAAGCAGCACTTTATTTAACTATTATTTTAATGCTTTTTACAAAGTGTACTGATGGAGATGTGGCTTGTCAAGCGTTGTGAAATATTACAAGCATCCTTCCTACCATTTTAACGATATCTAGGCTACGCGTACCACACCTGCACGGTTTTGTCGGCGCTGGCCGAGGCGATCAGCGTGCCCAGCGGCGACCAGGCCACACCGTACACGGGATTGGTGGTATCGATGGAATGGCCGTTGTACGTGAAGATATGCGTCCCATTCCTGGCCCAGACATGCACGGTGCCATCATCGCTGCCCGAGGCCAGGTGTGTGCCATCGGGCGACCAGGCCACCGCGTTCACCGAACCGCTATGCTGAGCATAATTCACCAACGCATCCCCACCATGTAGCGCGTCCCAGATCAAGACGCTCTGATCAGCACTCGCCGAGGCGATGTACCTGCCATCGGGCGACCAGGCCACCGCGTTGACGCTATCGCTATGCTGCCGGTAGGTGACAAGCGGCGCGGCATCACCATCGGCCCGCGTGGCATCTCTCGCATCTCTCATATCCCACACATCCCACACCATCACGCTTTGATCGGCGCTGGCCGAGGCTACATACCGACCATCGGGCGACCAGGCCAGGCCGTAAACCGCATCGCTATGACGGTTCCAGGAGGCCACGTCGGAACCATCGGCAGCATGCCAGATGTG
>DATAYF010000473.1:0-5690 GCA_036272735.1 Ktedonobacteraceae bacterium
CACATTCATAGCGCCTGGAATTCCCCAAAACGATTGACCGTCAGCAGCTCCAGAGGCGGTTTCTCAACTGACCAATGGTTGCGCTGCTCAAGGTTGGGGGCAAATGTGCAGGTTTCAGGGCAAAATGTGCCCACATTTCGGGTCATTTACCAACACCCTCCAAAACCAGGCAATAAAAACGCGGATTGCCCGATGGGCCACCTTTATCGACGATGAGTATGCGCCTGGTATCCAGCCAGAGCAGGTGTCCAACCTCGTAAACGGTGTTATACGTTGCCACGAGCCTGCTATCTTCCTGTGCCTGCCGCTCCCACACCACAATTTTCCCATTGCGATCACCGCTCATCAGGAAACGACCATCCGGCGAAAACCTGACACTGACCACATCCGCAGTATGGCCTTGTAACCAGAAAATCACCGCCGCGTGTGCGCGTGTGTATATCCGTTTGCACCGGCTCAACCTGGTAGCTACCTTCATCCTGAAGCCCGTGGATAATGTCTAGTCCAACGGCTGATACCAGGGCGGCATCGGCCTCCTCTGAACCCTCTGTAGACAGCTCAAGCTGATAGTGAATTGTTGGGGTTCCTCGCTGTTACCTTGTTTATTCATTATGAAAAAGGCTCACTTTCAGCGGTGTAAAGCGTATACATTCCTATTTTACGTTACATGAAAGAAAGCATACAACAGGATTGCCTGAGTCTCAAATTGCATTGACTTTTGCGCGCCGCGAGTGTATAATTTATAGGTACTTTCATTTCTACAACAACATTTCCAAACCACTATATTAGGAGCGAACACGAGTGATAGTCTTCAATTAACTCTCTGTTTCAAGCGCAGAGTATAGCAACAACAATTACGTATCTGGTTGGACGATTTTTTCTTGCCAGAGACTATACATGCGCGCATGGAGGAAGAAGACTATCCATAGTAGTGAGCCGCTTCACGTACAATCTTATACCACCGCACTCGGCAAGCCTTTTGAAGGCTACTCACCCAAACTCTTCGCCTCCATTGAGCGCGCATCCTTTGCCTTTGCAGCAACCCAACCATTGTTCCTTTCCTTGTTCTTAATACTAGAACAATAGAGACATATAAAGGAGCCAGGTTTGCCAGAATATCATATTCTTGACACCCCAAAAAATACGGAGCAACCAATGAATGGTCTGCTCGCGGAAGCCCCGAAGCGGGCTATCCTCGTGGGCATTGAGACGCCCGAAACCGACTGGCCCATCGACGAATCACTGGATGAGCTTGAACGGCTCGCCGCGACTGCTGGCGTTGCCTGCGCTGATCGTCTCGTCCAGCGCATGGCGCATCCACATCCTGCTACCCTGCTTGGCAGCGGGAAAGTGAAGGAACTCGCGGAACTGGCGCGCTTCCACGATTGCGATGCCATCATCTTCGACGTGGAACTCAAGCCGGGACAGCATCGCAACCTTGAGCACGAGCTTGAAATGCAGGTGCTTGATCGTACCGCGCTCATCCTGATCATCTTCGGGCAACGCGCTCACACTCGCGAAGGTCGCTTACAGGTCGAATTGGCCCAGGTCGAGTACGATCTGCCACGCCTGACGCGGCAATGGTCGCACCTTTCACGCCAGCGTGGTAGCGTGCAACAACGCGGCGAAGGTGAAAAGCAGGTCGAAGTTGACCGCCGTTTGTTACGGCGCCAGAAGGATCAGCTTGAGGAGGACCTGGAACTGGTACGCAACCAGCGCCAGCTGCACCGTGAGCGTCGTAAGTATGCCGGTGGTCCGGTCGTAGCACTGGTCGGCTACACCAACGCTGGCAAATCTACGTTGCTCAACCGGCTCTCTAGCGCTGATACGTTGGCGGAAAACAAACTGTTTGCGACGTTGGACCCGACGACGCGCCGGGTGAAGCTCGATGGCGGGCAGGAAATTCTGCTGACCGACACGGTGGGTTTCGTGCAACGCCTGCCAACGACGCTGGTTGCCGCGTTCCGCGCAACGTTGGAGGAAGTCACCGAGGCTGACCTGCTGGTCCACGTCGTTGACGCTTCGCATCCACACGTGCAGCACCAGGTCGAGGCGGTCGAGCAGGTGCTGGAGGAGATCGGGGCCGGTGGCCTGCCGATGGTCGTTGCGCTCAACAAGTGCGATTTGCTGCCATCAAACGTCAGGCCCAAACTTGAGGGCATCGCCGCTACCCTGCCCACGGTCAGCGTGTCGGCAGCCGATAGCATCAATATTGACGCGCTGCTGAACTGCATAAGTGAGGCGCTGGTGCAGCAATTCGTGGAACTCGACGTGCTCATTCCCTATGATCGCGGTGACCTGGTGGCGCAATTCCATCATTTCGGCACCATCGATAGCGAGGATTACGAAGCCCGGGGCACGCGCATCCACGGGCACATGCCCACGAACCACAGTGGCCCCTACAGTGCCTTCAATGCTGCCGTAGGCCGACACAGGGCGCATGCGTGATGGATTGCACGTGATACCTGTAGGCCCCGATTTATCGTAGGCACGCCGATTTATCGCGCGTGGTACACGTACCTCATGTTGCCGGTTAGTTGGATGCCCGGCGCATTATGCGGTTTGGTCCCATTATGCAATGAATTACGCGTGCTCACGATCAATCGGGCTCTACAGGTATTGTATGTTTTGCGTGAAAATGGGTGAACCAGAGCTAACCTCTGGTCCGCCCCCAATGTAGAGCGGGAGCTTGCCTCTCGCTCGGCCTACCTCCCGCTCGGTTCTAGAGGAACAATGCATGAAGCCAATCGTTATCAAAATTTATAGCGAAAACACATATTTTCAACACGTCGAAACGTTGCGTCGGAAACGCGAGAAGCGCCAGAAGCATCGCGAGTTCTTCGTTGAGGGGGTGCGCCCCATTAACCAGGCGCTCAAGTATCACTGGACGATCAATGCGTTTCTGTATGCACGTGAAAAAGCGCTCTCAGATTGGGCCAAAGATATTTTGCAGCATTCACCCGCCGCCATCCACTATGAACTATCGCCGTCGCTGCTCTCGAAACTCAGCAATAAAACCGAACCATCCGAGCTACTCGCCGTTGTCGTCATGCCGCCCGATGACCTCACGCGATTACCTGTCAAAGAACGGATGCTTGTGGCTGCCTTTGATCGGCCCGCCAGCCCTGGCAATCTGGGCACGATTATTCGCTCCTGCGATGCGCTCCAGGTCGATGGCTTGATTCTCACTGGACACGGCGTTGACCTCTACGATCCCGAAACGATCAGCGCGAGCACAGGTTCTTTTTTTGCGCTGCCCATCGTGCGCCTGCCCTCGCACAAGGAACTGGTGCCGTGGGTAGCCAGCGTGCGGCAACAACTTGGCGACCTACAAATTATTGGCAGTGATGAAAAAGGCGAGCAGACTATCGATGCGTATGATTTTACCCGCCCCACGCTGCTGGTCATCGGTAACGAAACCTGGGGTATGAGCGCAGCTTACCGGGAATTGTGCGACGCGCTGGTCAACATCCCGATGTATGGTTCAGCATCCTCGCTCAACGTCGCCTGCGCCACCTCGATCATCCTCTACGAAATTGACCGGCAAAGGCGACGATAACATTCGTAAGAGCCGATAGCTCTTCTTGAATGGACGCTTTTATTATCATTCATTAATTTAGTGGACCTACGATGCTGGCTTATACACTCGCACATAGTCAATGTTCATATACTGCGGAAGAACAGTTGATGAATCGGGCTTGCCTACGTAACGTCCTCCTAAACTAGCATTAATGATGAGGTACAGGCTTTTATTTGATACATGTTGCGATACTTGAAAGCGTGCGATACCGTCAATATACCAGGTAATTGTTTGGCGGGTCCAAACGATACTAAAAATATGATAGTTTTGTGAGTAGTCAGGGCCTCCTGTATAATCCCGGTATGCTTGTTGCTTTCCCCAGTGATTGGTCATATGAATGACATTTGGATGGCTCCCGTTGAGTTCCATCATGTCTATTTCAAAAACTCCCCCCAGGTTGGCATTAGTATCATAGGGAAGTAACCAAATGGCAGGCCAGAGCCCTTGTGTTTTGGGTAGTTTGGCTCGAACGTCCACTCTTCCATACAATAAACTGAATTTATTTTCTGTCGTTATAGCTCCTGAGGTGTAATTACGGGTTCCCATCTCTTGTTGCGCTGTTTTTATCTGAAGGGAACCATTAGCAAGAGAAAGAGCTTGTGGTGTAAAATATTGCACTCCATAATTGAGACAGCAATTTCGATATTCCCCTACCTTATAGTCTTCGGTATTCCACTTACTTTCATCAAGAACTGGTCCATTAAATTCATCATCAAAGGTGAGTTTCCATTTCCCTGGAATGGTTGGCTGGGCATTTTGAGGTGCGTTCGGCTGGATGTTCCAGAAATGAAGATACCCCCAAAGAAGACCGAGAAGAAGACCGAAACAGATAAAACTTATGAAGATACGCCTTACTATTATGGAGTTACGATATTCCACCGTTTTTTTGTCCTTTTAAGGGCACTTTGCCCATAAAACTCATAACAGGTTCTATCTTTAAGCGAACGGTAAGTGTGCAAACTTATGATGTCGGTTTATACACTCGCACATAATCAATATCCATGTTTTGTGGAAGGACAGTAGATGCATTAGGGAGGCCTCCCCAGTGCCCTCCTATTGTAGAGTTTATGATAAGATACATGTTTTGATGTGATACGCCTTGCGATGTTTGGAAGCGTTGTACGCCGTCAATATACCAGGTGATCGTGGAAGCATTCCAGATCAAGGTGAAAACATGATAGCCTTGTGAGTAGTCAAAGTTTCCTGTATAATCTCGGTTTGTTTGATGCGTTCCCCAGTGATTGGTCATATGAATGATATTCGGTTTGTCTCCTCTGAATTCCATCATATCTATTTCAAAAGACCCATGCTGTACAGTATGATTAGGAAGTAACCAAAAAGCAGGCCAAAGGCCCTGTGTTTTGGGTAATTTAGCTCGGATGTCTACTCTTCCATATAAAAAGCTAAAAATATTTTCTGTTGTGATTGCACCTGAGGTATAGGCATCGGCCCCCTTATATTGCTGTTGTGTTGTTATGCGAAGGGATCCATTAACAAAAGAAAGTGCCTGTGGTGTGTAATACTGTCCTCCATAATTGAGACAGCAATTATGATATTCTCCCAGAGTTTTATTTTCAATATTCCATTTGCTCCTATCGAGAATTGGTCCGCTAAATTCATCGTCAAAGGTGAGCCTCCACGTCGAATTCGAAATGGAGGGGCCGTCTGGTGCGTTTACCTGACTACTTCCTGCAATAGTTACTGGAGTAGTGTTTGAAGCCCTGGCTTGAATACTCCGCAAATGAAGATATCCCCCAAAAATAGCGAGACCAAGAGCGATACAAAGGAAGCTTCTGATGAAATACTTTACTACCATGGATTTGCGGTACCACATTATTTCATTCCCTCAATTAACTGTTTAACAGCTCTGCATAAATCTGCTCAATACGATCAGCAACTGTACTGACAGTAAACAGGCGCGCGCGTTGGCGCCCCATCATTCCCATCTGTTCTCGCCTGGCAGGATCTGATAGCAATGTTCGCAAGGCTTCCTGCAGTGCCCTGACATTGCCTGGTTCAACCAATAAACCTGACACTCCGTCTGCAACCACATCGGGTAAGCCCCCAATCGCAGAAGCAATTACGGGTTTACCACACGCCATTGCTTCAA
>DATAYF010000474.1:0-18798 GCA_036272735.1 Ktedonobacteraceae bacterium
CATTTTTGCCCAGGTGAAGCAGTACAATGAGGAGGCTGAGACGGATGAGCAAATATTACGGCTCTCGATGGATGCGAAAGCGACGGTCAAGGTCGGTCCCTTTGCGCAAGGAGGAAAGAGTCGCGTCCCAACCAAAGCTGCCGACCATGATTTTCAGCCGACGACCACGGTGACCCCTGTGGGCATTTTCTTGCCTGCCTCCGATGAGGTCTTTTTCTACGGCGTTCTCTCGAAAGTGACCAGCGATTGCCTGGTAGACCGTTTGGTCGACTGGTGGGAGAGCGCCAAAGAGCGCTTTTCCCACATCACGACCTTGCTTATCAACCCCGACAATGGTCCGGAGAGTCACAGTCGGCGCACGCAGTTCATGCAGCGCCTGGTGGAATTTGTCAAGCGGTATCACATCACTGTTCGTCTCGCGTATTATCCTCCCTATCACAGTAAATACAACCCGGTTGAACGCTGTTGGGACATTTTAGAACAGCACTGGAATGGTTCCTTGCTTGATTCTGTGGACGCCGTGATCCAGTATGCCAGAACTATGACCTGGAAAGGGAAACATCCGGTGGTCGAATTGGTAACGACCGCCTATCAGACCGGCGTAAAACTGACGAAGGAGGCAATGGACCTCGTAGAAACCCAACTTCAGCGGTTACCATCCCTGGAAAAGTGGTTCGTGGACATTTGGTATGTTCCCTGCCAGGGAGTTGGGACAGTTAATAATTCTTGAGTCCCTAAGTGCTGTTTTTGGAAAGAAGAGGCGGTTTCAGATTATTGATTATGTGATTTGGGGCCGCTTCTTTGCTGGGTTCAGGGGTAGAGTGAAGTGGCGCATATCAGCGCATAAAAATAAGGCAGAGCCAAGAACAACCCTCGGCTTGCCTTTTTACTGTTCTGCATGAGGACGTGTTTGCTCACGCAAACACATTCAGAACAGTACTAGAGGGATGCGCTCTAGAGGAGAGAACACCACTCGGCCAGATCAGCTAATGGGAACCACGCAAGATGCATGGCGGTTAGCTGTTGGAGACGCGAGCCTTATCGTAGCACGAGCTACAATAGACAGGGCGATCCTTCGTAGGAAGGAAAGGCACTTGCGTTTCAACGCCACACTCGTCACAGATCACCGTGTGCATTTCTCTTGGAGCACGCTCACCACGATTTCCGCCCCCACCGGTGGAGCGTCGTTGTGCACGGCAAGAAGAGCAGCGAGCAGGTTTGTTCATCAGACCTTTTTGCTGGTAAAATTCCTGTTCGCCCGCAGTAAATACGAAGTCGTTACCGCACTCACGGCATTTAAGGGTTTCGTCTACGAAGTTCAAACTAGGACCTCCTCGTGATATGTTGGTAATCCTCCGGGTCCATATCTAGCAGGTTCACCAGTCGTCCCCTTACCAGTGTGGGATTGTCTAATCTGGACGAGCACTGTATGCGAGACCAAGATTGGATACCGAAGGAAAGCATACACTATCTTTTAGTGATATGCAAGTGGTTTTAGGGCAAAGTACCATTATAATAAATATCTTTATGTATTTTTTATATGCGGGGCATTTCCCAGTCTAGATTGACCTGTCGGCCTGGCTTGCTTGACGCTTATGAGACAATGAAACCGAGCCATCCGAGTCCGACATGTGCACGTATCATCTATACGCGAAGAACGTTAAACAGAGAAGTCTATGCCACCATTGACCTTTACAATACAAGCCGAGTGCCCCGATTCGTGGGCACGCGCTGGCACCATTGAAACTCCGCATGGTTCTATTCCCACCCCAATTTTTATGCCCGTAGGTACGCAGGCCACCGTGAAAAGCGTCGCACCCGAAGAGTTGCGAGCGGCGGGCGCGAAAATCATCCTCGCCAACACCTACCATTTGATGCTGCGTCCTGGCTCCGAACTGATCGATAGCTTCGGCGGTCTGCATTCCTTTATGCACTGGGATGGGCCGATTTTGACCGATAGCGGCGGCTTCCAGGTCTGGAGCCTGGGCCATCTGCGCAAGCTGAGTGAAGAGGGGGCCGTCTTTAGATCGCACCTCGATGGCTCTTCACATACTCTCACCCCCGAACGCGTGATGCAGATCGAGGCCGAGATTGGCGCGGATATCATTCTACCACTCGACATCTGTGCACCCTATTCCTCTTCTCCCCAACAGGCGTTGCAGGCTATGGAACGCACGCATCGCTGGGAGGAACGCGCTCTCGAAGCCAAAGAGCGCTACCGGCCTGAGCAGGCGCTTTTCGGCATCGTGCAGGGAGCCTTTGAATCAGCATTGCGTCGCCAGAGTGCGCGTTTCATCGGCAACTTGCCGTTCCCTGGCTTATCTATTGGGGGACTGTCGGTTGGTGAACCTAAGGCGCAGATGTGGGAAATGTTGGAGCAGGTGACGCCTGAACTGCCACGCGATAAGCCGCGCCACTTGCTGGGCGTCGGTTCGCCCGAAGACCTGGTGGTGGGTGTTGGCCTGGGCATGGATATGTTCGATTGCGTGCTGCCGACACGCGTGGCGCGCCACGGCGGACTTTTTACCAGTGATGGTCGCGTCAGTATCAAGAAGGCGCGTTTCCGCACGCAGCGCGGACCCATCGAGGAGGATTGCGACTGCTACACGTGCCAGAACTACGACGCGGCCTACGTGCACCATCTGGCGCGCAGCGAGGAGCAGCTTTACTACCGCCTGGGCAGCATCCACAATATTCGTTTTATGTTGCGCCTGGCAGACCAGTTGCGTGTGGCTATTTGTGCTGGACATTACCAGGCTTTCCGCGACGAATTTCTGGCGCGCTACGTACCAGCTTCGGAACAGGTACGCGAGTCGCAGCGGGAAAAATGGCTAGCAGCAACCAGGACACGGTAGTTTGTAGGAACACCAATAGACATACATAATCGAGTAGAATAAATACATGGACACATTAACATTACCCTATCGATTTATCTACACAGGCGAGCAGGATGCGGCCCTCAATATGGCTATCGACGAAGCTATTTTGCTGCATCACATCCAGGGGAAGGTTGGACCGACGCTGCGCGTGTTTCGTTGGAAGCAACCGGCCATCTCACTCGGTCGTTTTCAGGATGTGGAGCGCGAGATTGCCAGCGACGTATGTGAGCAGAAGGGCGTTATGCTGGTGCGGCGTCCCACGGGCGGGCGGGCGGTCTACCATCGCGACGAGTTCACCTATAGTATTGTGTTGGGCAAGCGCGATGGCGCGCCTTTGGGCGTGGTCGCGGCGTATGCTTATCTCGCGCAAGGACTGGTTGCGGCGCTACAGCGTTTAGGCGTGCAGGCGGAACTGAGCGAGGGACGCGTGAGCAAGCAACCCTCGGCGGCCTGCTTTGCCTCTTCGACACAGGCGGATCTGACCAGCGGCGGCTTCAAACTGGTGGGGAGTGCGCAACGCTGGCAGGATGAATCGCTGGTGCAACAGGGCTCGCTACCGCTGGATGATCGTGCGCCGGAGTTCTACGACATGCTGTGTTTCTCAAGCGAGGAAGCACGGCAGGAGGCATTGGCACACTATCGCGAGCAGACAACGCCACTGCACGAATTCGCACCGACGGCCTCGTGGGATGAGGTTGCGCAGGCGTTTCGGCAGGGCTTTGGTGATGCCCTGGGCGCGCAATTTGCCGCGCAAGAACTCAGCACATCCGAGTGGGACCTGGCCCGCCAGCTTGTCGAGGAAAAATATCACACCCTGGCATGGCGGCAGGAGCGCGTCAGGCTGATCAAGTGAGCCAGGACGACCAGCCGCGAGGGACGGTTCCCTTTGCGGGGGTCATCCCTCGCAGGTTGTCTCCCACAACATTGCACCAATTTTACAGGTGCGGTACAATGTGCGCAATACAGTGAGGTTCCGCTACAAAGCAACAGGTATTATCATCCGATGCCCGGCGTGCATTCATCTGAACGGAAAAACATATTAGCGGACACCAATTGGCTGTGATCTGGGGCCTGACGAGAGGCAGAGTTTTATTCCTACCACCACTATGTTTGTTTTTTAGACAAAAGGAAGGTAGTTTTCTGGGTGAGCATATCGATTGATATGGCGCGTCGGATTGTCGAAGCGTGTAAGCAGCGCGCCCGCGATTTTCGCAGTCCGGTGAGCATTGCCGTAGTTGACGCCGGAGGGCACCTGGTCCTCTTTGAGCGTATGATGGCACCGTATGGTTGGATCACGAGCGATATTAGTATCGCCAAGGCCGCAACGGCCGTGATGTTCAACCAATCCACCGATGCAGTCGCCCAATGGGGGGCGAGTATCCCTGGCTTTGCATCGAGCCTGTCATCAATGACCAATGGCAAATTTGTCATGGCGGCTGGCGGTTGGCCTGTTCGGGTTGGTGGGGTAACGATTGGTGGCATCGGCATCAGCGGTGGCAATGCGCCGGGACGCGATGATGAAATTGCGCGCGCAGGCCTGGCCGCAATCGATGCTGCGCCTGCAACGCCGGTCCCGCCTACACATCAGCAGGCGTATACCGGAGCGTTGACGGCTCAGCCAGTCGCGTCGTATCCGCCTTATCCGCAGCCCTACCAACAACCCTACGCCGCGCCACAAACGCCACGACCAAAAGAAGAAGCCCCACGACCAGGCTATAGCGGAGCACCCTATACCAGAGAGCTTCTTCCCGGCCAGGATCACGCTAATAACGATGGTTCCTTACCGCCCCCCACGGAACATTCAGGAGATCAATCATGAGCCAGGAACAAAGAGAAATTCGTAGACGAGCAAGACGTACAGCTAACGCCCAGCGTAACCGACCAACGCTCGTCACCGCCAAAGATAGCGAGCAGCAAACGTCGGCCTTCGAGTCCTACGAAACCACTACGGCAACCGTCGATCAGGAGCCAGAACAGCCTATAGAGGTAACAGAGGCCAAAGAGAAGCCGAAAGTTCGTCGTGGCTTCTTCTTGACCACTGGGAAGAAGGATGCAGCAGCAGGCGAGAAGGACGAGGTTGCGCAGGAGCGACTGGCCCGTGCGACGCGCGGCAAAAGTGAGCTGGAAGCTAAACAGGAGTCAGTCGCCAAAAAGCCAGCGGCGGCCCGTACGCCCACCAAAGGTGGATTTAAGACCCGCTACATCGTCGGCATGGCGCTCTACCTGCTGTGTGCCAACTTTGTCGGCTCCTTCGAGGTACAGGGTCTGCGTTCGGCTGGCCTGGACAGGGTGTTGACCACATTCAACCTCTTCGGTGGCAAGATGGTTGTTAGCACATCGACGATAGCATTTATTGCTACGCTGGTCATCCTCCTGATCTTGTTGGCGAAGTTCGACCTGATCCCCAGCAGCCTCGGTATGGGCATGAATACAGCGCGGCCCGTGAGCAAGACTGGTAGCAGTGAGGCAACGCCCGGAGTGCCAGCGCCAAAGTTTACCCAGCCAGCGGTGCGCCAGGGCGTGGCAGGTGAACACGACGATCTCTATCAAGAGTATCGCTCGAATCAACGCCGCAGCAAGAAAAAATAAGAGCACAGCATAAAAGCAGCAGAGCATCATAACCAGGATGCCCTGCTGCTTTTGTCGTCTTACCCCATCATGCGCACAGCTTATTTGAGCCTCTTGAAATCGATAGCGGCTGTTCCCAGGCCGTGAGCAACGATGGTCTGTGGATCACCGGGCAGGATATCGAGCATGTTATCGTCCCACGAGACATTCGCGTCCGCGGAGAGTAGGACACCTTTAGCGGGCCGTACAGCCGAGATAATGATGGTATCATCCTCGCGTGCAAGCTTGATTTCAGGATCGGGTATATCCAGGTACTTGAACGGTTCAGGCCAGAGCGCGGTACGCGCCAGCGCGGCCCCGTCTTTCAGCAAGCGTGCATTAATAACCAACTGTTTGTTTCGCGTGTATGGCACTGTTCCCAATTCAGTGGCCTGGTTAGGCAACAGGGTTACATGGCGTGTTTCTTCCCCGACGCATTCCCCTTGCAACGTCCACGTGCGTAGCTCTACATCGGCTTCCAGTGCCGTTAGCGTGCCGTTGACAGCCCAGAGTTCAGCCGTATCTTGCTGCCCTTGAACGAGACCGAGCGCGAACGATGCCAGCGCACGTTTGATGGTATAGTACGCGGCCTTGGGGTGCAGCTCATAGTCGACATAGGCCCAGCTTACGACCGGCCAGCAATCGTTAATCTGCCAGACCAAAGCTCCGGCACTGTATTCACGCTGAGGACCAGCCCAACGCCGTCGCCAGCCACGAATGCCACTGACCAGCGCCTCGGATTGAACCAATTGCGATTTGTATACGTAGTCTGCCAGATCCACGGGATAGCGCACGTTCTCGATCAGATAATGCCCAAGACGTTCAGGACCGCCCCCGGCTTTATTATGAAAATCGAGGGTGCTACTTTGCGGATAGCGTTCGCTTTGTGGTGTGAAAGCTTCGATCATTTTCAGATCAGGAAAGGCCTGCATGCCAAATTCGCTCACAAAGCGCCCCGGAAATGTATCGTACTGCTGATAGGAGGCCATTTGCCCGTGCCAGACCGACCAGACGTGCTGGTCACCAAGCGTAAGATCGTTCGCATCGCTGCCAGCGTAGGGACTGCCAGGCCAGTATGGGCGCGTTGGATCGAGTTGTGCGCAGGCCGTGGGTAAGAGCCGTTCGTAGAGCGTGCGACCAGGGAAGGCTGTCTGTGTGAAATCACCATCAAACGCGGAATCGTAGGTCCCAAGCGAGCCCGCGACGAGATAATCCTCATTGTTGCCACTCCATACGACCAACGAAGGATGGTGGCGCAGACGACGTATATTGGCTTCAGCCTCAGCCTGAACACTGGCCTGAAACTGCTCGTGCGCGGGATACATACCGCAGGCAAACATAAAGTCCTGCCACACCAACAAACCAAGCTCATCACAGAGCGCGTAAAAAATGTCCTCTTCATAAATACCACCACCCCAGACGCGCAACATGGTCAGGTTGCCCTCGGCCGCGAGTTGTAGCCAGGCCCGGTAGCGCTCAGGTGTGGCCCTGGACAAAAAGGAATCGGCGGGAATCCAGTTCGCCCCACCACAGAAAATGGGGGTATTGTTGATCTCGAAGAAGAATGATGTCCCTTCTTGATCGACGAGGGCTTGCTGTACCAGGCGCAAACGGCGCAGCCCCAGGCGTTCTTCTGCACGATCCAGCGTTTCGCCGTCTATCACCAGCGTTGTTTCTAGACGGTAGAGGGGCTGCTCGCCATAGCCACGCGGCCACCAGAGTTCGGGTTGAGCCAGCGTGAACGTATGCTGAAGGATGGGCTCGGTGGCTGGTAAGGTATGCTCGGCTACCCGCTTTCCGGCGGCTGAGAAGAGGCACAGACGAAGCATAAGATTGGAGGACAGCGTAGCCTGCGCGCTTGCCAGTTGCACCTGCACGGGGAGCGCCGCGCTGCTGAGATCCTCGCTGACCTCTACCGGACAGTGCACATCAGCGATACGGGCTGTAAAGGTTTCCAGGCGTACAGAGCGCCACAGACCGGCGGTTATAAAAGTCGGCCCCCAGTCCCACCCATAGTGATACTGAGCCTTGCGTACATACAGGCGACTCGCATCGCCATTCCAGGCTGCCAGTGCTCCATACTGGGTTTCGAGCTCTTTGCCACGGCGCATGGCCGATTCAAACAAGATACGTAGCTCATTCTGGCCGGGCTGTAACAGGGAGGCAACGCGCACGCGATAGGGTACGAACATATTGTCACTGCACAAAATCTGCATGCCATTGAGCCAGACGGTGGCGAAAGTATCCAGGCCATCGAAACAAAGCTCGGTTGTTTCATCTCGTGCGAAATCTGCGGGCAAGCTAAACTGGCAGCGGTACAACCAATCGGCCTCACCGATCCATTGCAGTTCCTTTTCGTTCTGACCGTAGAAGGGGTCGGCGATGCGACCGGCAGCCAGCAGATCCATATGAATACTACCGGGAACAGTCGCCGGAAGCCAATCGCCAGCGGAAGCGAAGGCATCCTCTAACGTTTGTGTTGCGGACCGCTGTTTGCATTGCCACTGTTGAGAAAGATGCAAGTGTTGCATAACAGACTAATTTTGCTCTCTTTCGTTCATGAATTTTGTTAATGCGATGGGCACGTTTCTCCAAGCAGGGTCCAGGGGCGGTAGCCCCTGGCGGGGTGTGGGGTGTCCCCACCGGCTCTTTCTCCTTGCCGCCGAAGGTGGCGAAACGAACGTGCTATCAGCATAGCAGTATCGCAACCATTGCGCAATGGGAATTGTAGAGGATGCATGTAACACATCAACGTTTGGCAGCAAATACTATTTTGCGCCTCGTGTATAGTAAATAAGGGTTTGGAATTCGTATTTCCAAACGTCCTAAACGCGTAGCTTCCCCTCTTGACAGATAGGGACAAGCTACTTATAATTTGTAATAGTAAGCAAGAAATTTTTCGAAGAGAATACACAACAATGCACAGCACAAAGTATAACCAACAATTAAATCACTTTTACTTTTATTATTGGTTTAGCCCTCCAGCATGATGGTGGGCCCTTTGGGCTGTGCAAAAAAAGACCACCAGCGTGCTGGAGAAGCAGAGGAAAAAAACCTCTGCTTTTTTGTTTCCCAAAAATAAAGCAAGAAATTGAGAGGACCAGGCCATGATTATTACGATTAGTAAGACTGCTACCAACGATGAACGTGCTCAACTGATGATGTTATTATCGCGCATAATGGGTCGGCAAAGACCGATGGCGACCCTGCATATGCGCGAACACGACGTTATTGCCCTCGACCTGCCCCTGGATATCGCCACCGAAACCATCCTCAAGCAACAAAAAGCCGTCGACACCATCCACACCCTCAAAACTCCCTACCAACTCGTGAGCCGCGCTTTTCAGCAAGAAGATACCAGCATCCTTATCGGCGCAACCAGCGATAGTGCGCCTGTTACTCTTGGTGGATCGTCCGCATTTCCTGTCATCATGGCTGGTCCCTGTGCGGTCGAACATCGTGAGCAGTTGTTGGAGGCGGCTCGCGGCGTGAAGGCGGCTGGCGCACATATGTTACGCGGAGGAGCGTACAAGCCACGCACGTCGCCCTACCAGTTCCAGGGTCTGGGGATCGAGGGTCTGCGTCTATTGGCGGAAGCGCGCGCCGAAACAGGGTTGCCGATTATTACCGAAGTCATGGAGCCAGCGCTGGTGGAAACGGTGGCTGAATACGCCGATGTGTTGCAGATTGGGGCACGCAATGTGCAGAATTTCCCGCTCTTGCAGGCGGCCGGACGAAACAGCAAGCGGCTTCCGGTGGTATTGAAACGTGGTTGGTCCTCAACTATCGAAGAATGGCTGTCGGCAGCCGAGTACATCGTCGCGGCCGGAAATCCCAACGTTATTTTGTGCGAGCGTGGCATTCGTAGCTATGATCCACAGACGCGCAACGTCCTCGACCTCACCTGTGTTCCCTTGCTGCACGAGTTGACCCATTTGCCAGTCATTGTGGACCCCAGCCATGCCACCGGCAAGCGTTCGTTGGTGCCGCCCGTGTCGCGTGCAAGCATCGCCGCTGGTGCCCAGGGACTGATTATCGAAGTGCATCCCGATCCCGCCCACGCGCTCTGTGACGGCAAGCAATCGATCACGCCAGCAGAACTCCAAAAAGTTGTACGCGAGGCCAATATGCTCACAGAAATGATCAAAGGGGATATACCACAGTTGACGCCAGTGATGTAGTACGACCCAACCTGGTCTGGTACAGTTCATTTTTTGCGCTAGAGGAACCGAGACGGAGACAAACTTCGTCTCGGTTCTTTATTTTGTATGGAAAAGCACGTCAAGTATGATGCATATAGATGAACCACAAAGTATAAAAAATGCCGCATTTGCATGACTTTTACATTGCCCTGAGTCCTCCTCCCACGCCTTTCTATCACCCCAAATGGTAGCGCATAACCCCCGAATGGTAGTGTATAATTATGATCGGTACCCATCTATTCATATTCTTCTCGCACGAAGCGAGATCCTCCAAGGTTTTGTCTAGCACTAGCAAGGCGAAGCCAGTCTCTTTGTATGCGATGTATGTGAAAGGAAGGTCACTCGTATGCACTTCTCCCTTCCCGCAATGGGAAAACACCTCTGCAAAGTCGCTGGGATGGCGGTGTTTCTCAGCCTCTTGCTTACAGGAAGTTTCTTTCTACACGTGCCTATCTCTCAGGCCACGGGCCTGGCGCAACAGAGCCATCAGCAGGCCACCATTTATACCAGTGCCACCAAAGGTACGCTTGCCCCATTTGGTACTGCCGATCCTCGCCATCCTCCGGCCTCAGCAGCCGTGACCGGGGTTCCAAAGATCAAACATATTTCGAAGGGGGTGCGCCCCATTCCCAGCATCGCTCGGGCGTCCACCGCGCCTGGGCAGGCGCGTGCTTCCGGGCTTGCGCTGCACACTGGCCGGATCTTACAGAATTTCAATGGAGTTAGCAGCCTGGATAGCGAGGTCACGAACTTTAATGCTGAATTCGAGCCGCCAGACCAGGGGCTCTGCGTTGGCAATGGCTTCGTCGTGGAAGCGGTGAACTCAGCTTTCACGATCTATCGGACCAATGGTACAGCGGTCTTGGGTCCGCTGAACGTCAATGTGCTTTTTGACGAAGGGCTCAAAGAGTTTACCAGCGATCCTCGCTGCTACTTCGATAAGTCAACCAACACCTGGGTCGCAATCATTCTCTACATTCGTAGTGATAATGCGGAGGCGCGCACCGACATTGCGGTCAATCACAGTGGTGATCCAACAACCCCCTGGACGGTCTATCATCTGGAGGCAACCGACGATGGGAGCGGTGGGATGCCAAACCACGCTGGATGTCCCTGTCTGGGAGATCAGCCGCTGCTGGGCCTTGACCAGGAGAACGTCTATATCAGCACTAACGAGTTTCCCATTGTCGCGAATGGCTTCAATGGGGCGCAGATCTATGCCATCTCGAAGCAGCAGCTTTTTGGTCTTTCGTCCCAGGTTCATTTTGTGCATTTTGACAACTTGAATATCGGGGGCGCAGTGGCTGCCTCAGTTCAGCCAGCAACTGCAAACGACAAAGCTGACGCGGGCTTCTTCATGAATTCGCTGGATCCCTTTGGTACCTCTGATAATCGTATCGGCATCTGGGCGCTAACCAACCGTCACGAGGTCAGCAAAGGAGGGGTTCCAATACTCTCCAGTATTGTCGTTACCTCGGAACTCTATGGCGTTCCGCCCCCAGCCATCCAGAAGGGAAACACCCGCAAGCTGGACGCAGGGGATGACCGCATGCAGCAGGTCCAATTTATCAATGGCGATCTCTGGGGCGCGTTGGATACAGTCATCACAATCCCGAATGATAGCGCGTCGCGGGCTGGCATTGCCTGGTTCCAGGTGCGTCCATCCATTCGCCATGAGCTGATCAGTGGACCGGAAATTGAGTATCAGGGTTACGTTGCTTCGTCGGGGAACTATGTGCTCTACCCGGCGATCCAGGCGGGGCCGGATCATAGCGCGGCAATCGTCTTCACGTTCAGCGGAGCTAACAACTTCCCCAGCCCTGCCTACGCGGTAATGCAAGGTGGGATGCATGCTTTTGGCGCGATTACGCTAGCTGCTGATGGCACTGGGCCGTATGTGAATGGCACCCGTTGGGGCGACTATTCATACGCGACGCTTGATCCTGACCATAACCATTTCTGGCTTGCAACCGAGTATATTCCCCCGGTGAGCAGCCAGACAACGGATGGCGCTGCCAACTGGGGAACACGCGTCTTCGAGGTCGATGGGCACTCCTAGTTCTAACGCTTCAGCCGTGAGACCTCTCACGGCTGAAGCATCCCTTTCTTCTCCGGAGCTTTTGAACCGCCTCCCCATAAGAATCTCTAGCAAAGTATGACTGAAAATGAATTTAAATGGTAAAATCTACCTTAGCAACAAAAATGTTGTATAGCTGTAATAGAAAGAAGTAAAAAAAGCACAGAACACGATGCTTTCTTTTAGCCCAAGAATAGAGCCTCACACCTGCCTCACCTTTTAGTCCTCAGTGGGTAGCGCCACGGTTCCTGCGGCAATCTGGACTACGCCTATCGACTCACCTATGGTTGTATGATATACTTGCCGTAATGTGGCAAGAGAAATCAGTATCGTCAGTGGGCAGAGCCCAAGCAAAGGCTTTGAGGTAGGTAACGCTATGCCAGTAAGAATTATAATTGCAGATGACGAAGCCATACAGCGTATGGACTTAAAAGATGTACTCATCAAACAGGGATATCTTGTGGTTGGAGAGGCTGGCGATGGCGTGAGTGCCATCAACCTGGCGCGTGAACTTCGACCAGACCTGGTCATTATGGACATTCGTATGCCCGATATGGACGGCATTGCCGCCGCCGAAACGTTGACAGAAGAAAAGCTTGCACCAGTGTTGTTGCTCACAGCCTTCGGGGATCAGCCATTAGTCGAACGTGCCAAAGAGGCCGGGGTCGTCAATTACATCGTGAAACCGCTGCGTGAGAGTGAAGTCACTCCCGCCATCGAAGTGGCCCTGGCGCGCTACAATGAGTTTCGTGGCCTTGAAGAGAAAAATCGTTCACTCACCGATCAGCTTGAGACGCGTAAGATTGTTGAGCGGGCGAAGGGTCTTATGATGCAAAAGCAAGGCTTATCCGAACAAGAGGCGTTCCGCAAAATCCAGAAGGCCAGCATGAACAATCGCAAATCTATGCGCGAAGTAGCAGAAGCTATCTTATTAACCGACGAAATGTAGGTGAAAACTGACAGGATGCGGCAACGAGGCTTCATCCTTTTTTCATCTCAGTATAATGCCTAATAGATAGAGAAGTATATGTCACTGGCGACAAAGGATCTTGAGAAAACTATTCATATCGTCGGCATTCGTTTTCGTCCCGCCGGGCGCATCTACTACTTTGATCCTGTAGGGCAGATGTTTAATAACGGCCAATATGTAATTGTGGAGACGGTGCGCGGCGTGGAGGCAGGGCGGGTGGTGATCGCGGCAAAACGGGTTGCGGAAAGCGAGCTGAGCGATCCCCTGAAGCCAGTTCTGCGCCTGGCGAGCGAAGACGAGCTGCGCACTATGCTCTCTTTTAAGAGCAAGGAAAAAGACGCGTTGGTCCGGTGCCATGAACGTATTCAGTATCACCAGCTTCCGATGAAGCTGGTTGAGACCGAATATACGTTCGATGGAAGTCGTCTGACGTTCTATTTTACCGCGGAGGAACGGGTAGATTTTCGCGCCCTCGTGCGTGATCTTGCCGCGACCTTTCGTACTCGTATCGAATTGCGGCAGATAGGCGCTCGCGACCAGGCGAAGCTACAGGGCGGTATTGGCCCTTGTGGGAAGACGCTGTGTTGTAGCTCCTGGATCACCGACTTTGGTATCGTCTCTATAAAAATGGCGAAGGAGCAGGGACTGCCTCTCAATCCAACCAAGATTTCCGGTGTGTGTGGTCGCTTGATGTGCTGCCTCTCTTATGAGAATGAGAACTATATTCAGGCGAAGCGGCAAATGCCACAAATCGGCGCGTTCCTGAATACGCCCAGCGGATCAGGTAAAGTGGTGGCGGTGAACGTCCCCAAGAATTCGGTTGATGTCATATTGGAAAGTGGCGTCACCATCCAGGTGCCAGTCGAGGAAGAGCAGAACACGCAGTCCAGCAGTAGTTGTAATAGTTGTGGAAGCGGCACGAATTGTAGCTGCTCGAATGGTGGCCCCTGCACCTGTGGCGCGAAAAAAAGCCCCTCCACCACGAGCGCTCCGGCCAGCATCCCCAAAGGTGGTTGCTGTGTTTCGTGTAGTCTTAATAAGCAAAATCAGGCACCAAAAGCATCAAAATAACATTGTGAAGCTGAGATGAGAGGCAGGTGTGTGACGTATGTCTTCAGATGGGAAGGACCCTGGTGCAATCTGGCAAGGACCCTCTAAACCGGACTGGGGCCAGTCCGAACAACAAGCACAGATGGACCAGCAACTTGAATTCGCAGATCTCTCGCAGCAGCAGGCAGACGCTCCTCATGTTTTCTCGCTTATCGACGACGATCTGGCGGACGAGGCGCTACCGCCGGACGCCAATTGGCAGGAGCGGCTCAAGCGCTACGCACGCCAGGCTATGCCGGTGTGGCTGCCCTTACTCCTCGGTGTACTGACCAGCATTTTTGTCATCCCTTTCATTATCCAGGGCCGCGCCAGCATCTCACTTGATAACCTCTGGTTGATCGTCACCGTCATTGTGGTAGTGACGCTGTCACAAATGGCCGCGCTGTTCTACACGAGCACCGCTACGAGCCAGGATGACGCCGGTACTGGCAATATTTTGCGAATCCCGGCCATCGTCGGGGGCATCCTCCTCTTTGTGCTCAGCGGCGTGTTCGCTCTTGCAGGCTCCACGGTAGGCTTGATTACCCTCGTTATCGTGATCGCACTCTTCGTCGTCTTATTCCGCTTATATGTTCACCCCGTGCCAGAAGGTTTCGTCGATATCGTTTACACCTTAGGCAAGTATAGTCGCACGCTCTACGCGGGGCCAAATGTGCTGCTGCCCTGGGAAAAGGTGGCGCATCATCTCAAAGTCAGCTCGATCCAGTGGTTGTGCCCCCTGCAACGGGTACAGCTTTCGCGTGCAGAGGATGTCCTGTTGCGTGCGACCATCTCGTATCGCCTGTTGCCGAGGGACGCCTACCTGGCGGTAACGCGAGTTGATCGCTGGGAAGAGGGCCTGCGCGAACTATTTATTACCTGCGTGCAGACGATTGCGACGGCGTTTGCCCCTGAAGATTTTATCTCCTGGCCTGAAGGCTTACACACGCCACCTTCGGTCAATGAGAACGTTGATAGTGTTGTGCGCCGAGATCGTATCAATAACTACTTGTATAACCAGATGAGCGATAAAGCGGCGCTATGGGGCATTATCGTGCAAGGGGTGGGTGTGCGCGACATCATGCTCGCGCCGCACGACGCAGTTATTGATGCTGAAACGCTCTTTGCGTCTCCGGATCCCCCGGCTGCTCCACAACCACAGTCGCAAATGGCAAACACGCGCCCACCGGCAGAACCTGCCGCCACTACTCTCCCGGAGAAAAACCTTAGTGGAGCGGGAGCGCCAAAGACGAATAACGTGCCCAAGGCCTCGGAGAACGCCATGGTGGTTGAAAGCTCCGCGCGCGCTATGCCGCAACAGCCAGGAATTGTGAATGAAGAGATTTTGTCAAAAGCCTACAAAGAGGTGCAGAATGGCAGAATTACAGACCCCCAAACTATCCGCGAGATAGCCGCCAGGTTCCAGGCCATCGCCGACGATCCCCAGGCTAGCCAAAAGGTCAACTTCGATGCGGAGCGAGGCGCGGCAAACCTGCAAGAACAAGCACGTAAGTACGAGGAGTCCGCAAGCAAGCAGCGTAAATAATGAGAGTGGTATCCGTAAGTACTAGGTTAGGATGCAGAGACGTTGAGCGTGGTTAAGGTGCTAACAGAGCCATAAGACATTTAGGCTAAATTCCCCCCTTGCTAAGCCCTTGAGAAGCAACATGGTATACAATAGCATGTGTAGAAAGCAATCGATGTGACGATATACATTTCTAGGCAACGACCGTCGCATGAGGGGATTGCAACCTCCCAAGATCACGGAGGTTTCCATGAGAGAGGGCGACCATGAGAGCACCACGCGTAACAGCAGCTATTTTTGTGCTTTTGCTCATCGGGATCGTCTCATTAGGCGCAATTGGGCTGGTGGACTGGATTGGACCGGTAGAGGCCCACGGTAACACGGTTGAACACGCAAGAGGCACCATTCTACAGCAAAGCAATGGAACGAGCTTCACGTTACTGACCAAAAGTGGGAAGCAACTGACGTTCCAGTGTACCAGCAATTGTGACGTGCAACTTCAGCATATCAAACGGCACCAGACCGAACATGCGTTTACCGACGTTTATTACGTGCCAGGTTCCAACCATACGCTGATTGCTGTAGATGTAGATTGATCAGAAGGGTCCTAAGGCAACAGGAAAAATAGTAACTTAGAGAGTCAGGCGTCAAGGGATGAGTAGTTGGCAAAATCAGACCAGAGAAGCAGCACCTATGCAGATAAGCAACGCCCCGTTGGATAGCGCGGACATCGTCATTGTTGGCAATGGCATAGCAGGACTCACGGCAGCGTTAGAAGCGCGTGCCCTGGACCCTGAAAAGCGCATCGTCATCATTACGAGCCAGATCCATCCAACGATCAATACTCCTGCCCTCAAGCAGTTTGCTATTGCGAAACTGAGCAGGGAGCAATTGTTGGCGTATCCAGCGGGCACGGAGCGCGAACGGCGTATCCATGTTGTCAATGCACATGTAGAGGAGATTCACGCGCGTAGCAAATATGTGGCTCTGCGTGGGAGTCGCGGCTTTGGTTATGGTTCACTACTTATCGCGACCGGCAGCCAGCCGCAGGGCATATCGGACCAGATACCAGGCCACGAGTTCGATGGTGTGCTAACGTTGCACTGCTTGCAGGAATATCTTGATTTACGCAGGCGACTAAGCGAGGTTAGTGAAGCCGTGGTCATTGGTGGGGGGGTACATGCCATCGAGACGGTCATGGGTCTGCGCCACTGGGGCATACGCGTACACTGGCTCATTCGCGGCTCAACCTTTATGCGCAACGTGTTGGACGAGTCGGCTTCGAGTATTATTTTGGAACACGTACGCCGTCAGGGGGTCGTAATCCACACGGAGACCGAGATCGTCGGCATCGTAGGCCGGGTGGGGGGGGTTGCAGGCGTCATCACCAACCAGCAGCAGATGCTTCCTTGCCAGATTGTGCTGGCATGCACGGGTACCAAACCGGTCACGACCCTGGCCGAGCATTGTAGCGTGCCCATTCAGCAAAAAAACGGGATTATCGTTGACGATAAGCTGCGCAGCAGTGTCCGCGATATTTATGCTGCTGGTGACGTTGCCGCCCTGCTTAATCCACAAACCGGTTGCTATGAAACTCGTGCCCAGTGGTACGCGGCAACCTTCCAGGGACGCATAGCGGGCGCGATGCTCGTGGGTGATAAAGAGCTGGCACGGCAACCATTCGGTGTGTCCTGGCATGCTACGCACCTGGGTGTGCTCTCTATGCTCACTGTTGGCGAACCACTCAACCAGAGCAACAAAATCGTTACGCTCACAGATACCAGTCAGGGTGGATACCGTCGTTTGGCAATCGCCAACGACCGTCTAGTTGGTTACCTCTCGCTTGGGCACAAACAATGTGATAGCCTGGCGATTAAGCGCATCATCGACGAGGGGCATTCTATCCGGGGCATCACGAAGTCGCTCCTGAAGGGCAACTTTGACGCGCGGCGTTATCTTTCACAGATACGCTCGAAAGCAGCGGCCGGTATTATTAGTAGTGGGAAGCTGCCACCACTTGCGTCCAACCAACCCTCGGAGATAGAACTGCGTCCGGTAAGTGGGCATCTGTCCCATGGCTCAACGCGGCGCGATGTGCAATCGCAGCCTGGCATTATTCAGGAACCAGCGCGCGAAGTAGTCTATAACGAGGACGATATTAATCCTTTTACCGGCAATCTGCCAGCATTTGCACAGCCTATCACCGGCGAGTTTGCAATAGACAACAGTTTGATAGAAGATACCGGAGAGCAGGATAGTCTGGATGATATGCCGAGCCCCTTTACTGGCAATCTGCCATCATTCGACGAGACAGATACCGACCCGACCATCTCGTATACAGAGCAAGATGCCAATAGAGCGCGTAACCTCTGGGCGTATAGCGATGCTACGCCAGCCAGCCAGCAGAAAAAACCAGAAGAGATAGCGCCAGCGAGGAAGCAAGATATGCCGAGCAGTACGAAGCGCAACCTCTGGTCGTACACGCCCAGGCCGGATCAGAGGAAAAAGGGGGGACACTAAATGCTCAAGATGTTCAAACCCGAACCAGCGCTGATGCATAGAACAGCGCCCCAGGTGATGCAGGAGATCCGCGCCTGCATTGGTTGCAATGAATGCTTGATTGCCTGTCCTGCGCTGGGTGAGCCAATCACCATCGATGTGTTGAATCACCAGACGATCTCTGGCATGGTTTCGCCCTCGGTTGCACGTTTTGCGCAGGCGTGCTATCAATGCGGGGCGTGCGTCGATCCATGCCCGGTCGGCCTGCACCGCGATGCCATGATGATGTGGCTGAAGGTGCGCATGCGGCGTGCAGAGCAGGGAGAAGAGTAGTATGCAAATCGCGGAGGAAAAACGCGGCGGCCGTAAAAATAAAAGTATGATGGTCTGGGTCGTCACCGTTGGTATCATTCTCGTGGCGGTTGCCATTGAGTTCTGGTATAGCCGCGTCAGCAACGATCTTTCGCCTGATAGCCTGCTCGGTTTTGCTTTTGCCATCAGTGGAACCATTTTCCTGCTGCTGGCGGCAATCCGTTATAGTATGCATCGCCGCTCACGCACAAACGGCTCAGGGCTGCTCAACAAGTCGTTACACTGGCACATTGGCTTCGCCATGATCGCCTTCGCCCTGCTCCTATTGCACTCGTTAGGTAACTTCAATCCGCGTTCAGGCACGTATGCGCTCTTTGCCATGATTGCCATGGTCGTTAGTGGCGTGATTGGCAAGGCACTGGATAAGGTGATGCCGCGCCTGATTACCAGAGAGGTCAGTAAGGCGTTGACGGCGCAGGGGGATGATCGACTGGAAGAAATCACGCAGGAACTGCACACCATGGTTGAGTATAGTACGCAGGAACTGCAAGGTTTTTCCGTTGCACAAAAAAACGGCAGTTCCAAGCTCCCCACAAAACCTCAATCGAACGAGCCGCTATTACCATTGACGCAACGCG
>DATAYF010000475.1:0-8583 GCA_036272735.1 Ktedonobacteraceae bacterium
CGAGAATCGCCAGGATGGGCTTTACAAAGGAGTGCGGCAAAGCCTGAATTGATGCGGCCCCGATCATAGCATGCTTGCTAGTTATCGGGTACATTAGATTTCGTCAGCAGAAAGCTAACGCCGGGCCTGTCAGTCTTGCGCACAACGGTCTTCCGCTCCCTCATTGCATGCAAGGCATTCTACCGTCTTACAAAGCAAAAAACTTCTCCGATCTTGCTCTTTTGGCCATGCAGCATTACCGCCGCGCATTCCAAAACACGGTCTTACCATCTTTTCCTCTGATCCTTGCCTGGAACAGCATCTCAGGTCTCGCTATCTCACCGGCCAATCCATTAGGTGACACCGTCTTGCAAGAACGGACATCGCCGAAGATGCGCGCACATGTCTTTGGAACATTCAACTCGGTGATCTTCGGCGCCGTTCCGCTAGGACCCTTGTGAGTGGATTTGTCGCCACGTGGCTTGGCCTCTTTCCAACCATCGTCATAATGGGAACGCTCTACCTGATATCAACGCTCTCATTACTGCTCAACCCGGCATTCAAGAAGATCTGAAGACGCTCCCGGCGAAAGCACGGGAGGTTCTGCACGTTCCTTCCACGCTTCCAGCCTTCCTCGTCTCAGGAGGAAGCGTGGCTCTGGTGTGGGTTCGCGCGAGACTTTGAGGCTGAGGGGCTGCTGAGGGGCTGCAGACGGACTCTGGCACGGGGAATACCCATGCGACGGCGGCAAGCACTGCCACGCGATTGCCCGTTGTTGCAATCGCTCATGGACAGCCCGCAGGCGCGTCTCCGCACCTTCCCAGGGTACTGCGTACCGGGCACATGAGGGCATGGGATCTGCTGCATCGAGATAGGCACACAGAAAGGCACTGTAGAGATCCCGCTGCACGGGACCTATGCCCCACCCGCCCACACGCACAGACGTGCCAGCGCTGCGACCGCGGCTTTTTGACACACATGCCCCAGCCATGACAAAATTGCGAGAGTTTGGTGGTGCGCGTGGAAACTTCGAGCAGGGTGCCGCCCGTGCGTGACCCCGGTGCGTCTCAATCGCTCAACAAACATCCCTGGGGCACGAAGTCCCACGCTTTTGCCATACTGTTTCTGCCATGACTTATAGCTGATCTTTTCGAGGATAATGGTGGTGCCAATGCGCACAAGTTCATGAACCATGCATCCATGCAGGCTCTTGCGGTGGGCCGAAAGCCGGCGTTCCTGGTGGGCCTTGCGCCGGCGGGTGCGCTCGTAGTTGTGACTCCGCTTCCACATCAGCCGTTGCTTGCCCCATCGCTTGATGCGTCCTTTTTCGTCGTAGTGCTCTGGATTGGCTGCTCGCCTTTGCCGCTCCATCTGGCGTTGCAGGCGCCGGATGGCGCGGGCATCAGGAGCAAGCTCCGCCCCCAGCGTTTCCAGCGCCGCCTGCCCGGCGCGTGGGACCATGGCGATGGTCGAGGATCCAAGGTCGATCCCGATGGTATCGGTGCCGACCGTGTGCTTCGGTTTCTGATAGGGCGTGCCTTCCAACGCCAGTTGCACACGCGTAGCGCGAGCCTTGTGCATCGGCCCCCCGGGCACGAGGACTGGAAGCCGGGCGTCGGATGAGGCGAGCGTATTTGATGCGCTGATCCAGGCCATGTTTGACCACCGCACCGGATCATGCCAGTCGATGCGAGCGGGCAACTGATCATCCTGCCAGAGGAGGACACCTGCATGCCCGGCTTCTGGTGGGTCCAGCACAAAACGCAGGCCAGTATCGTTGCGCTTGTTCTCGATGCTCGAGAGTCCTCGCCCCCGGCTCTTGAAGCGGACGCGTTTGGCCTGTCCTAAACAGACACGATTGAGGGCATGATAGGCACGACTGGCCAGCGTTTGCGCGAGCACGGCATCCAGATGTTCGGCGAGCCAGGAGACGCGCGCCGTTCTGGCGTAGGTATGCAGCGCAGACTCCGAGAAGCCTGACTTTTGACGCAGGGCCGAAAAGGCGGCGTGTCGTTCCTGCTGATGCGTGCGGGAGATGGCGCGGGCAGCAGCCCAGGCGGGGTCGGCCCGCATCTGGTGCGAACGTTTTTGCCCTTCGGACAGCACGGCATTATAGAACTGGCGACCTGCGCGCCATTTGGGCACGCAGGCGCCTGGCCTGGCCTGCCCCGACCACAAGGGGCAGTTCCAGCAGGAACGTGGGCGTCCGCCTGGTCGGCGTCGCGGACGTGGGCGTGGCGCGTTGCTTCCTGGACCGCGTGGGTGCCATGCCTCTGCCTTTCTGTCAATAGAATACGTGTTCCGATGCTAGCAGACACAGGAACCTTTGTCAAGCGTTTCACGCTTTCTCAGGCAGGAAAGCCCCTCCTCCTCTGCCCCCAGAAGGAACGGGCAATGCATCCCCGGCATGAATGCTCGGGGCTTTCTTGCCCGTCTATTGTAAGGAGCTGTTGTACCAATGGTCTCTCTCAGCGCCCATGAACGCTTCCTTCCCAAGGAAGCGATGGTTTCCTCGTGTGCCCGATGTTTCTCTTGTATCAGCACCAGGCCAGCACCGTGTGATGACTGCACGAATCTACTAATCTTCCTTCAGATAGAAACATCTATCAATCACGCAGATAGAAACATCTATCAATCACGAATGAGGAGCTTGCGATCTCCTCAGAAACGATCTACAGTAGACAGTGGAGAAGCCCAAAGAGGTAGCTCCTCCTTGGCCCAGGTTCCGCAGAACTCTTGTCTTCCTTTGGAGCTTGACTCTTGTGAGAAAGCTGAGGGATGTGTTCGCACTCCTGACACAAGTTTGGAGGTTCGACTTCTGATCTGAATTTGGCAGAGGCACGTCCACGGAACCTTGCTTCTCCGCCACGACCATGATCGTCTCTTTCCCATCGTTGGGATCGCCTTCTGGCCTCTGAGAACAGAAAAGAGCCAGAGGAGGTGGTGGTATGGCGATTGTTGATGCAATCATTGCCCTGGCGGGCATTTTTGTCATAGTGTATTCGATTGATTTGCCGAAACGGGTGTCACGGGTCTTCTGGATCGGCTTTGGGGAGTTGGTGATGTTCACGATCATCATGTTTCGGACGGGAGCTGTTCATCCGTAAAGGGATCGGGCGAGCGCTGCAAGGTTCTCGCCCGCTTTGCGCTATGAGCGTCCTCTGTAGAAAGGAGGTCATGGCGATGGCAAAAGCGGCGATTGACCCGCGCCACGTGCTGTCACCGGTGCAGGGCGAACAGCAGGCGTGTGGGTGTCATGTTGGCGTAGAGGTGTGCTTGCTCTGTCCAGATGGGCAACGCCTCAAGGAGCGTGTGGATGCGTGGGGGGCATGGTACCTGGGTGCTGCCGAAGGGATGTGCCAAGAGGAGTCCTACGAGGAATTTGCGGTGTGGCGGGATCGCCACCTTGAACATATTGGCGCACGTGGCTAGCGGTAAGGAGGTGGTACGTATGCTTGAATTAACGGTGCGGTATAGCAAGGGGCGCTATTATCCGATGCGTCGCCATACCGGGGTACGGGAATGGCAATATGTCCAGCGGGATGGCGTGATCGTGAGTTGTACCTCACAAGAACAGGCCGAAGGGTTGCTTGAGGTGATGCGGACAGAATTAATGGCACGAGGGAGGATTTGTCACATTCTGGCGGCGCGTCCATGAAGGATCGCTGGTTATATCCTGCGGCGTGGGAAGAGTTGGCGTGGCAGTGCAAGGAATGCGCTGGCTGGTGCTGTGAACATTGCGGCGTGGCTCAGGGAACACAGGCGGTATCAGAACGCACCGGGGTCGTGTACATTATTCACCTGGTGGCGGCGCATCTGGATCATGATCCGTGGAATGAGCACCCGCGCCTAGCGGCGCTCTGCCCTACCTGTCATGCTCGCTATGATTGTTCCTATCGTGAGCGTGAGCGTGAGCGGCGCGTGGAGCTCGAACAAATACGACATCAGGTGTGGGTCAATCAATACGTGTTGCAAGAGTTGGATGAGATAGGGTAGGAGGTGATGTCTATGGTTTATGCAGTTGCAGTGCTGGTAGTGTCGGTGGTGCTGGCGGCGGCGTTGTTGCTGGTCCTTGGAAAGTCGCAGGCGGTGCGGCGGATTGGTCTGGTACTCTGTGTCGCGGGTGCCCTTTTTGGGGCGGTGGCTCCGCATCTGTTGCGTTAAAGGGGGAAGGCCAGAGCATCGATCCGCTCACCAAAAAAGGAGCGAGATTCGTACTACCATAGCGACGCGTCAAAGGAGGTTGTCCTCGTCCTACGAAGGAGGAAGCAAAGCGATGGCAAAGCGCATTCTGGTGGTAAACGATACCCCCGAAATCTTGGAAATGTTTCAGTTGTTACTGGAAGGGGAGGGGTATGAGGTCATCCTTTCCTCTTTCCCGTACAAAAAGATTAGCGACATTGAGAAAATCAACCCTGACCTCATCATTCTCGACTACATCTTCAATAGCGAGAAGACCGGCTGGCAAATGTTGCAGCTTCTCAAAATGCAGCACTCAACCGCGCATATTCCGGTGATTGTATGTACTGCCGCTGAAGATAAGGTCCGCGAGCAAGAAGGTCACCTGCTGGCTCAGGGGGTACGGGTGCTCTACAAGCCCTTTGAGATCGATGAATTGCTTGAGATGATCAGAGACGCCTTCAAAACCCAGCAGCAGTCCATCAGCCAGCAGAAACCCAAAGAGTGCGATAGTTGAAACCAGTTGCAAGACAGAGAAAAGATGCTTGCTGATTTCTCTGTATCCTGAGTTCTTCTGAGGTGGGCCTAAGGTGGGCCTAAGTGGGCCTTATACCAATTCGCGAACTAAAGTATAATCTTTAAATGAGGGAAGCTCGTTAAAGAACGCAATCGCTCGGTATCATTGGCAAGATCATTGAGTCCCTGGCACAGTGCATTAACCAACGGATCAAGTGAAGAGAAGATGCGATTGTGGAAGTATTTTTCGCGCAATTCGTCCCAGATATGTTCCACCGGATTGACCTCGGGGCTGTAAGGTGGTTGCTCAATCAAACGCATATTGGAAGGAATGATAAGGTCAAGAGCATGGTGCCAGGCAGCTTGATCAACTTGCATCACGATGAAGTACTTTGAGAAGACCTGGCTGACATGATCCAGAAAGAGATTCATCATCGCGGTGGAAGTCTCTGGCAAAATCAATGAGATCATTTGCCCTTGTGCTGGAGCCACAGCAGCATAGGCATAGACGTATTCTCGCACCATTTGCGCTGGAGCATGTGGGCGCATGCCTGGAGGAGCCCGAACCTCGTTTGGCACAGCTGATACGGCCAAAACAGCCTTCATCTTGTGCCATGATCAAGACGGGGCGTTCATCGGACGCATCCCGCGTTGCGATGGCTTCCTCAACCTGCCCTGCAAATTTTTTTAAAGTGCTCCTGTGCTTGGGGGTCGCTTTGAGGATGTCGAGGCCGAGGCATCAGTTTGCGCCAACCATGACGGTCGAGGAGCCGATAGACTGTACTATCATCTACCTCATGTCCGACGCGCTGCGCGTAAGCTCTCCAGATGTCTCCTACCGTCGCGATCGAATCTGCCTGAGCCTGCGTAAAGAACGGGGCAAGGAACTCCTTTTCTTCTTCCAGCGTGAGATACTGACGCCGACGACCTCCCTTGCCTGCTGTCTCTACAGCGGCGACGCCCAGGCGGTTGTAGGTCGAAATCACTTGATGGACCGTTGCTTTAGAAACCCCGCAGTGCCGGGCAATGTCTTCCGCCTTGCGTGGCTCTACCAGCGCATTATAGATGATCAACCAGCGTTGTCGACACCAGGGACGTGGATCTGTTTTCAACCGGATCTTCACTTCCTCAATCGAAAGATGTGCAGCTGCACGCGTTCTTCTTGCCATGTATGCTTCCTTGAGGCACGACAAAGAGAGAAACAAGAGGAGGTTTCTCCCGCGAAGGTTTATTTCCAAAACAAGATCATTCCGGGTCCATAATCTAGGGTTGGGCGTTCCATAAAGCCATACTTCAGATAAAAGCCAGAGGCTCCTTTGGCAGCCATAAGGCCGACAAAACCGCCTTGATGAGCGTTTGCTTGCAAATAGCACATGATCTTCTCCATCATGCGTCGACCAAGTCCTTGCCCCTGATAACTGGGCAGAACAATGATATCTTGCACATAAAAACAGAGGCCACCATCTCCAACGACTCGACCACATCCAATCACACGCTTCTGTTTGAGGACGCAGACCCAATATAAGCTGTTTTGCACACTTTTCTGGGTGGCATCTGCATCCGCTTCACCCCAGCCCACAGCAATGCGCAATGCCTGATACTCCTCTCCTGTTGGCGCTCGTTCAACAAGACAATAATCATCCATGAAACTGTTTTCTCCTACTTAAATGGTATTGTTCCCCATCATCCCATATACAGCACTTTCTATTCTATCACAGAACGCGAATTGGTATTAGACCAGATCTGAGGCTCACCTTTTATTGATCCTTGTTTGTGTTTTGTCGTGAGTGTGTCGTTTGAGGGATCGTGTTCAATGGCTGGCTGGCTCGAAGGAGGTGGTGCCGATGGCGAATGCCTATGGGAAGTGGCCGGGGGTGATCGCGATTGTGGCTGATGCGGATGTGTATTGTGTTCCATGTGCGAAAGGCCTGTATAGCGAAACGACTATACAAGCGGTGGTTGATGGGACTCCTGGTTATGAAGCGTATCAGGATCATGAGGGGAATCCCTTTGGGGTGGTGTTGCGGATGAGTGAGGATCTGCATTGTCAGTATTGTGGTTGCTGTCATAGCAGGCTGTGCGACGATACCTGCTCCTGTTATCGCTTTCATGACGTAGAGTCATTCTTGCGTTCATGGTGAGGCTGTTCATCTCTTGCGGGACGTTGTGAAGAAGGAGGTGGTGCGTATGGAAAAGCTGAAAATGGCGGCGACAATTTTCCATCTTCCAGTGAATTGGGTGATGGTCGTGGTGATTGGTGTGGCTTTTCTGATTGCTGCGACCATGTTGGGAGAGGTTGGTACGAAAAAGAGATCAGGGAAAGTGGTGATCTTGCTGGGAGCTGTGGCGGCGGTGCTTATCTTCTGGACTCCCCTGGGTGCGCATCTCTTCGCATTGCTGAGGCGGTAGAAGGGTAGGGGAGGTGGCGGATGTATGTCGTGACAGCGGAACTGGTGGCGGAGTATGCCTCGTTGTTTGTGCACTGCTGGGACTACTATGCGGTCCAGCAACGCGATGGCTCGTATCGGCCAACGTATCAGCCTTTGACGCTGGTGCGGTTGGCCGATCACCTCTGTGGTCGCTACACGCTCGGAACGTATAGTACGGATCGTGCGGGGTATTGTGCCTGGGCGGTGTTTGATGCGGATGAGGATGATGGGCTCGAGCGCCTGGTCCTGCTGGCTGAAGAGCTGGCGGGATCAGGCGTTGCTTCAGTGTTGGAAGCCAGCCGACGCGGCGGTCATCTGTGGGTGTTTCTGGTGCAACCAACTCCGGCGTGGGTGATGCGCCGCTGGTTGTTATCGTATGCGCTGGCCTTTGGCGTGGAATTGTACCCCAAGCAAGACGAGCTACGCACGGGCGGTGTCGGGAACCTGGTGCGCTTGCCGCTGGGAGTGCATCGGCAAAGTGGTGGCTGGTATCCGTTCGTGTTGCCTGAGTCCTATGGCAAGCCATTAGCTGTTGGGGAAACGGTGGCGGATTGTTGTAGGTGGCTGGGTGAGCAGGAGGATCCGAGGGAACTGGTGGGAGCGAGCGCTGTGAGGGATCGACCAGGGCGTGGTGCTATTCGAGCGTGGTGTCGTACGCAAGATATCGGGGAAATAATCGGGCGCTATGTCGCCTTGAATGCTCGTGGTATTGGGCGTTGTCCCTTGCCAGGGCATCACTATCGGGGGGATGTGCGTCCGAGCTTGCAGGTGTTTGGGGGTGATGGGAGGGAGGACCCGCATTGGTATTGCTACACCTGGGGCCGTGCGGGCGACCTGTTCGATTTTCTGTGTCTGTATCATGGGGTATCAGTGCAAGAGGCATGGCACCGCTTACAGCAAGGGACGCTCGGGTAAATCGCGTGCTTGCCTTTGAAGAGAGGAGGTGCCTACTGCTCCCGCTTCTGGCAGAGATCAGTGCCTAAAAATGGGGATACGGTGATGGATTTCTGGTCCCCCTCCTGGGAACGCCGAGATACCGTGAAAGATTGGTCCTGGTCTCTCTCCTGGGAACGCCGAGATACTGTGCGGGATTGGTCCTGGTCCCTCTCCTGGGAACGCCTCTCTTGAGACATGAACGAACGCGACAGAACCAAGGAGGAAGAAGAAAACGAAGAGGGCCACGATCAGAAAGATGATGGTCGCAGGACGTAACCCCCTGCCCATGCGTATCGTGTGTTTTGGCTCGGCCTGGAGTTTCTCCCCTTCGCTCCAGCGGTCTCGCGCACCCTGCCAGTCAGACGCTCTTTCAGGCTCAAATGCCAGGCGTTCATGTTGCTGCATCGTTTTTCCTCTCCCGTTGTCTTTCTTCTTCAAAAGGAAAATATCCGCCTCTCAGACTACCTGATATGGGCTCAAAAGTCAACAAGCAGACAATACTCATCAAAATGTCAGAAGACCCACCATCCTTGACAGAGTTGGG
>DATAYF010000476.1:0-17666 GCA_036272735.1 Ktedonobacteraceae bacterium
CTTTATACGTTACCTGGGAATAGCCCTATGTTATCATAAGTAGAATAGTTACTATCGCAATACTTCTTCTGCCATGTAACAAAAGCCGGGCATAAAATAGCTCAACCTGGTGTTAACAAGAGCAGAAGTGTTATTACATCGAAAAACCAGCGAGGAATATAGAAAAATTATGGCTACAACCTACGGCGCTATTATTATTGGTTCAGGTCCAGCGGGCTACACGGCAGCTATTTATGCCGCGCGAGCCAACCTGTCGGTGCTCATGCTTCAGGGGTATCAGGCTGGTGGTCAATTGATGCAGACCAGCGAAGTCGAAAACTATCCTGGCTTTGAGACCGGCATCCAGGGTCCAGAGATGATGGAAAAATTTGAGCAGCAGGCCCGTCGCTTCGGCACAGAGATCGTGCAGGAAGACGTGACTGCCGTTGACTTTAGCAAACGACCATTTACTGTCACCACCGACAGCGCAGAGTACCAGGCCAGAACCATTATTATCTCCACTGGAGCGAACGCCAAATGGCTTGGTCTGCCCAGTGAGGAGCGCCTGAAAGGGCGTGGTGTGAGCGCTTGTGCTACCTGTGACGGCTTTTTCTTTAAGGGCAAAAACGTCGCGGTTGTCGGCGGTGGTGATACAGCAATGGAAGAGGGCACTTTCCTGACGCGCTACGCCGATCACGTCACGATCATTCATCGTCGTGGCACCTTCCGCGCCAGTAAGATCATGAAGGATCGTGCCGCCAAAAATCCAAAGATCAGTTTCTTGCTGGATAGCGAAGTGGTCGATGTGCTAGGAGACCAGGACGTTACCGGTGTGCGCGTGCGCAACGTCAAAACGGGTGAGGAGAGCACGCTAAACGTCGAAGGCTTGTTCCTGGCTATCGGCCATCAGCCTAACACCGAACTGTTCAAGGGTACCATCGACATGGACAAGGCAGGGTATATTGTGCCTAAAGAGCATACGATGACCAATATTGCCGGTGTCTTCGCCGCAGGCGATGTCACTGATCATCGCTATCGCCAGGCCGTCACGGCCGCGGGTGATGGTTGTCGTGCCGCCATCGATCTGGAGCGCTGGTTAGAGGACCAGGGTGATGACGTTGGCGTCGAAAACTGGGACTAACCAACAATATGGATTATTGGCAACAAAAAGAGCGCTACGACTAGTCGTAGCGCTCTTTTTGTTGCCAATATGAAACTACTTCACCGAGCCTTCATAAATGCCCATAATCGTGCCCAGGAACTTCAGTGCATCCGCTTTCTTGCGCTGGAAAGAGTTGCGACCCATGATCGAACCAAAACCACCGCCATCGCGAATCGCTCGCACCTCGTCGAACACCTGATCGTCAGCAGCGGCAGCACCGCCGGAGAAGATCACGATACGGCGACCATTGAAGGAGCTTTGGATAACGTGATGGACGCGCTCGGCCTGGGTCGAGATAGGAATCTCGTATTTCTCATAGACCTTTTGCGCCTCGGGCTGTTCAATTTTTGCGGTCGGTAGCTTCACCTTAATGATGTCAGCCCCCAACTGAGCGGCGATCTGCGCGGCATAGGCCACGACGTCAATTGCGGTCTCACCCTCTTTGCTCAGAGCACTGCCACGAGGATACGACCAGACAACCACAGGCAGACCGGCCGACTTGGCCTCCAGGGCCAGGCCGCGCAATTGTTCATACATCAGGTTGCGTTCGCTTGATCCCGGATAAATGGTGAAACCAACAGCAGCACAGCCCAGGCGTAACGCATCATCAACACCAGCCGTGACCGCCGAAATCGGGTCTTTTTCATCGCCCAATAGATCGTGGCTGTTACACTTGAGAATCAACGGTATCTCACCAGCGAACTCGGCCGCGCCAGCTTCCAAAGGACCCAATGGCGCGGCATGGGCATTACAACCGGCCTCAATAGCCAACTGAAAGTGATAGCGAGGATCATATCCAGCAGGGTTGGGAGCAAAGCTGCGCGCAGGTCCATGTTCAAAGCCCTGGTCCACCGGCAAAATGACCATTTTCCCGGTGCCCCCCAGGCGACCATGATTGAGCATACGCGCCAGGTTCGTGCGAACCCCGACATTCTCACTATCGTACCAGCTTAAAATTTCTTTTATGCGATCATCCATTTTTCAATTCCTCTATATTACTCATCTTTAAGTGATCTCGCCACAACCCCGTGGCCTACCTTCTTGTCTGTATTGTATCACTAAATTAGAACTTGTTGGCGCGTACCTCGGCAAAATCGCAACTCTGTTCTTATGCCGAAAACCAACGCCACTAGCGTGGCTAGCGCTGCGCGCTCAGGTTTTCGGAGAAGTAGTATGTTACTGCTGATACATTGATCCGTTCTTATTCAAAGACAGCAAGAATTTTTTTCTTGGTGAACCGAAAGCAAATTTTATTCACGCCGATAACAGAAGGAGTTGGTTGCAATGGGAGGGAGTTACTTCGACCAGATCGCTCACAAAATATTGGAGCAAAAGCAATTGATGGAGACGCTCGCTGAAGAAAATCGCGCGCTACGCCAGCAACTTGCCGATCTCAGGGCAGGTAAAGGGATCTTTATCGACATACACGGACAACGTTTTGCGCTACAACACCACGAAAAACTTCTGTCTACAAGTACGGATAGCGCACAACAAACGGTGCAGGAATCCGAAGCTACAATGGTGCCCAGCATGCCAGCAGACGAGATCAGCGAGGCCACCGCGCCCCAGGCAGAAGCTACGCAAGAACAGCAGCAACATGCACCGGCATTCCTCGAAGAAGTCATGCTCGACGAGTTTGCCACCGCCATGACCAATCCAATGCAAACTATAGAACACAGGCAAAATCAGCAACAGCAGAAGAGCAACGAGGAGCAGAAAGCGCTGCTACGCCGTGAACTGCTAGATAGCTACATATTGGAATAATAGGCCAGGAACAATACTATTGGCCTATTATCTAAGCTTTCACATTCGACGATACAAGAGACGTGTAGACAACCAGGCGTAGGGTGGTTTGATGTTGGCTGGGAATCTAATCCCCCGCACAGGTAATCAAGTTCAAATGTATGCCGCTGCTATACCCAAAAATCTCCTGCACGGGTGCCGCATTCGACGCATACGCGGCAACACGCGTCACGCGAAAGCGGAACGTTTGTCCCTTGTCACTGGTTACGATTATGCTGTCGCCCGCGTGCAATTGGCGTAGATTCCAGAAGACCGCTGGATATCCACCAGGACGGTCCAGATGTCCATCGATCACCGCACTACCAGTCTCGCCTGGCCGTACACCCGTAGCATACCAGCCGGTATCGTCCCAAAGAGAGTGTGTAGGCGTCTGCATATCTCCTGTGGAAGCAATGCCCACATCTTCAATACGCGAGTTCACGCCAATACCTGGAATAGACAGGTGTTCAGGTTTATTAACGACGCATGCCGTTTGGGCGGTTGGGGTGACGTGTGCCTGGTGGAGAGTCACGGTAGGAGTTGGCGCCGATTTTGGGGTCTGGGTTGCAGCGCTTGGGCTTGTTCCACAGGCTCCTAAAATAAGCAGGAGGCTCGCCACTATCCAGAATTTGCGCAGTTTTATTAGCAACGTATCAACACATCCATGTTTTTGTCATACGAATAATAACAAGCGGGCTCATGCTAATCATAGCATGAGCCCGCTGTCGCCGCCAGCGCTGGTACCTCTAGCGCACACGCGTAGTGAAGTCACCAGCACACTCCACTCATCCCAACCAACCTACCCCACCCAAAGGAAGCTTACGGCAGAGCTGGACTGCCTATCTATGGCCTGGCGTTCACGTTGCTCCCTGTGGTTGACGAACCAGGAGCAGTCGTAGCGGCTGTCGGTGCACCGACAGCACCTGCAACAGTCGCAGTCACAAATTTCAGTTTGGGGCTACCATTCATCAGGCCGATAGCGAATACGCTGTTGATGGTACCAGCACGCAGGGAAGTGCTCAACGGCACAGTTGTACCTTCTTTGGTAGCCGTAACCTCGAATGTGTAGGCACCAGGAGCTACCGACAGGTAATTGCTGTTGGCCTGATACATCAAACCACGGATCATTTTGCTGCCATTTGCAGCCACGTCGACCGGACCAGCATCGGGTGACAGGTGGTACACACGAACCTTCGTCATGCCAGCCGAGACGATATTGTTATCGACGAACGTATCCAGGTTAAAACCCGTCGCCGGCGTGCCGACAACCGCTTCCGTGTAAGGAACGCCAGTATTGATGGTGACGGTCTTCGTGGTAACGGCGGCCGCAATATTTTTGCCGGCGGGAACGATTTTGATGGTGTGCGTTCCCGCCGGAACAGAAGCATAACCGGTAATCGTTCCAAACTGGAAATTGCTGATCATCTTACGTCCATCGGCATAGATGTCCACTGGACCAGCATCGGGCGCGGCATGGATGATGCGTACCAACGCATTACCCACCGCCGCCTTCGCAGTAGAAGACTGGAACGTGAATGCAACAAACAAAGCGAGGACCCCCAGGGCTAGCCCAGCCCATGAAGCAATCTTCGCACCTTTGCGTTGAGACGTCATGTTGATGTACCCTCCTATTGAGTAGTGGTGCTACTCAGCAACGCCTTTATAATTCGACATTCGTAGCTGATTTACCTTGAGAAACAGATAGGTAGGTAATTTGATCACGCATACGAAAAGCTAAAGGTTGATTATTTTCAGATCACCGATATGCAGCATTCGTATTAACGCGAAGACAAGGCAATACTTTTGCTCCCTTGCTCTAGTATATATTTCGACAACGGGTATCATTCTCAACATATCTATCTTGTGCTTCCAGCCAATTTTGCAGCGACATAAAGAAGCCCCAGGACCTGTATTTTTCTGGGGCTGTATAACAACAAAGCTACAGATGAAAATTTAATGTCTGCTGATTAAAGCCATTCACGCCCAGAAATACCAGGGTAAGCTGCGTCGCATTTTGTGGTACCTGGAACATTACTGTACCAGTTTTGCCGGTAGCACCTACAGCATAAGAGAGTGGCAAAGTCGAGTCCTGTGGCGTCGCCGTTGTGTTTCCAACCTTCAGGCGCAAGAAATCAAACGGGGAACCAGGAATTGCGGTTTGCGTGAGCGTATTGTCGACGCTGAGCGTCAACACCATAAAGTACAGGCCTTTCCCGGCCTGTTGATTCCCGTTAGAAAAGCTGGTTTTGGCGCTAACTACCGACCAATTCAAGCCCTGGTACGCGGCGGTTCCGCTCACATGCATGGTTTTCGTCGCGTATTTACTCATATCGGCATGCGCAGTCAAGGGCACATCCATCTGTGCTTCGTTCGTTGCCCCTATGCGGACGTTGACTTGCGCAAGTTGCGTGTTTGCCGGAACGATAAAATCGACTGTTCCCATTTGCGTCGCACTTTGCGCCACCCCTGGAACCGCCTTTACATAGGTCGGAGTAATGACCTTTCCATCAGGCGTGACCAGGCTGGCGATCCGATTATATTCGATGTTGGCGGCAGCGTTGGTTTTATTCTGTGCCTGCATAGTGAGGCGTATCATCGCTGAAGGATTGGTGTTCTTCACGTTCGGGTCGTCAAGGAAACGCGTCGTTTGTTGCGCACGGACAACGGTAATAGCTACACCGGCATACATGATAGTATTGTTCAAGGAAGTTGTCGTGATCGTGCCCTGCGTGGGCGCGGCTGGCGTCAGGTGCGTATAACCAACATAGCCAGCAGCCGCTACAGCGATGAGCACCACCAAAACGACCAGGATCAACGCTATATTGCGGCTTCGCTTCTGTGGAGGTGCGGCTATTGTTCTCGGCGTGATGTAACCTTGTCCTACGGGAGCGGCTGAGGCATTTTCAGGATGTAAGGATGCCTGTGATGGGAACGGCGGGAATGAGCGCTGCTCGAAATTCTGCGCACTTTCCGGGTGCAACGATGCCTGTCGGAACGCCTCTGGATGTAACGAATTTTGCCGGGACACCTCTGGCATCGGTGCGTTCATCGGTGGCTGATTGTGCCAGGAGACTTGTTCGGTTGTATCCTGATCCTCAATATTGGGATGCTGAGAAATCTGCCCAATCGTATCCTGATCTTCAATATCGCGATGGGGGGAGATGCGTTCGGTCACATCTTGATCCTCAATATTGGGGTGTTGAGAAATTTGGCCAATCGTATCTACATCTTCAACATTGGGATGGAGGGGTGCCTGAGAATTTGGCGGTTTTGCCATGCTTCCAGGCAAAGATGCCTGCGGGGCCACATTTCCAGGCAAAGATAGTTGTGGAATGTCTGCTATACCCGGCCACGAGGCTCCTACACTAAAGCCGCATTTGGCACAGAATTGTTGATTCTCTTGGAGTGTAGCACCACAGCGGGGACACGAACGGGGCGTCGCCTGTGCCATATTTTGTTTGTTCTCCTTTTGCAGAGCAAGTTTACCATACTACTACTATACTACTTTACGATAGAGCTTACAATCAGGTAGCAGAGCTTTTTCGAACGCTCCCTAGCAAACGACGATGCTGTTTCCATACAGTGGCGAACTCAAGGGATGTTGGAGAGTAGCCTGCGCTTCATTCCTGAAAAAAACGCGCATTTTTGCGGCAAACTATATTGATAAACGTGATGTTCGCTGCGAACATCACGTTTATCAATATAGTTTGCCGCAAATGGGTATACCCAAAATGTCCAAAAAGCGAAAATACCCATAGCGATGCAGCAGATCACGGCTGAAACATGCTATAATAAAGAGGTATTTGAAAAAATATTCTACTCAATAAGATATAGGGAAGCAGAGCATGCCAGAATTCAAAGTCGAGTCTCCTTTTCAGCCCACTGGAGATCAGCCTGAAGCTATTATGAAGCTAGCCGAAGGCATCCGCAATAGTGATACCTATCAGACCTTATTAGGCGTCACCGGAAGCGGCAAAACCTACACCGTTGCCAAAATTGTTGAACAGGTACAAAAACCTACACTGGTGCTCGCCCCGAACAAAACACTGGCGGCCCAGTTATATAGCGAGTATAAAGAGTTCTTTCCCAATAACGCCGTCGAATACTTTGTCTCATACTATGACTATTATCAGCCGGAAGCATACATTCCACGCTCGGACACCTACGTTGAGAAAGAAAGTATGCTCAACGAAGAAATTGAGAAACTACGCCTCTCGGCCACCCGCAGCCTCTTCGAACGTAAAGATGTGCTCATCGTCGCTTCGGTCTCCTGCATCTATGGCCTGGGTGATCCTGACGAATACGGCCAGGTCGTACTCACCCTCAAAGTAGGGGAGGAGCGCCGCCGCGACAGAATCCTTCGACACCTGACAGAAATTCAGTACGAACGCAACGACGTCAATTTCGTTCGTGGTCACTTCCGCGTGCGCGGAGATGTGCTTGAGGTTTTCCCCGCCTACGAAGATGTTGCCGTACGCATCGAGTTTTTTGGTGACGAGATCGAGCGCATGACCGATATCGATCCGCTGACTGGTGAAGTATTGGGCAAACGTCAGCGCCTCGACATTTATCCCGCCAAGCATTGGGTCACGACGCAGGAACGCCTGAATGAGTCGATCAAGGCCATCGAGCAAGAACTTGAAGAACGGCTGGCCGATCTTGAGGCCGAAGGAAAACCTTTGGAAGCTGCTCGCTTGAAGCAACGCACCAACTTCGACATCGAGATGTTGCGCGAAACCGGCTTCTGCTCTGGCGTTGAAAACTACTCGCGTCACCTCGCTGGCCGAGGAGCAGGTGAGCGACCATGGACGCTCCTTGACTACCTGCCGGATGATTACCTGCTGGTCGTCGATGAGTCCCACGTCGCGTTGCCCCAGGTACGCGGCATGTTTGCAGGCGACCGCTCCCGCAAACAGGTGCTCGTCGACTACGGGTTCCGCTTGCCATCGGCGCTGGATAATCGTCCGCTGACATTCACCGAGTTCGAACAACAACTGAATCAGGCCCTATTCGTCTCCGCCACCCCCGGACCATACGAATACGAGCACAGCCAGGCCATCGTTGAGCAAGTCATTCGCCCAACGGGGCTAATTGATCCAGAGATCAACATCCAACCGACGAAGGGCCAGATCGATAATTTGCTGGAAGAGATCAGAAAGCGCGTCTCCAAAGGCCAGCGAGCATTGGTGACCACGATGACCAAGAAGATGGCTGAAGACCTCGCCGACTATATGCAAGAAATGAACATCAAAGTACATTATTTGCATTCTGAAATTGAGACCATTGAGCGCATAGAGATTTTGCGCGACTTACGCCTGGGAGTGTACGACGTAGTCGTAGGCATCAACCTGTTACGCGAAGGTCTCGACCTGCCTGAAGTTTCATTGGTGGCTATCCTGGACGCGGATAAGGAGGGCTTCCTGCGCTCTGCAAATTCGCTGGTGCAGATGATTGGACGCGCCGCGCGCCACATTGATGGAAGCGTCATAATGTACGCGGATACCGTCACGCGGTCCATGCAGAAGGCTATCGATGAGACAAATCGCCGTCGTGCAATCCAGGTTGCCTACAACGAAGCCAATCACATCACTCCTCGCGGTATTCAGAAGGAAGTGAAAGCACTTTCTGAGCGCATTAAAGCCATGAGTGGAGTCGAGGGCACCGACGCGGAAGGGAAATCGGTTGCGGTCGCGCTCGCCGGTATTCCTAAAGATGAGGCACTGCGTTTGATCAAAGATTTAGAGTCACAGATGCGCACAGCGGCCAAACAACTGGAGTTTGAGAAAGCGGCCCAGCTACGTGACCAGGTGATTGAACTAAGGCGTTCGATCATCGAATAGGCCATTCACTTGCGTGGTGAAGACCTGCACGCTGATAGCCTTATTCCATCAACACTTGCGCGAACAACGCTAATAACTCCGACACATCGAACGGCTTTTTGAGGATGCGAATGCCGCGCTCCTGTAATGCAGTATATGGGAGCGCGGTAGCCGCCGTAATCAGCACCACGGGAACTCCACGCATATGCTCGATTTCTTGCAGGCGATCAAACAAACTGAGGCCATTCATCACCGGCATCAAGTAGTCAAGTAAGATTAACGCTGGTCGGATGTGTTGCGCAGAGAGGAGCGCAAGGTCACTCTCCGCCATCCATAAACTGCGATACTTGGTTTCGGCCGCAATGACGTATTGCAGTGCCTCACCAATATCCCGATCATCATCGACGATAAGAATGGTCTTCTCCTGCACTGTAGATATTTCTTGCATGACAGAACCTCTTTATATTCCCTTCTATTTCCTTCTTCCTTATATATAACACGGTTGACATAGATAACACGGTTGACGGCGGCATATAGATCATATTTCTACATAACTCTTCCCTACACTAGTACATACAGCCTACTTCGCACATGTGGCACGCTATCGGATATAGTATAAAAGCTAGCTTTTTACTCTTTGTTTTCGCAGAAAGGACCATTGTGGATGCCTCATCACGACCATCACACAGCTGCAAATCACGAACCAACCCAAAGTGAACTGCTCAGCGGACCGCAAATCCTGCCGCACCGCGTTCACCCAAATATGACGGTAGCTGAACTGATCGATCAACAATTTCAGGCGTACAACGCCGCGCGTCTGAGTGAAGCCGCGCATCTCTTCGTTGAGAAAATGCTCAAGCCAGAAGAGGACACCACCATTGCGTTGACGATGGCTGGAGCGCTGACTCCAGCCGGGCTTGGAGGTTGCGTCCTCTCTTTAATGGAATATGGCTTTGTTGACTTCATTGTCAGCACAGGGGCAAATCTCTATCATGATATGCACCATGCCCTGGCGATGACGTTGCATCGTGGGGATTTTCGACTGGACGATACCAAACTTCAGGAAGAAGGCGTCATTCGTATTTATGACATTCTCTTCGAGGATAAAGTGCTCCTTGATACCGACGCGTTTGTGCGCGAATGTCTGAAAAGCTTACCCAATCGGCCCATCGCCACATCTGAGTTACATCATCACCTTGGGCAGCAATTACTCAAGGTGGGCGTCAAGCCAGAATATTCGGTACTGGCACAAGCTGCAGCCTGGAACGTCCCCATTTATACCTCCTCGCCTGGTGACTCGTCGATTGGTATGAATGTCGCGCGCCATGCCCTCGATGGCAACCAGCTCACGCTCGATCCCCTGGCCGATGTGAACGAGACGACAGCGATTGTGCAGCAGGCGACGCATAACGGCGTGATTATTCTCGGCGGTGGTAGCCCAAAAAATTTCTATCTGCAAACGCAGCCACAATTGTGGGAGGTGCTTGGTATCAACAAGGGAGGGCACGATTACTTTATCCAGGTGACTGCCGATGCTCCGCATTGGGGTGGCCTCTCTGGGGCAACCCCATCAGAAGCGGTCTCCTGGGGCAAGATTAAGCCCAATCAATTGAAAGATACAACCGTCGTCTATGGAGACTCAACCATCATTCTCCCTTTGCTGACGAGTTATGCCGTGAGTAAAGCAACGCCGCGCCCACGACGTGAGTTGTATGCCAGGCGCGAGCAATTGCTGAAAGATCTGAAAGACGCGTACGAAGCAGGCAAGACAACCAGGACATAGAAAATTTTCCACTTAATGCTTAGCGCTATTCCCATTAGATAGACAAGGAATTACAATTTAGGTGGAGTAAAACCTAACTTTTAGGTAGAAGGCAAATGTGGCATTAGCTACAATTCCCAAAATTTCCGTCACGAAGCATTGACAATCTAATGTATAATAGCAACCAGTGCGAAAAAAACCTGACGCACTGATTGAGTTATGAACGGCTACACATTAGATAGGAAAATCCCCACAAGAACGGGAAGAATCTTAGGAGGAAGATGCGATGCTTGTCCATTTGATGCTGGAACTTTACGGTTGTGATCGGAAATTGCTTGAAAACGAACCTTTGATTCGTCGCGTGCTAGATGAATATCCTGAGCAGATCGGCATGGAAAAGGTCAGTCCTGTTAACCTGCACGATATTGAAACCTCAAATCCCCTGGATGCTGGTATGTCTGGCTTTGTCATCATAGCCCAGAGCCACGTCAGCCTGCATGCCTGGCCGGAATATGGCGAGGTCGATATCGACATTTGCTCGTGCAAAGAATTTAGCCAGGAAGACGCCATCGCCTTCGCGAAAAAAATGTTCCAGAGCAACGATGTGGAAGCGCATTTCATCGTGCGTGGCAATCGTTCTTTGCGCCCACAGGAGCCCGATCCCACACGCTACGCCGAGGCCCTGGCCTCGCGCTTAGCAAAAACGGGGGTGGCCTAAGGGCAACACAATCGAGACCAGGAGCACCCTGGTCTGTCCTTTTGACTACGGGGGATGAGAAGAGGCATCGCTTCTTCCATCCTTTCTTTTTACCTCACCCTCTTATCCTCCCTTACTCCATTCCTGCATTGCATCTACCAGCAACCTCCTGTACAATAGCAACGAACCTGCATCTTCTCGTTCAACGCATCATATTACGTCTATAAAAAATCGATTTTTTATTCGACTATATAAAGCGCTGGCGTTGGTAAGAAGAGCGCCGACAGCCCGAATAGCTTTATATTAGATCGAAAAGGAGATGTTCTATGAATGATGTACTTGTGACCCAATTCGGTGCACCCGACGCACCACACTGCAACCCTGGCAGCGCGCGCGTCACTATTATTCCAGCCCCGCTTGAATATAGCGTCTGTTATCTGGCAGGCACGCAACATGGACCACAGGCCATTCTCAATGCCTCCAGTCAAATGGAGTTGTATGACGAGGAACTCGCGTGCTGTCCTATTGAAATAGGCGTCTATACGCGCCCGGCCCTGAATTATCACGGCATGGATCACGCGGCGGCGTTGCAGGCTACCGGCAATGCTGTGCGCGAAGTCTTGCAACAACGCCAACTGCCACTCACGATTGGGGGGGAACATTCACTTTCAGCTCCCGTCATTGCAGCAGTGCACGAGGTCTATCCAGACCTTACCGTCGTGCACATCGACGCCCACGGCGACCTGCGCAACGAGTACGAGGGAACGCCGCTCTCGCATGCCTCCATCGAACGCCGCGTCGTGGATATGGGCATCCCACTGCTAGAGATAGGTATTCGCAGCTTTAGCCCAGAAGAGGCCGATTTTATGAAGGCACAGCCCAACGTGGCAATCGTCTGGGCATACCAGATGGCAAAAGGGCTAGCCACTATCCCATGGGAGCGCTTGAGCAAACATACCTACGTCACCATCGACCTCGACGCCATCGATCCCAGCGAGATGCCTGCTGTCGGTACCCCCGAACCAGGCGGGCTTTCCTGGTATCGTGTACTCGATCTTTTCCAAGAGATCTGCCAACGTACCACGATTGTAGGCATGGATGTTGTTGAGCTGTGCCCGATGGCAGGTCAGACACGCGCCGACTTTTTGGCGGCAAAACTCATCTACAAAATGATCGGCTACCGCTACTGTCTTTCCTAAAAGCATAGTGGCATACGCAAAAATGGGGGAGCATGCGAATTCGCCACGTCATTTGCGATATGGTATACTACGAGAGACGCGTTACCATACCCCATCAACACCTATAGATATTACGCGTCTAGCATTTCATTGGTGAGGACTGATTGACGGGAGGCTTGGGCATTGGGTCTTGCCGATCTGACCTCCATTTGTAATAACCCCCACCCATACGGTTCAACCGGAAAGGAACTATGACCAGAGAACTCAATAAGCAATGGCGAAACGATACGCGTCCACCGTTTCGCAAACCATCCCCCAAAAGATACGGAGAAGAGCGACCCTCACATTCAGACAGACCTCGTCTGAGCCGCGAAGTGGTAGATCGAGGATGGGAACAAGGGGCACAACAACGCCACGCAGATTATCAAACACGCCGCAACAACCATTCTTCCTATCAGAATGGTCCGAAACCAGCGTCTCCCTCCAGTCAATATAGGTCAAGACCCAACGATCATAGCGGCAATAATTATCGAGGCAATACACGAGGCTTCGAGCGTCCTTCCTCGGGTCCAGCAGGTTCTCGCTCCCAGGCATTCGACCCACGTCGGCGCAATTATCGAGAGCAGAACGCAAACGACAACGCAGGTTTTCAGCATAGACCCGGCAATACAGGCATGCGCAGAGGGACTTCACCCCAGGGTCATGGCTATGAAAGCCGACGTTTTACGTCAGAAGATACCAGGAGGAGCGATAATCGCCAGGGATACGAGCGACCCGAACCGTATCAGGGTCAGCGTCCTTACCAACAGCGCCGTCGTCCCTTCAACAATACCTACAACAATCGTTCATTCACGGGCACATCTCGTCATCGCACGGATTCCCACACCGAGGGAGAATTCGAGGGTGATTATGAGCGATTTAGCGACCACGACGCCTACGGAGAAGATCATGACCCCCCGCAGCGCCACAGCCATGACGCACCTACCAACAGGCGACCATATAATGACGCAGCACGCACCAGGGTACCGCGTGGTCAGGAGCCGCAGCGCCATGTAACTGAGCTTCCAAACGGCAGGGTTCTAAAAGGGCCGAGGTCAACGCAGCGCAAAGCAGCCACTTTTTGGACTAACGTTGAGGAGGATACCCAGGATCTCCTCCAACACGCACCAGCTCCCGATACCGCGTCGCACGAGTCTCAAACAGATCAGCCTTCACAAGAGAAGCCACAGAAACCGAAGCAAAAATCACCCAAAAAAGAGGTGGTCTCTGTGACTTCTGCAAAGAAGGTGAAAGGTCAACATGCTGGCGCTGATGCAGACAAGAAGAAGCCAAAGGCACGTTCGAATGGACCAAAGCCCTCGCGGAAGGGCTATAAATGGCCCACACCGTAATCGTAGTCAGAGTCAATCTCGTATAACTTGTAGAATAAGGTACAAAATGTGTCCAGTTTTCGAGCTGGGCACATTTTGTGACGAAGACTGTACCAATGTAAAACAGCAACCGGAGTCATAGACATGCTGTACCCTAGCTATCTCAATCTGTATGAATCTGGCGAATTAGCAGAGCGGGCAGCCACGGCGTGGGAAGTGTTACGCGACTGTACCATTTGCCCGCAAAATTGTCATTGCAACCGTATCGCCGGAAAGACTGGCGTATGTCATTCAGGCACGGAGGCAATTGTGGCCTCGTGGAATGTCCACCGCCGCGAAGAGCCACCCATTAGCGGGACACGAGGGGCAGGAACCATCTTTTTTGGATATTGCCAGGCACGCTGTACCTACTGCCAAAATTTCTCGCTAAGCCAGGGAGGGCTGGGGCATCGCGTCGGCCCGGAACGTTTAGCAGAGATGATGCTTTACCTCCAGAAGAAACGTTGTCATAATCTGGACCTGGTCACTCCAACCCATTTTGTGCCACAGATCCTTTCGGCGCTGGTGATTGCTTGTGGCAAGGGGTTAGCACTGCCGCTGGTCTACAACTGCGCGGGCTATGAAAACTTGGAGACCCTCAAACTGTTGGATGGCGTAGTGGATGTGTATCTTCCTGACGCCAAGTATTCAGACAACCAGCATGCACTGCGCACCTCAAAAATGCCCAGGTATGTTGATTATAATCAGGCAGCGTTACGTGAAATGTATCGACAAGTCGGTCCTTTGCGGTACGATGAAGAGGACATAGCACGCAGGGGCATACTCATTCGTCACCTGGTCATGCCAGAGGATATTGCAGGCACACGTGAAGTACTGCGCTGGATCGCAGAAGAGCTGGGGCCGGACACGCCGATCAGCTTGATGGACCAGTATTTCCCGGCCTGGAAAGCAGTCAACGATCCGGTACTCAACCGCCGCTTAACCTGGAGCGAGTATCGCACTGCGCTTGACGTCCTTGATGAATTTGATTTCACCAATGGCTACGTCCAGGAAGATCTGGAGATGATCGATACTACATCAGTGGTATAGTACATCAGTTTTTTATCACACTGTGACAATGTGAGCACGATGACTCTATCACTTGCTGGACAGGATTCTCTATAATCTGATTAGGAGAGGATATATTGATCTCACAACACCAGCGCATATTGTCAGTCTGGCCCAGGCAAAAGCTTCTCTCCGTCATGTATCAGGTTGCTGTCTGGTACGTGCCAGAAAGATAGCGAAATGGAGAGTTCTTCAATGAATACAACGGCCACGTTGAGCCGCCTATTTGCCGGAATTCAATCCGATCTTGATCAGGTCGATGCCACTTTTCAGGAGCGAGCAACTTCTGGTCTAGATATCCTTAATTCGGCATCTATGCACGCGCTAGAGTCACCAGGGAAACGCCTGAGAACAGCGCTGACATTGTTGGCGGGAAAGCTAAACACCTATCGTTTCGACAAATTACTGCTCTTGAGTGTCGCCTTCGAGCTGGTTCACCTGGCAACGCTCATTCATGATGACATTGTAGATGAAGCCAAAACGCGGCGTGGTTCACCAACCGTCAACGCGCTGTGGGGTGATAAGATTGCGATACTCCTTGGTGATTACTACTTCGCCAAAACCGCTGGTTTGATTGCCGACATCGAAGATTTTCGCGTCGATCATCTCTTCTCCGATACTGTCGCAACCGTGTGCGAAGGAACCATTATGGAGATGATGACGGCGCGCCGTGCCGATCTCACCATAGACGAGTACTATAAAAAGATCAAGAACAAAACGGCGTGTTTGATTGCAGCATGTAGCAAAGGCGGAGCCATCGTCAGCCAGGCATCCGACGAAGAAATAGGCTTACTCGAAGAATATGGCATCAATCTTGGTATCGCCTTCCAAATCATCGACGACGTTCTAGACTATACGAAAGACCAATCGACGATAGGCAAACCTGCCGGGAACGACCTGCGCCAGGGCATGGTCACGCTGCCATTAATCTATGCCCTGCAAGAGTCGTCGCAGCATGGGCGGCAGCAACAGGTGCAGGAACTATTGAGCGAGGATGAGCAGAAGGAAGCTGATATTCTCGAAGTTGTCAACTGGGTTGCGCACGGCCCTGGTGTACAACACGCAATGATAGATACCCATCTATACGCCAACAAAGCGCGCGCAGCTCTGCACCATTTCCCAGCGTCGCCTGATCGCGATGTGCTCGACGAACTGATCGATTTCGTGATTATGCGCAATCGCTAACCATCCCAAAAACATTCCGTTGAAATTAGGACAAAAAGTGATGACAACACAAGTATCGTTGGAAGAGAAATTCCGTGCCTCCGGAGGGAAACGTCCTTATGTGCAACGCCTCTTTGGTCGCATTGCACGCATCTACGACCTGATGAATGGCTTGATGAGCTTTGGCTTAGACCGCTACTGGCGTAAGCGCGCTGCTCGCTATCTGGCATTAGGCAGCGGCGAAACCGGGCTTGACCTGGGGGTTGGTACCGCTGACCTCTCAATCGCCGTCATTCGTGGCTCTGGTCCTGGTACGCATATGATCGGCATGGATATTACGCCGGAGATGCTCGACCAGGGTAAGATCAAACTACAACGCCTGGGCTTGCAAAAGCAGATCGATCTACGCGTTGGAGATGCTGAGCATATCGACCTGCCCGATAACAGCGTCGATGGCTGTTGCTCGGCCTTCACAGCACGAAACCTGAGCGATATTCACCAGGGCTTTCGTGAAATGCTGCGCGTCGTACGACCAGGTGGACGAGTGGTGTGCCTGGAAATTAGTCACCCCCCTGGAAAAATCTTTGGCGGTCTGTTTAACCTATACTTCTACAAACTCGCGCCACTATTTGGCTCCATTATTGGCAAAGCCATTGAAGAATACAATTACCTTCCTCATTCGCTCACAAACTTTCCGGGCGCACCCAAATTGAAGCAGATTATGGAAGAAGTTGGCTGGAGCGACGTGCGTTTCTATCGTCTGAACGGCGGGATTGTTGCCATACACGTCGGCACAAAACAATAATAAATTACCTATACATCTTACAAAGAGCGAGTATACGCGCGACAAAAAGGGCATACCCGCTCTTCGTCTACACATACACCACCTAAAATTCGCGGCAAGGGTGCCCTTGGCTTCAAGCCAGAGGGGTGAATTGCCGCGTTCCTTCCCACCAAGTACTCGACAGCACGCGCTGTTTCGTGGTCAAATAAGCCCATGAACATACAACGAGCGATCACCGTTTTGATTGCGCATGATGAGGACTTGCAGCAGACCCTCAAGGGGTTTCAGCACGTCCAGCAAGCGTTGTCTCCTTCTTGCTACAATGGCGGTAAACCATTGAACGCCTAGGATTTGCAGCGGTCCTGCTATCACAGCGTCAAAGGTTCGTTGCATGCGCAAATGACCATCTCTGCTATTCGCCTGGTGGCTGCTGCTTACGCCACTGCCAGGTCGCATAAGCAACCAGCGAAACGCCCCCTCCTCTTCAGAAAAGCACGCGCCCTCTTTCTCATTGGCAAGCGTGGGCGTGATGCTGATTTTCGAACAGATGGTACCTTGTCCATCTGGACGGTTGGAGGTCGCAAGCACCTTCACTACAGCATCCCTGACGACTTCAAAGCGACATTTGACCGTGCGACAGAAATTGATAGTCTCACGGTCATTGAGCGCAAGGGCGCGTTGCTCAGACGTGTCACCGTGACCCTGGATGTTCCAGAGCCAAAGGGGGTCTTGCCCGTCGACATTGACCTCAATGAGACCAATGCGCTGGTGGCTGTTGATCCCGATGGTCGGGAATTGTTCATCAGTGGTAAAGTAGTCAAGGTCAAGAACCGACGTACCGTCAAGACCCGTGCCCGTCTCC
>DATAYF010000477.1:0-21073 GCA_036272735.1 Ktedonobacteraceae bacterium
CTATGTCATTGCATGGTTTTAATGAGTGCAAGTTATTTTTATGGTTTACAAGAAGCAAAACCACATAGACAAACGAGAATACCTCTATAGTGTTCTCGTTTGTCTATGTGGTTTGCCGTGTATTGTTTAAGAATTTATCAATAAACTGGTTTCACCAATCATGGTCACTGCCATTTTTTACTTTGGCTAGTGTTCTACATCTCTATTCAAAACAATGGTTAGCTCATGTATAATAAAGCAGCCAGTTACTTTGCGAAACAAGGATGTGTTTTGTATGCAACAATCTTTTGCGTATACTCTTTCACCTGACGATCAACTACTGATCGAGACTCATCAGCTTGGAATGCCTTTGGGGATCTATCGACGAAAGTTGAGCACCATTTACTTTTTCGGCGCAGTCTATACACTTATTTTCCTGACCGGCATATTTTCTTTTATCATTGCTATTCTCATTCAGCAACATGTGATAGGAGCAAATTCATCAAGTGGTTTCGATGTGTTTCAACCGATAATGAGTGGCGTATTTGCCACGCTCATTGGCTTGCTTCACCTGGTATTGGGAGTTCCTCGTGAGCGAAGTAGGCATATCATTGTTTGTGAGCAAGGTCTCATTCACGCGTGTAAAACGCTCTGGTTCAAGCATGTTGTCGATGTCTTTCACTGGGACGATATATCATCAATCGATCAAGCATTTTTTGGTCAAACACGTTCGATAAACTATCGAAACCAAAAAGTTCAAACACTCCAAATTACCGGCGGTTATCAAAATATGGAGGAACTGATTAGCCTGATTGAGCAACAAAGCGGAAGAAATAGCGGCGATCCAGGATAGTGCCAGAAATCTCCTCCCAGGCAAAAACCTATCGTAAATTTGCGCCGAACAGAACGTGTAATTAATGGTAAAATGAATGCGACATGTCGTTTTTTTCTCTGCGAGGCGCTTTTATGCATATGCAAACTATAGATTTCTCACACCAACGACGCTTTAACCAGGGCTTTTTGGCTGGCCTGGGCGCGGGCATCGTTGCCAGCCTGTTGATGCTGCTATTGAGTGTTACTGTTGGTGGAATATCGCTGCCTGAAGTAATGGGCTCCTTTTTTACGCAAATTCTGCCACCAACTGCCTTCGATTACTTGCACCAGGCTATCGGTGGTGATGCCAAGCACTATCTCTTCTACGGTATTTTTGTAGGTCAATGTCTGGTGTTCGCGCTCAGTGGTGGACTGTGTAACCTGCTGGTTCGCTCGACAAAGTCAGCCGATAAAGCGCAATTGTCATGGCGCATAGGTGTGGTGCTAGCACTGATCCTCTGGCTTGCCACTGGCCTCATCTTTTTGCCGCTCACCGGAGCGGGCTTTTTTGGTGCTGGTGTGGCTACTGGTGTGCTGGGTAGTATGCTGAGCCTGGCTGTGGTGGGTCTGGTTTTTGGCTTTTTGTTTGTGGCATTGCAAAATCGGCTGGCGGTGCGCTTTTTGCAAAATAGCGGGACAGCGGTTGAGCCGCAAAATGAACAGAGATTGCGTTCGCGTAGAGTAATGCTGCGTGGTGGCCTGGTGGCACTGGGGGTTGTGGCGGTTGGCGCGGTAGCCTGGCGCTTTGTGATCACGGGCAGCCTGTTCACATCAGCCGTCGCGCAACGCGTCAAGCAACAATTTAAGAATAAAATTGTGCCTGCGCCCGTACCAAATTACGGTACAATTCAGCCTGTCGCGGGCCTCTCCTCTGAAGTCACCCCTATCGACCAGTTTTACCAGGTGTCGAAAAATATTGTTTCAGACCCGACCGTCAACGGTGCAACCTGGTCGCTCAGCGTTACCGGTGCAGTGGCCCAACCGTACACGTTGAATTATCAACAACTCATGGCCTTACCGATGCAGCAGCAATACGAATCGCTGATGTGCGTGAGCAATGAGGTCGGCGGCCCATATATGGGCAATGCCTTATGGGAAGGTATTCGTCTGGAGACACTTCTTAACAAGGCCGGTGGCGTGAAGCCGGGAGCAACCAAGGTGGTGCTGTACGCCGCTGACGATTATAGCGATAGCATTCACCTGGCGAAGGCGTTAGAGCCGACCACCGTTGTCGCGGTACATATGGATGGGGCTACTTTACCACAGGAACGTGGCTATCCTGCACGTTTGCTCGTGCCGGGTATCTATGGGATGAAGCACGTCAAATGGATCACAAAGATCGAGGTGACCGATCAGGATTATCAGGGCTATTGGCAGAATCGTGGTTGGAGTGACGCCGCTCCTATAAAAATGACATCGCGCATCGATACGCCGCGAGATGGGATGACGCTCAAAGTGGGTCAACCGACGTATGTCGCGGGCGTCGCTTTTTCAGGTAACAAGGGAATTAGCGAGGTCGATGTCAGCCTGGATGGTGGACGGACCTGGAACAGAGCGTTGCTCAAGAAGCCACTTTCCCAATTGACGTGGGTGCTGTGGGAGTTGCCCTGGACGCCGCCAAAGGCGGGGAATTACGCTGTCGTTGTACGGGCGGTTGATCTGCAAGGCAATGTGCAAGATCCCACTGTAGCGTCGCCGCTGCCCGATGGCTCATCAGGCTACCATATTATTAGCGTCACAGTACAATAGGATATAGAGATTGTAGCCATGGTGAGCGAAGAGTAGACCTGAAGCATTACAAAATGCTCAGTAATATCAGTTCATGCAACTTTTCTGTTCTCTATGCGTTCTACAGTATAGGATGGATTATATTCAGGAAAAAAGGCTAAATCTCACTGATTATGAGAAGAAGCGACGAGGCAGTAAATCGGGAGGCTGATCGTCGGGGTGCGTGCTGTGAAAGGATGGGGAGTATGTTGTTGCGTCAGTGTGCATGGTGTTTATGTCTGATTAATGGAGCGGGAGAACGTATCTCACCTGCGCCGTTGCCCAAACTTTATGAGGCCAGCCATGGTATTTGTGGTCTGTGTGGTGCGAAATGGATGGAGCAGGCGATGATGCAAGGAACAGAAGTGGGGGAAATGCAACACCGAGATGATGAGATTGCACCTGAAAGCGCAAGTTATCGCACACGTTCCGTGGTGGATCCCCTCGCTCCCACAGTTACCGAACTGATCTTCCAATTACAGCAGGGGCAAAATCCAACATCTAAAACCAAAAGGCCTTCGATTGCCCGCAAAAAAGCGTCTCACACAACATAATGTCATTAAAGGGTGCTATGATAATGTATGCAGATTTTCTTATTGCGCATTTATGTGAGGTTACAGGCTCGTAACCATTGCTTGAACGCCGTGCAACGTGAGAATACTGATGGGGAACTTTTTTGTAGGGGAACACGTCATGCTAGTAACGATGCTGTTATCGAGCGGATAGCTCGGGAATAATCCTACAGGAAGTGAAGAAGGAGATCACGTTCTATGCGTAAAATATATTATACACGCAAGCAATGGTTCGTAGCTGTCTGTTTGTTGATCCTTGCACTTATGCTGGCGGCGTGCGGTGGCGCAAGCAAGCCCGGAACCGCTGGTACAGGCGGTTCTGGCAACACCCAACCCTCACCGACCGCCCCGCCGAAAGCTTCGCCGACACGCATTGCGGGTAATGGTACTGCTACTGGTTGTCCCAATAACGCGGTGGTTACCTCTCCACCACGGCAGGCAAACGTCATCGCCACCTCCTCGCAGGCGAACAAAACGATTACCGCGCACAAGGGGGATGTGATTGAGTTACGTCTGCCTTTTGGGCACAAATGGACAGGACCAACAAGTTCAGTAGGCATATTACAAATACAGCCACCAGCCGGTTACGCCTGGAAAGCTAACAACGCGTGCGTCTGGCGCTTTGTTGCGACGGGGACAGGCAGTGCCCAACTGGTCTTCCATAGTCAGGCGTTGTGTAAGCCTGGTAGTATCTGCCCGATGTATATCGCCGTTGTGCCTTTTACCGTGACGGTAAAATAAATAATTAGATCATTCACACAAAGAGGAGAGATGTGCACCCATGCATATCTCTCCTCTTTGTGCTCACCTTGACAAACATCAGCTTCTTGGGTATTATATTGCCAATAGATATATCTGTCGCGGATATAAGCATTTCAATACGTAGGTAGAGAAATAATAGGCATACTGGATACATGTGAAAAGACTAATCAGGAGGTGTAATGAAACAAACAGGGCGCGATCCTGAATCACGGTTGCCACTTACTCCGGCAGTGTTTCATATCTTGCTTGCGCTCGTAGATGGTGAGCGGCACGGCTATGGTATCATGCAAGAAATAGAGGAACGTACCGCTGGCACGATGCGCATGGGACCGGGAACCTTGTACGGCTCGATTAAGCGTATGCAAGCGAGTGGTCTCATTGAGGAATCGGGAACACGTCCTGATCCCGCGCTTGACGATGAACGCCGCCGGTACTACCGATTGACCAGCTTTGGTCTGAAGGTGACGCAAGCTGAGTCCCAACGTCTTGCACAACTGGTTGATGTGGCGATATCTAAACGACTTTTGTCTGGACCAGCACTGCAAGGAGGCACGTTATGACGACACACCATCTATCCACAAATCGGTTAATAGCGGCATCTGAACGATGTTATCGCGCTTTTCTCGTTTTGTACCCACGGCAATTCAAGCGCGAGTACGGTGATGAGATGTATCGAACCTTTCGTGATTGTTGTGGTGAGGCATGGCGAACCCACGGTAGCTGGGGAGTTGCGCGGCTGTGGGGGGTAGTGTTCTGTGACCTGGTGGTGACTGTAAGTAGTGAGCAGAGTACGGCATGGGTTAAAGGGCTGTGCCGGTTGTTTGGTCTGGAAAAGGAGTACGTCATGAATAACTTGCTCAGCTTTGATGTAGCTTTACGCACCGATATTGGTTGTACGCGAGCGAATAACGAAGATAATGTGAACTCGATTGTGCCCCAGGATCTTCAGCTTTTGCAAAAGAAGGGAGCGCTGTTCGTGGTCGCCGATGGTATGGGTGGGCACGAACACGGTGAGGTGGCGAGCAAAATTGCTGTAGATGAGGTAGGCGCCCGCTATTATCAAGGTGGAGAGGATGTCGCGGATGCATTGACGCAAGCGATAAAGTACGCAAATACGCTTGTCTACAAAGGTGCTGATGACGCTCAAAAAGGGATGGGTTCGACCTGTATCGCGGCTGTGGTACAGGGAAGTGCCGCGTATATCGCGAATGTGGGAGACAGCCGGGCATACATTGTACGTGATGGAGAAGTGCGCCAGATTTCGCGCGATCATTCCTGGGTAGAAGAACAGGTTCACGCTGGCATCATCACGGAAGAGCAGGCGCGCACCCACGCACAGCGCAATGTGATCACTCGTTGCCTGGGTTCCCAGGAGGATGTTGAAGTGGACCTGTTTATCGAACCGGTCCAAATGGGTGATATCCTCGTGTTATGTACCGACGGCCTTTCTAGCCTGGTGCGTAACGAAGAATTGCGTGAGGTGGTTGAGACCTATTCTTCAGAGGAAAGTGTCGAGCGTTTGATTGCCCAGGCCAAAGAGCGTGGGGGACCGGATAATATTACGGCACTGGTTGCGAAAATCAATTAAAAAGCCGTATGAGCAGCGATACGAGGAGATGATCCCCGCAAGGGAGGTCATCTCCTCGTATCGCTGCTTGATCATTTATACGGGCAAAATCTTTGCTGGAATGAGTGGAAGCACCGGGAAGAGCGTGGTTATGATCAAGGCAATGATGAGCAAAATCGCGAACGCAGTCTCGATCTGCAACGTCTGACGCATGACCAGGTGCAGCGCTGCTGGACTGACCGTGCGGAGTGCGCCGGTGAAGGCTATAACCGCTTCTGGCAACGTCCATAACGTGATGAGGATCAGGTGCGGCGTGCCGTGGGGCACTGCAAGCGCGACGATGACCGCGTAGGAGACCACGAGTAGTAGGCTATAGAGCGCGCGACTCCAACGTACACCCAGCAGGTTGGCGAGCGTGTGTTTGTGCGCGTGCTGATCGTCTTCAGCGTCGCGCATATTGTTGGCGTGTATAGTCGCGGCTGCCAGGCAGCCAAATGGTAGACTATAGAGCAAAGCCAGTGACGACATACTTCCGCCCGATTGCAGCATATAGGCCCCGATGGTCAGAATTGGACCAAAGACAAGAAAACTGGCGAGTTCTCCTAACGCTATTGTGGAGAGCGCACGCGTGGTTGCGCTGTAGAAGTAGGCGCAGAGCAGAGTGACGAGGCCAAATAGTAATAGGAGCGGTCCGTCTGTTAACGAAATGATGAGTCCAACCACAGCGCCAAGGCCGAGCAAGCCCAGCCCGAACAAGAGCACCCGCGTTGGTTTAATCAAGCCTTGTTGAATGAGTCCGCCAGGGCCAAGCGCGTTACTGGTATCAACACCGCGCAGATAGTCATGGTAGTCGTTGGCGAGGTTGGCCCCCATTTGCAGCAGGACAAGAGCAATGATGGCAGCGATGATATGCAGGAAATGAAAGCGTCCGAGCGGATTTTGCGGCGAAACCGTTGGCATCCATGCCAGGACACTTCCTACAAGCAGCGGCATTAGCCCCAGGGGCAGGTAGTGTAGGCGTACCCCATCTTTCCAGATCTGTAGCCATTCTTTGAAAGTGCGGTGATATTCTGCTGGTTGTACGACGAGTGGTGCGGGAGCACTGACGTCCTCCGTCGAGGCCACGGAATGCACCGAGACCTCGGGTTGTAGCGCATTGATCGTCTCTAATGACTCTATAGGGATGGTAGGGATTACCTCAGCCTGAACAGAGTCGGCCATTACCACGTGAGACGAATTGTCTGGATTGGCGTCTTTCACGTTGGGGTCCGTATTCTTCAAATTTTCACTTGTCATAATGCACTCCTCTTTGCATAGTGCAGGCGATTAATGATAATATAAGCAATAATGATGTATGAATTCTGCGCAATACCGTAAGCAATTACGTGTACGAAGCAGCAAAAACTACTGATGAGAATTGTACTGTGTGACACGGAAAGCGACTAATTGTAGTATACTAACACAAGAAAAATGCACTGTTATGCATGGTTATCTTGTTGTTGAAAGTACCGGTGTAGTTCTTGTTGCAATGCCTGCATAGATGCTTGTAGTTGTGCTTGATTGATGGCTGCGGTGAGATCCCCCCTGGTTTTTTCCAAGATACCACGCGTGGCATCGGTCACGCGTCGCAAACCGCCAGTGATCGCGTCGGGAAAATCTACCGTCGTCAACAGTGCGTAGATGTCGTCCATATTGTTCAAATACGTTTCGCAATCATTGAAATTTCCACGGCGTAACTGATCCAGAAGGTAGCGTCTCATCTCGCCGACCGCTTCTGCCAGGCCGTTGAGATAAGCGGCATACCCTACCGCGATTTCGTTAGGAGTAGGCAAGGGGTGTTGTTGAGCGAGCGCCGCAAAGGTGACGGCTTCCGCGTACTCTTTTTGAGCATCCTGCACAAAGCCAGCGTAGTAAATATCCTGGTGGTCACGGAGATCGGCGGCCATTTCCGCGACGAGCGTCGCCGCCTGGGTGCGCAGTTCGGCAGCTTTGGCGTATTCGTGGCGATGTACGGCGCGAATACTGTTCGCACAATAGCGGATAGTGGCTCGCGACTTCGGCAAAGCCAGTTCGCGGGCGGCATGCTTGAGCGCGAGATATTCTAGTGCAGCCTGGCCGATTGCATCTATATCTTGTGGCATACCAATAAGTCCTTTCTATGATAACTGTAGTGTACCATAGAAAAAGCGATCTGAGTATGCTCTTAGCCAATAGTGTTCGGAGCGGGGTGGACCATGCTTTTGGCGCTCGATAAATGCATTTCGCACCTGGGTGCATGCTGGTCCTGGTACCTCTGGCGGTTTCAATGCAAGAAGTAATCTTTACGCAACGTAAAATCGTATCAGTATTGGTATGTAAATATTCGTACGTATATTCCTCAATTCATTTTTGAAAACTTCAGCGCTTCTGGCGCTTTGTATATAGACGAAAAGATACTATCTTATGGAATTAATTGGCGCTATTCTTAACAACTATCGCATTACGCAACATTTGGTGCGGGGGGGCATGGCGGAAATATATCTGGCAGAGCAGCAAGAGACCGGGGAACTGGTCGCGGTGAAAATGGTGCGCGACAGTAGCATGGATCATTTCGAGCGTTTTCGCCGCGAGGTGAAAACTGTTGCCGAGCTAAAGCACCCTCACATTTTGCCCGCGCTGGATGATGGCGAATATGGACCCTGGTATTATCTAGTCACCCCGTATATTCAACATGGCACGCTCAACAAACGCCTGGCACGTGGCCCATTAACATTAACCGATGCCGGAGAGATTTTGGAGCAAATCGCCGGGGCGTTGCAGTTCGCTCATGAGCACGGCGTTGTGCACCGCGATATTAAGCCCACAAACGTGTTGATGCGCGACGATCACTATGCCTACCTGGCTGATTTCGGGCTGGTCAAAAGCACTGGCACGGACCATAGTCTGACGCAATCTGGCTATTTGATTGGCACTCCCGAGTATATGGCCCCCGAACTGGTGGATGTTCCGGCTACCCCGGCCAGCGATACTTACGCGCTTGGTATTTTGCTGTACCAGATGTTGGCGGGGCGCGTGCCTTTTAAGGGGACGACCCCGGTTTCCATTGTGTGGAAACATCTACAAGACACTCCTGAACCACCTTCGAAGTTTAACGTGGCTATTCCTTTTTCTGTTGATCAGGTCATTCTAGGAGCGCTAGAAAAGGACCCACAAAAGCGCATTGCTACGCCCCGTGATCTGTACCAGGCGTATCAGCGCGCGATGACCATCGAAGAGCAAACAGTGCAGGTACCTTTCGCCAGCGTTGACGAGGCAACAATACAGATGCCGCAAAATGCCTTGCCAGTCGATATTCAAATCGTGCCCGTCTCTTCACTATCGTCATTTTCGTCGCGGATCGAATCGCTTTCTACATCGCGTAAAGCTGCGTTCGCGGCTATTATTGTGCTGGCGTTTCTTGCTATTCCCTTGTTAGGCTTCGCCATGCTCGGTGGTGGAAATAGGCCACCGACGTCTGCTCCAACCGTCATTCATACAATTCCTACCCAAATGACCATGACCCCTAGCCCAACGATAAGAGCGAGGCCGACAGTAAAGGTGACAGCAGAGCCAGTGTCGCAACATCATCAAGCTTCTTCAAAGAGTCAACATACGTCCTCGAAGAAGCACAACCATAATTAAAAATATCTCAAATTTCTCTGTTCGTATGTACTTTTGTTGAGATTCTTGTAGGTTTATCATTGCCATACCCTACTGAAACACGTTATGATATGTAGGATAAGCATCCCGTAGGCGTGTAGCGAATGATGTATACGCCCGACCCTGTTTGGGAGGCACATTTTGTGCTGAATACACTCTTATTCCGAACATCAACGCCACTAGCGCTGCGCGTTCAAGCGTTCGGGTAAGCAGTAAGGAAATTTTATATGCAGAATACCAGGACGAATGCGGTGCTGCCCGCACGCACGGGCGTTGCACGCTTTCTCGATGCCTGCCATCATAGACAACCCGACGCGACTCCGATCTGGTTTATGCGCCAGGCGGGACGTTGCCTGGCAGAGTACCGTGCTCTACGCCAGAAATACGACATGCTCACGATGGTGAAGACGCCGGAACTGAGCGCCGAAGTGACTTTGATGCCCATTGAAAAGTTGGGCGTGGACGCGGCAATCATTTACTCCGATATCATGGTGCCGCTAGAAGCAATGGGTGTCCCGTTTGAGATCCAGCATGAAGTAGGACCGGTTATTCACCATCCTATCCGCACTCAGCAGGATATTGAGGCGTTACGCGTGCCGGCAGGCGCGGAGATTGCACCATTTATGATGCACGCAATCGAAATCGTGCGTCGCGAACTTGATGGCAAGCAGGCTGTGATCGGCTTCGCTGGAGCGCCCTTTACGTTGGCCTGCTACATGGTCGAGGGGCGTCCTTCGCGCGATTACCGCAACGCCAAAGCGATGATGTACGGTCAGCCCGAACTATGGCACTCCTTGATGGAAAAATTGGCGACGGTGACCGCGCGTTACCTGCTTGAACAGGTGCAATCAGGCGTGGATGCTGTGCAGCTTTTTGATAGCTGGATAGGCGCGCTCAGCCCCAGCGTCTACCAACACTACGTGCAACCCTATGTGCGGCGTATTTTCGAGGCCGTCGGGCAGACAGGCACGCCAGCAATCCACTTTGGAACCGGTACCAGCGCATTATTAGAGTCGTTGACCGAAGCCGGTGGCGATATTATCGGCCTTGACTGGCAGGTTGATCTTGATGATGCCTGGGCACGAGTCGGTTTCGAGCATGGTGTGCAGGGCAACCTTGATCCCGCGTTGTTGCTGACCTCCTGGCCAATCATACAAGCAGCGATGCGCGACGTGCTACAGCGAGCCGCTAACCGTCCGGGTCACATTTTCAATCTGGGGCACGGCGTGCTGGCTCCTACTGATCCCGACCTGTTGCGCCAACTTGTGGAAGCTGTGCACGCGGAGACCCAGAGGTAAAAGGGAGTATTCGTATAGTCATGCAAGAGGAGAAAAAGCTTTCGACTTCGTCTAGAACACGTAGCGGGGTGGCGCGCTTTATGGCCGCCTGCCATCATCAGCAGCCCGATGCGACGCCGGTCTGGTTTATGCGTCAGGGTGGAAGTGGTTTCGCCGTTTATCGAGAGATGCTGAAAAAATACGATGTAATGACGATTGCCAAGACGCCGGAGTTGAGTTCGAGCGTTGCGCTCATCCCCATTAGAGAATTGGGCGTAGACGCGGCCGTGCTGTATGCTGATATTATGCTGCCCGTTGAAGAGATGGGGATCGAGCTACACATTGAGCCTGCGGTTGGTCCGATTATTCACAATCCCATCCGCAATATGCACGATGTCGAGGCGCTGCGTACTCCCACCAGTGCAGAGATTACGCCATTTGTCATGGGTGGCATTCGCCTGTTGCATGAGGAATTGGCAAGAAAGCAGGCGATCATCGGCATCTCTGGCGCGCCTTTTACGCTGGCTTGCTATATGATCGAAGGCCGCCCATCGCGCGACTATCGTACCGCTAAAGCGCTGCTGTACAGTCAACCCGAATTGTGGCACGCGCTGATGGAGAAACTGACGACGGTTATCTCCGGCTATCTGGTGGCGCAGGTGCGGGCGGGCGTCGACGTCGTGCAGCTTTTCGATAGCTGGGTGGGTTCGATCAATCCGAGCACGTACCGCAAGTTCGTCCTACCCTACACACAACGTATCTTCGCGGCTGTCAAGCAGACAGGCACGCCAGCGATTCATTTTGGTACCGGCACCGGCGCGCTACTCGATAGCATGGCTGAGGCGGGCGGCGATGTGTTGAGCATTGATTGGCGCATGGACCTGGATACGGCCTGGGAGCAGATCGGTTTCGAGCGTGGTATTCAAGGTAATCTTGACCCAGCGTTGATGTTGACCTCCTGGCCCGTAATCGAGGCGGGCATGCGTGATGTCTTGCAGCGGGCCGCCAATCGTCCCGGTCATATTTTCAATTTTGGGCACGCGATGCCCGCGACATCTGATCCCGACCTGCTGCGTCGCCTCGTCGATACGATACATGAACAGACGCAACGCTAAGACCTTATTCCGAAAACCAACGCCACTGACGTGGCTAGCGCTACGCGCTCAGGTTTTCGGAGAAGTAGTAAATATATACATTCGCGATAGAGGAAAACGTATGGCAGAGAAACAGATTGGCGTCATGCTGATGACCTACGGTTCACCGGCGACGCTTGATGATATTCCGGTCTACATCAAAAACGTCTACGGCGGGCGCGATCCGTCTCCCGAAGTGCTCACCGAGTTTCATCGTCGCTACGATTTGATCGGTGGTTCACCGTTGTTGCGCATTACCCGCGAACAGGCGGCGGCGCTGGAAGAGACGTTGAACCGCGAGAGCGGCGCTGCTGCCACCTACCATGTGGTCGCGGGTATGCGCTTTGCCCCGCCATTTATTGCTGATGTTGTGCCCGACGTGGCCCGTGGTGTGCAGGAGCTTGTTGGCATTATCATGTCTCCGCAGTACTCGCCGATCATCATGAGTGGTTATGTGCGTACGCTGCGCGAAGCGGTGGCGAACCTGCATCGCGACGACTTGCGGCTGGCGATTGCCGAGGACTGGCATATGCAGCCCTACTTCTTGCAAGCGTTGGCCGAGCGTATTCGTCAGGCATTGGAACGCTTCCCCGCGACGCTACGCGAACATGTGCCGGTACTGCTCACGGCGCACAGCATGCCTAAGCGCGTGGTTGAGAACGAGCCGGACTACATCAACGATCTCAAGGAAACGGCGGTGGCAGTTGCGAAAATGGTGGGTCTGGCTGATGATCGTTGGGGATTTTGCTATCAAAGCGCGGGCCACACGCCGGAAGAGTGGCTCAAGCCAGATTTCGCCGACGTAATGCCTGAATTGAAGGCACGTGGCGAGACGCACGTGCTGATTGCTCCGGTGCAGTTCTTAGCCGATCATCTAGAGATCCTCTACGATATCGAGATTGGAGCGCGTGAGCAGGCAGAAGAGCACGGTATCCAGTTTGCGCGTATCGAGTCGATGAACACTTCGCCACTGTTCATCAAGGCGCTGGCAAGTGTGGTCAAGGATGCACAGGCGCAAGTAGAGTGACAGGAATAGTCGAGATGGAGAACCGTACATAATAGTGGATGGCTCTCCATCTTCTATGGCCTATTGTTTTTCGAATAACCTTCTTCTTTTCTCTCATCTTTAACCCACTGGAAAGTCGGGGTTCTGCATATCACATCTTCTAACATATGGAACCTCGGTTGCAGCCATTCTTTCTTATATCCCCTATTGTGCAGTAACTTTGAAGGTTGTGCTTGCTGGTGCTGTCCCTGGCGCTTCTACAGTGATGTGCACATCCCAGGGGCCACCCATGGAAAATTGTAGTGGTACTTGATAGGTACCGGGCACCGTTTGTCGTGCTGTAGCATGATCCGTCCCCATATCCATCGTTTCCATATTGGTAGTGAGCGTGACATGGGCGTTGGTCACCAGTTGCTGGGCCGTGCCGTGCGTGATACGCAATGAAAGGGTAGCTGTCTGGGTACTGTGTGGTGGGTTGGGATCGGTTTGTAGCGTGATGTGATATGGTCCAGCGTTGGCTGTTTGGACGTGTGCAGTTGGATGTTGAGGGAGAATGTCGGGGAGAATTGCACCAGCCCAGGTGAGGATAAGCAAAATGGCGAGGCCGATCACCAGTATCAGTAGTTTTCGTTTCATGCCATCCTGCCTTTCTCGAAGCATTCAAAATATACACTATTTTCGTCAGAATTGAAAGGGGCGTGACGAAAAAACCTGATTTTTCGAAGTGCAATTGACAGTTTCATATGCCACATGGTATTTTACACTTATCTATTTCTATAGGCACTAATAAAGATATCGGAAGGCGACTGTTGGTTATATTTTCTTGCATTCATAATAAGTACGAAACCTTTATATGAATGTATATGGTGTTAATGGAAAATGGAGTTATGTATGTCGTCCACCCATCAGTTTTGTGGTCGCTGCGGGGCTGCCAATCGCTTGCAATCTCGTTTTTGCGTGTCGTGCGGCGAACCACTACAGGATACAACCTCTATTTCTGCCGCAACAGATCAGGTAACTTCTTCACAAACGGGCCAACTTGCCGCCGATGCTCTGCTTGAACAACGCTACCGCGTGGTGCGATTATTGGGCCGGGGTGGTATGGGGGCTGTGTACCAGGCAGAGGACTTACGCTTTGGTGGGGCGTTACGCGCCGTCAAAGAGCTGGGCCAGAGCAGTTTGAATCTCCAGCAGTACAAGGAGGCGACCGAGTCTTTAGAGCGCGAGGCCCTGATTCTGGCGCGACTCAACCATCCCAACCTTCCACATATCTACGATCACTTTAGCGAGCACTCCCGCTGGTATCTGGTAATGGACTACATCGAGGGTGAGACGCTAGAAAATCGTCTGAATCGTTTACCTACCCATACCTGTACCTTATCCGAGACCATCCAGATCGCCCTCCACCTATGCCACGCCTTGCACTATCTGCACACCCGTCCACAGCCTATTATCTTTCGTGACCTCAAACCCGCCAATATTATGCTCGCTGCCGATGACAATGTCTACTTGATTGATTTTGGTATCGCGCGCTTCTTCAAGGTTGGGCAATCGCGTGATACGGTCGCTCTCGGTTCTCCTGGTTATGCGGCACCCGAACAGTATGGACGTTCCCAAACAACTCCTCGTTCGGATATCTACAGTCTGGGTGCCACCCTCTATCGTATGCTTTCAGGCTACGATCCTAGCAGCGACCCATTTCAATTTCCCGTGCTAGCGCTGCCCAACGTGCCTGGTGGCGACGAGGTCGTGGCATTGATTATGCAAATGATCGAGATGAAGCGCGATAAACGGCCAGACGATGCCCTTGTGGTGCAGCAACGCTTGCTTGATATCGCGCAACGTTTTCGTATAGCATCGATGCCACAAACGCCTTCTCAACTCCCATTGCCATTAATAGCTCCGCAACCGCAACCTGTGCAGAAACCGCTAGTGGTACAAAATCCTGTGCAACCTGCCCAGCCAACCGTGGCTTTCCCAATGATCGGTAATACCATCGTCGTCGATCAAGCAGGCAATGGAAATTTCTCTAGCATTTGTGAAGCGTTGGAACATGCCAGGGCTAGCATGCGTATTCTGGTGCGTCCTGGTTATTATCATGAACAGCTCGTGCTGGATAAACCGGTGGAGATCATTGGCGATGGTTCGCTTGCCCAAATTATTCTCGCCAATACCGATGCGAGTTGTATTATGATGCAGACCGACACGGCTACAATACGCGGCCTAACCATTCGTGGACGTGAGCAGGGGACGCGGCAGTTTACTACCATCGATATTGCTGTCGGTCAACTCCTGATCAAAAATTGTGATATCAGCTCAATGGCACAGGTGTGTATCTCCAGCCGTAATGCTGAGGCTGAGCCGCTTATTCAACAATGCAAGATTCATGATTGCCGTGGCGATGCTATGCTGTTTGCCGCTGCAAGCAAGGGGGTGGTCGAAAATTGTGAGCTTGTTGGCAACAAAGGATCTGGCATTGTAATTCGTGGAAAGGCCGATCCGCGTATCGCACTCTGTCAAATCTATGATGGCGCAAGCAATGGTATCTACATCTATGATGAGGGGCGAGGACGTATAGAGGATTGCGATATTCACGATCATTTATGGGCTGCCGTTGTTATCGAGGACGATGCTGATCCACTCCTACAGCATTGCGCGATCTTTGCCAGCCAGGGGAGCGGCATTCATATTGTCAATCATGCTCGCGGCACCATCGTGGATTGTAGCATTTATGACAATGTACAGGCGGGCGTGTTTATCGTCGAGCGGTCTGACCCTCTTATTCAACACAGTCGTATCTACGGTGGCCGTCAGGGAGGGGTCTATGTGTACGGTAATGGCATGGGGAGGATTGAAGATTGTGATATCTCGCACAATGCGCACACCGGCATCACTATTGGTAAGGAAGGTACGCTCAGCATCCAGCGTTGTACTATTCATGAGAATAAAGGCTATGGTATCACTGTATATGGAGAAGCGAGTGGAAGAATAGAAGATTGTCAGGTGCAAAATAACTGGAAAGGAGGCTGGAACCTCCTGCCAGGGAACGATGTGTTGCGCTATCGCAACAATTAGCGTGTCAGCTTACTCCAGCGGCGGCTAACAAGCAGAAAATTGGCTTGAGTATGGGCAATCCCTGCAAAAAACGTTCGCGTTGAGCAGAGAAGGCGTAGGTGCCAGGTGTAGGTCAAAAAATGGCCCTAAATCGGCTTATAAAGCCACTTTACGTCAGGTGTAGGTGGTGTAGTGGTGTAGGCGGGGGGGGACCATTATCTTCTTCCCACGCGTCCTTGCTTTGCCGAGCAGCATAGGCAAGCCCTGGGTGTTACACTGTCAGCCCTTTGCGTGTGCTCCAGCAGTGCAGTATAATAGGAAATACAACGTCACTAAATCAGAGGTATGCACAAGGGGGTGCTCAGCGTGGCGAGTGTTGATGCTACTGGTATGGCGTGTTATTTGCATCCAAATATCACACCCGTCTCCCAACTTTTTGCCCCCTATCCACTACCGGAATTGAGGAAAAGATGTACAAAGGTCAATCTGGCATGTGGTCATGGCTGTTCCATCGTGTTACAGGACTGGCCCTGCTGCTTTTCTTATGCATCCACATTGTCGATATTTCGCTCTTGAGCTTTGGTCCCACCGTCTATAACGATGGTATCCGGCTCTTTGATCTTGTGGTTGTTCGTTTGCTTTCACTCGCGCTGGTGGCCGCCGTGTTTTATCACGCGTTTAACGGCATTCGCATTATCGTGATCGATTTCTGGAAGAAGGGCGTACGTTACCAGCAGGTCATGTTTGCAATCGTGCTGGCAATTACTATCCTTGTTTTTATTCCTATGGCATTTGTTATACTCAGGCCAGCCCTGGCGTCGGTGGCGTATTGGTTCATTGCTATTCCTGGGCTGACGGTCGCCGCTGGTCATTAATAGCATGGATCGCAAATCTGGTGTAACTGAAACCTGTACGGAGGAAAGTATTTCATGATGCGTATTTCAACTGGGAAAGGTCCCCGCCCCGCTGGAGGTGGCTTCGAGACTTTTTCCTGGTATTACTTTCGCGTTTCTGGTATCGTCCTGGTCTTTCTGGTGATTACTCACCTGATTATCATGCACGCGTCCAACGACGTCGCGTGTACAACCTACGCTTTTGTGGTTGGTCGCTACGCCAATCCATTCTGGCGCGTGTTTGACTGGCTGCTGTTGACGCTGGGCCTGACGCATGGTATGAATGGTTTGCGTATCGTTATCGATGACTATATACGTAATGCTCGCACGCGCCTGGCAGCTCTGTCGATTGTGGGCGTCATGCTGATTGCTTTCTTTATGTTGGGGACGATTACTCTAATTACCTTCCCTTCCCATCCTGCCGGGGCGATTGGCCCTGCTTCGGTCAATCCGGCCGTGAGCTGCACAAAATGAGGACAAGCTAATGTATCATAAATTTGATGTAATTATTGTTGGTGCTGGCGGTGCTGGTTTAATGGCAGCCATGCAATTACAGGGCATCAGCGTTGCTGTGCTGACAAAAGTCTACCCGACACGCTCTCATACGGGAGCCGCCCAGGGCGGTGTGGCAGCCGCGCTAGGCAACCTGGAAGAGGACCATTGGAAGTGGCATATGTACGATACCGTCAAGGGTGGCGACTATCTGGTGGACCAGCCCGCGGCGGAGGTCCTCACGCGTGATGCTATAGAGGCTGTCATTGAATTGGAGCATCGTGGTCTGCCTTTCGACCGCACGCCGGAAGGCAAAATCGACCAGCGTTTCTTTGGCGGCCATACCAGAAACTTTGGTGAAGCTCCCGTACATCGCTCGTGTAAAGCGGCTGACCGCACCGGGCATATGCTCCTACAAACGATGTATCAGAACGCGATCAAGAACGAAGTGAGCTTCTTCAACGAGTATCTCGTGCTCGATCTGCTGATGAACGAGGGCCGGGCCTGCGGTGTGGTGGCGATGGAGATTCGCAGTGGCGAGATCAGCACCTTTCACGCGAAAGCGGTCATGTTCGCGACCGGTGGCTACGGTCGAGCCTGGCGCGTAACCAGCAACGCTTTTGCCTGCATGGGCGATGGCATGTCGCTGGCGTATCGCCGTGGCCTCCCGCTGCAAGACATGGAGATGTACCAGTTTCATCCCACGGGTCTGTACAAGGTCGGTGTGTTGCTTAGTGAGGGGGCACGCGGTGAGGGCGCGAAGCTGCTCAATGGCAAAGGCGAGTACTTCATGGAGCGCTACATGCCGACGCTGAAGGATCTGGCTCCCCGTGATATCGTCTCGCGTTGCATCATCCAGGAAGTCCACGATGGTAACGGTGTCGATGGCAAGGATTATGTCTACCTCGACCTGCGCCACCTGGGCGCTAAGGTGCTGAACGAGAAGCTGCCGGATATCACCGACTTCGCCCGTAACTATCTGGGGGTCGAGCCGATCAACGAGCCGGTGCCCATTCAGCCAACCGCGCATTACGCGATGGGTGGTATCCCCACCGATATCGATGGTCGCGTTGTCGTCGATGGACAATGGACGCCGCTGCCGGGCTTCTATGCCGCTGGTGAGGTCGCCTGCGTCTCGGTGCATGGCGCTAACCGCCTGGGCACGAATTCGCTGGTAGACTTGATCGTATTCGGTCGCCGTGCCGGTAAAGATATGGCGCGCTTTATTCAAGAAAACGATCATGTGCAGTTGCCCGATAAGCCAGAGGCGCGTGCTCGTGAGATGGTCGATGGCCTCTTTTCCTCCACCGGCGGCGAATCGGCTGCCCGCGTGCGCTCGGAGATGCAGAACGAGATGATTGATAATGTCTTTGTCGAGCGCCAGGATAAGGGACTGCGCCACGCTCTGGATGCCATTGATGGCTTGCAGGATACCTACAAGAAAATCCAGTTGCAGGATAAAGGCAAGCGCTTCAATACCGAGCTGGTCGAGGCCATTGAACTTGGTTTCCTGCTCGATTGTGCGGAGGCCACCATTCATGGCGCGTTGGTGCGTACCGAAAGTCGCGGGGCACATTATCGCCTGGACTATCCTACGCGCGACGATGCCAACTGGCTCAAGCACACACTGATCTACAAAGGAGACAGTGCGCACGACGTTCGCCTGGACTATAAAGATGTAATCCTGATAGACGATCCAGTATTCAAGCCCAAGGAACGCAAATACTAACCTTTCTTTTGGGTGATGAGGAGTTATCGTATGCAAATTCTGATGCGTATCAAGCGCTATGACCCGGAGCGCGATAAAAAGCCATATTGGGATGAATTTCGGGTTGAGGCTGATCCGATTGATCGTCTACTCGACGCCTTAAATACGGTCAAGTGGACCATGGATGGTACGCTCACTTACCGGCGTTCTTGTGCTCACGGCGTGTGTGGCTCCGATGCCATGCGTATCAATGGACGCAACCGCCTGGCCTGTAAGGTGCTGATCCGTGATGTGGGCACGAAAGTGACGATTGAGCCGATGCTGGGCTATCCAGTAATCAGGGATCTGGTAGTGGATATGGATAACTTCTTCGAGAAGTATAAGTCGATTAAGCCATACCTGATTAACGATGATAGCGAACCTGGTACCGAGCGCTTACAGAGTCAAGAGGACCGCGCCCGTTTTGATGAGGGCACAAAGTGCATTTTGTGTGGCGCGTGTACCGGCTCCTGCCCATCTATCTGGGGGAATCCCAATTGGGTTGGTCCAGCCTCGATTGTCAATGCACATCGTTTCATTTTCGATAGTCGTGACCAGGGAGCCTCCGAGCGCATGCAAATTCTGGGCCAGCGCGATGGTGTCTGGCGCTGCCGTACCATCTTCAACTGCTCGGATGCCTGCCCACGTGGCATCCCTGTTACCGACCTGATCGAGCAGGTGAAGCGCGCGATTGTATATAATGATCCCAAAGATGCCTAGTATAGAATACGGAAAGCAAGCGGGCGATAATGGCTTCGGAAGCCATTATCGCCCGCTTGCTTTCCGTATGTTAGTGTTGCCCTATCAATTGCATAAGCCGTTTCTGCTCGCCTGTTGCATCCTCGACAGGAATCTGCAAGGCCAGAACTTCATCGAGTCCCGCGTTGAGCAATTCGCGTAGCCGTGCCGTAACGGCGGTCTCGTCGCCTGAAATGACCAGGCTATCCACCAATTTGTCCGATATGCTGCCATCACTGGCAACGGGGAAGCCTGCGTCGGCGAACATATTGGCGTAGAATGGAAGCTGCGCGTAGCGTTGCAGCGACTGGCGTGCGGCCGCCAATCCCTTCTGGCGGTTATCGTGTAACGCGACCAGCACATGTGCCACTAGTGGTGGAGCTGGCCGGTGAATACTGGCCGCTCCCTCACGTAGCGCTGGTAATGCTGTATTGAGGAGATATGGAACGGGGCACAGCCAGGAGATGGCCCCATCAGCAATCTCGCCCGCCAGGTGGAAGGCTTTCTGTCTGAGCGCGGAGATCAGAATGGGTACCTGCGGCGTGCGTGGAAATTTGGTCACAACGTTGAAGTATTGCCCATGCTGGTCTACGTTGCCTTTCCAGAGCGCATCGCGCAAAACCTCTACATATTCCCGCTGGTAGGTCATCGGCGATCCCATTGCCAAACCGTATACTCCTTCGATGACGGGGCGGTGGCTAGGTCCGATTCCTAAACGCAAACGTCCGGGGGCAATGTCACTGATCGAGAGCGCCTGCTGTGCCAGGGCCAGTGGATGCCGTGGATAGATAGGGACGACCGCCGTGCCTAGACGTATGCTGCTGGTTCGGGCTGCGGCAGCCGCAAAAATAGTCAAGGTATCCGGTGCAGGCGTGCCTTGCGTCATCCAGATTTGTTGCACTCCAGCGTCCTCTGCCGCGATAATATCCTGCACAACCTGACCGGCGTTGTTTGGGGTTATAACCAGCCCAACACGTTCTCGTACCGGACGCTTGCCTACCGACTGAGCATTGGTAGTTTGTGTCATCGTATAATCCTTCTTTGTTGCTCAAATTTTTGTCTATTATAGGGTCGCTGCGTTGGCCCCTATGCTATGAAACAATGTCTCTACTTTTTATATTCGATGCCGGCTGAAGACTCTCCCGGCTAAAGCACGGGAGGTTCTGGGCGGTCCTTCCACGCTTCCAACCTTCCTCGTCTCAGGAGGAAGAGTGGCTCTGGTGTTGGTTCGCTCAGACTTTTGGGCGGACGGACTCTGGCACGGGGAATACCCATGCGACGGCGGCAAGACCTGCCACGCGTTTGCCCGTTGTTGCAATCGCTAATGCACCGCCCGCAGGCGCGCCTCCGCACCTTCCCAGGGTACTGTGTACCGGGAACATGAGGGAATGGGATCTGCTGCATCAAGATAGGCCGCCAGGAACGCCGAATACAGATCCCGCTGCACAGGACCGATGCCACAGGGACAGTGGTGCCATCTCTGGGATACCGGCTTTTTCACGCAGGTTCCACAGCCGTGACAAAATTGGCTGAGT
>DATAYF010000478.1:0-9969 GCA_036272735.1 Ktedonobacteraceae bacterium
CGACAACGCGAGATGTTCCGTCAACGATTGGAAGCCTTGAAAGCCTAGGTGCTGGTGGCGTAACACCCACGAATGCAGGGTAGGAGTGTCGCGCAACCTTGTTGGCTCCTGTGTTCTCAGTTCTGACACATCCGGCGTGTCAGTTGAGTCGTCTCGAAACCGTTCGTTTCCTGCAACCATTCCTCTGCCCGGCATGCTGATGACACAAACGACACCCATTTGACACATGGAGGTGATAATTAAGCACTATCCTTCTGATGGATGCACAAACAAGGCTTCACATATCGCAATTTTGCCTTTCATTTAGGAGGATAGATACCAAATGCAGAAACGTTCTTCCGCTCAATTGTCAGTCCCTACGGACCGTACCGGGTACCTGTGGTTGGTGCTCGGCACCCTTCTCTCATTGGTTGCCGTGAGTGGACGCTGGGAGCTTTCTCTAGCCGCCTGGCTCTCTCCGCTCTTGCTCCTGCGTTTTACGCGCACGCGTAGCCCGTTCATCGGCTTCCCTCTCGTCTGGTTGACCCAGGTGAGCGCCATGCTTTTCTTTCTCTACGAGTCAGATTTGCTGCATCCCGGCTGGATCGTGGCGTTCCCACTCTTCGGCACGGCTCTGGCGCTGCCCTACCTGCTGGACCGACTGCTTGCCCCTCGGCTCGGCCGGGTGAGTGGGGTGCTGGCGACCCTGCTTTTCCCCGCTTGTCAAGCAGCTTGTGAATACCTCATTTCTTTCACGCCCTATGGGGGGCTCATCTCGCTTGCCTACACCCAGTATGGCAATTTACCGCTCTTACAACTGCTCTCCGTCACCGGCATCTACGGCGTCAGCTTCCTCATGGCCTGGTTTGCCTCTATCGGCAACGGGATCTGGGAGCAGCGCTTTGCCTGGCCCAGGATTCGTCCTCTCACGCTGCTGTATAGTGGAGCGCTCGTGCTGGTTTTGCTCTTCGGATGCCTGCGACTCACGTTCTTTGCTCCCTCCTCGCAGACCGTTCGGGTGGCTGGCATCAGTGCAGCCGCAAACACCTATCAACACACTCCCGGGCCAAGGGAAATGATGCAGATGGTCCAGAGCAACCCCGCGCACTTGCGTGCGAGACTTTCGACCCTGGACAACGAGCTGCTGGATCGCACCCAGGCCGAGGCGCGCGCCGGAGCCAGAATCGTGATCTGGCCAGAGGTGGGGGCACAGGTCCTGGCCTCAGATGAAGCCGACCTGATCAGGCGGGCCGCGACCCTGGCACGTTCCGAGCACATCTACCTGGATATGGGACTCGGCGTGTTCCAGCCCCCCGCTACTATCCGTGATCAGGCCGTACTCATCGGTCCCGATGGTCGGGTCCTCTCGACATATAATAAGGCGCACCCAGTTCCCGGTCTGGACCCCTTTGCGTCGTCGGCCAACCCGGCTCCCGTCGTGCAGACCCCCTATGGGCGGCTGTCCACAGCCATCTGTTTTGATGCCGATTTTCCCTCCTGGATGCAGCAGGCAGCGAGCAAGGGGGTGGATATCATGTTGCTTCCCTCCAACGATTGGCAAGCTGCTGACCCCTGGCATACCCACAATGCCACCTTCCGCGCCATTGAGAACGGCTACTCGTTGGTACGACAAGCCACCGGCGGGCTCTCGATGGCGGTGGATGAAGAGGGGCGCGTGCTGGCGGCGACGGACTACTTCACGACCGATCAGCAAACCATGATCGCCTACGTCCCGGTGAAGGGGACCTGGACCCTCTACTCTCGCGTTGGAGATCTATTCGCCTGGCTCTGTATTGCAGGGGTGCTCTTGCTGGCAGGGATGGGTGTCTGGCAGGCTCTCATGGAGCGCAGACAGGTTCGGGTGGTGGGTGCAGACCGCTTCTCCCCCGGGAGTGACTTGCCTTTCGAGAGGGAAAGAAGCGAGGCCACAGGCCCTATGGTCTGAGATCTCTGGAAGAGAGAAAGGACAAGCAGTTCTTGTCGGAGCCGGGCGTGCCATCGTGGCGCGCCCGACTCTTGCATGAGATGTCTGTCAGATGAAAACTCTGAGGTGAACAGGTTCTTACGACTTTGCTGGCTCTTTACGCTTTGAAGCGGTAGCCGACTCCCCAGACAGTCTCGATTTTTTCACCCACCTGACCAAGTTTTCTGCGCAGGCGCGTCATGTGGTTGTCGATAGTACGATCAAAGCCTTCATAACTATCTCCCCAGACTTGCTGTAAGAGCACCTCGCGTTTAAAAACCCAGCCGGGATGCGCGACCAGAAGCACCAGCAGATCATATTCCTTAGGGGTCAGGTCAATCTCCTGTCCATCAACCTGTACCAGGTGCTCTGCCTGGGAAATGGAGAGCGCTCCACGTGCTAGAGGTGCTGGCACCAATGAGGAGCTTGGAAGTGATGTCACTGGTAAGGAGGGGGGCGCTGGCGAAGATGGAGATGCAATCTCAGGATGGTGTGTATCCAGTTCGACTCGCCGTAGCATCGCTCTTACACGTGCCTGCACCTGACGGATACTGAACGGCTTGGCGATGTAATCGTCGGCTCCTACCTCAAGTCCGAGAATCTGGTCTACCTCTTCAGTACGTGCGGTAAGCATGATGATCGGCATGAGATGTTGCTGGCGCACGCGCCGACAAACCGCCAGTCCATCCATGCCAGGAAGCATCCAGTCTAGAATGATCAACTGAGGATGATACTGTTCCACTGCGGCCAGAGCCGCAAGCCCATCGAATGCCTGAACGACAGTATATCCGTCTGCTTCAAGATGGGTACGTAGGAGATCGCAAAGCGCAACATCGTCTTCGACCACAAGTATAGATTCCAGCCGTGTATGCTCCTCTCGTACAGAACTCCGGGATAAGGGTAGAACAAAATCGGAGGCTTATGCATCCCATCTCTATTCTATCATACTGGAGAGTTTGGAGAGAGGAGATACTCCGGAGTATTACTCCGGAGTAACACACAGAAACGTGTGCCTTGCCCGACAGTGCTAGTCACGTTGATGGATCCTCCCATAGCGGTCATGAGATCGTGGACAATAGCTAGCCCAAGCCCAAATCCCCCGGTGCGGCGTGAGCGCGAGGCATCGGTACGATAGAAACGCTCAAAAATATGCTGCAACTCCTGGGCTGGAATACCAACACCGTTATCCTCAACAACTAGTGCGAGATGCCCCGCATCCGCTGGTTCCAGCGTGATTGAGACGATGCCTCCTGCCGGGGTAGATGTAATCGCGTTACGCACGAGGTTCAAAAGTACCTGCTTGAGTCGTTGCTGGTCGGCCAGCACAAGGGGCAGATTGGGCAGGAGGCCGCGCACTAGCGTCACCTGTCGTTCGCGCTGTGCCAGTGGCATCAGCATGTGGTAGACCTCTTCGATGATCTCAGTAGCTGCTATCTCTTGTATATCCAGGCGCAGCTCTCCCGCCTCCATGCGTGCCAGCGAGAGCAACTCATCTACGAGCAAGCCAAGGCGCAGGGTCTCCTGATGAGCAATGGTGAGATAGTTGTACAGCGTGGCCGGAGGAGGCGCAGTAGTTCCATCTTCCGTCGCCAGCAGCAGCGATTCAAGGTGCCCAGCGATACTGGTGACGGGCGCACGTAACTCGTGAGAAACATTGACAACGAGTTGCCGTCTCCGTTGCTCGGCCTGTTCGGCTCTCGCGCGTTCCTGTGCTGCTAGAGTATTCACCTCTTCCAGGCGCATTGCTGTCTCGCTCATGCCAAGCAATTGGCGCGCCAGTTGTCCTGCCAGGAAGGCCAAACCACTGAATAGATGAAGCGTGACCAGACTTAGGCCGAATGCGGTTGCAGCAAATGCGAAATAGTGTTGTAACGCCCTTCCAGGACGAGGCACGCCTCGAATGGCCGCAACAAGAGCAACGAATGGGGCTGTGATTACAAAGATGACGAGGGCAACCGGTGTTATCGCTATGCTTAATACCGACAGAACCACTACGAGGATGAATGACACAAGACCAAAGGGGAATTTCAGCAGCAAGTAGAGCAGTGTCTTCCACGTCATCCTGTTACTTAAACGTGTCGGTAGCGTTTGCCACCAGTGGAGAGTGCCTGCTGAAGCAGATCCCATAGGGGCAACGGAGACCTGAAGCAAACTCATTGCATTATAGCGCTCAAAAGCAGCGGCATACCACCAGCCGATCATTACCAGAATTAAGATAGGCACGCCAATCCAGACAATAAGTGTACCTATACCCAGCACAATTGCCGGAACCAGTATGACAAAGTAGCACAGGCCCAGCGGGAAGGACAGCAGCAGATAGAGCATATTCTTGTAGGATTGTTTCTCTTGCGCAATACGATACATCGATCTTTTAGCTGTGGTCAACTTGCCCCCTCCTTCTCACCTGTAGGGTGAGACTCTTGTATAGGCGGTAGCTTCGCCGCGGCGAAGATTGTATTCTCCCTGTTTTCTGGGTTGGTATATAGCGTTGCTGCTACCAGCAGACCAAAAATAGTTCTATTGCAGTATGCCGCATATCTATGCAGAAAGTATAGTGAATTTGTCACGAACGTGTCTCCTCCATTCCCTTCACTTTCGTCAATATCGTGACATCCAGTACATTGACTCATCGCATTATCGATTGGGAACAGCTCGATGTAGACGTCGATCCTCCTGCCGATCTCGGTTGAACCAAACAATAGAGGCATTGCAATCCTCTGTGCTGCTATGGTGTGCCGGAGCCAAGTCATTCGCTGATCGATATGCGGCGGAACCTATCAAGCTCAAGAATCGTTTTAAGAGCGCTTACTCGATCATTAAGTGAGGCTGATTGATGCGTTGCAAAATCGGCCGTTTGTTGAGACACATGGCTCTGCTTTTTACACCTCGCAACCCACCATCCCCACAAGCGTGAGATTCCGCTTGACGAATCTCAAAAGGTCGAGCCGTTGACGGGAACCCTGAGACAAAAGGAAGAGTTTATGAAGATTGGGTATGTGCGCGTCTCCAAACAGGAGCAAAACGAGGAATTGCAGATTGACGCCCTCAAAGAAGCGGGGTGTGACAAATGGTTTATGGACAAGATGACCGGGTTGAAGGCAGAGCGGAAAGGACTCACCGAGGCGCTGGCCTATCTGCGACCAGGAGATACACTGGTGGTCTGGAAGCTGGATCGAGCAGGACGCTCACTCACCCATCTCATTGAACTCCTCAAGGGTCTCAAAGAGCGCGGGATCGAGTTCATCAGCCTCACGGAGCAAATTGATACCACGACACCAGGAGGCAAACTCATTTTCCATCTGATGGGGGCGCTGGCCGAATTTGAGCGCGATCTGATTCGAGAGCGCACCAATGCCGGATTAGCGGCGGCCAGAGCTAGGGGACGTGTCGGCGGGCGACCGAGAAAGCTCAGAACCAATGGGAAAGTGGCACTGGCCCAGCGGATGTTTGCCGATCAGAGTCATTCCATCCCAGAAATGTGCGCGGCGCTTGGAATCTCTCGCGCAACGCTCTACCGATATGTGAAAGAGGCCAAATCACCAGAATAATTATACAGATTCCACCAGTTTAATTTTGGATTTACAATATTCTTTACCAACATGCAACTGGAAGCATAAAATTTCAGAAAAAATTGGAAGCATAACCTTGCAGCTACTGGAATTTTATGGGTCCAGTAACAAATCACTGTCATTTAACCCATGGTTTTGCAGATGCGAGGAAGCATGGTTTTGCAGCGGATTGAGCGTGAGGGAAAAGCGAACTCCCCGCCTTTTTGGTTCTTCGTGTCATTGGCCGCCTTGATAGGGAAGCATGGTTTTGCAGAAAAACTTCACTTTTAGTCGCGGCGCGTTGTCGGCTGAGATGGGTAGGGACTCAGCGCCTTAGATGGTCTTCCCAGCCAGGTTTCTGTGATCTCCCCACCGAACCCACCGTGCGCCTTTCGACGCAGGAGGCTCTCCAGCCATGCAGTGTTTTTCTGATTGGTCTTCTGCATTTTCGCATACCTTGCAGTTTTATCAATGCATACTCTGCTTCCCTTCGCCCTAGAGAAGGGGTTGCCTCCCTCTGACTCCTGGGGACGCTCCGTATCCCTATCACGTTTTCAGCGTCATTGCTCATAGCCCTATGGCTCCCTGACGTAGGATATCCCCGTTTCGCTTTCGTTTTGCACCTTCAGATGGTTGAGGTTCTCCTTCGTTTCTTTCACGCATTGTCTGATGCGCTGAGAAGACCGTAGAGCGTAAAGGAGTCTTCGCGACAAACTCCTCTCACTGTCCTGTGTGTGCGTTTCAATCAGCGTTCGCACACCCCGGGACTTCGGGCCAAGAAACTGGGTTGAAAGCAAGGCAGCTTTGACCATGCCACCTCCTGGTCTTGCAACACGGCCTGTATGCTGATTTCCAGGTCTGATGCTTTACGAGTATGCTCTGTTTCCTTGCGACGTTTCCGTCTCCAGTACGCTCGTTGACCATAGGGGATCTTTTTCCCCGTAATTCCCTTAGGAACAATACAAAACAGGCCTTACGGGCGCACCCCTAATCCCCCTTTCTTGCTTTCTCGATCCGACCGTGAATGTTCGTGAGCTGCCCGTGAAGAGAGGTGAACCTGCGCTGAGTCCTGTCTGCTATCATTGTCGTAGAGGGCACGGCGGGAACTGCGTTTCCCTTTTTCGCTCGTTGCTCGAGAATAGTGCTACAGCAGATTGGAGCGTTAAACGGCATTCCTAAAAGGAAGGAGTCAGGCGTGCCACACTTCACGGAAGACAACGTGCAGCGGATCATGATCAATCCGTTCTACGCCATCACCGTTGCCCCGCAGTTGACCCAAGAGCATGAGCTAGCCATGGATGAGGCTGAGTGGGTGCGGGCCAATGCCTCGCTGATAGGGGAGATGGGAGCCGAGCGGTGGCTCCGGCAACTGCTGGACGTGCTGGAGGGCAAGCCCGACACTCCGGAAAGGCCCGTCGATCCATCCAAGGCTGTCAACATCGACCCACTGTTCGCCGCTGCGCATCCCCCGCTCATCGGGCGGGACATGTGGGTCAAGGTCAACGTTATGCAGATTGGCAACATGGGCACGCAGGAATGGCTCAGGCAGTTGCTGGATGTGCTCAACGGCGACGTCGTGACAGCCAAAGAGGTCGGCCTTACACCGCCGGGCGGCCCGTTCGGGTACAGCGCGCTCGGCACATCTTACCCGCAGCGGCGGGGGAAAAAGAAACGGAAAAAGAGGCACCATTCGTAAGGTGCGAGCATGGCTGCCAAGTCACCTGGTTTCAGCTCTCAGGACGGCTCGGCGGTAATGAGGAGGGAGGGATACGCCGTGCAAAGCCTGGCCTTTTTAAAGCACGTGGCGCACGATCGCAAGACTGCGATTTTTGCAACAGAGCACGACGGCAAAACGAGGAAATTTGCCTATGGCGAGGAGCTTGAAGCGTTGCATGAGACCTTTGCTCAGTTGATGCAGCGTGTATAAACGGATGAGCAAGGGGTTCGCACAGTACGGACCCCTTTGGGAGGTGCATGTTGAGTGATAAGGAGGAGCAGGAATCACAAGCGTTGATTCCACTTGTACAAGACACTGTTCTGTTCAATGGCCGTCCCCTAGTGGTCGTTCGCTTACCAGATGGTCAGCCAGGCGTCGTTCTCCGTTGGATCTGCGAAAACCTGCATATCAGCCCAGCCGCACAGGTAGAACGCATCAAACGAACCGAAGTCATCGCCGATGATCTGGTCTACGTGCGCGTTCAGACCGACGGTGGGCCACAAATTATGCCTACGCTCATCCTTCACGCGGCTCCGTACTGGCTCGCGACCATTGACATCCGCAGGATGGAAAAAGACGATCCTCGGCGGTTAGAAATACTCAACTACCAACGCAACGCCGTTGATGCGCTCTATGCGTGGGCCCAATCGCCCAAAGCGCTTGCCACCCCGACGAGTCTGGTTTCTGCCGAACAAATTAGCAAGCCGAGTCCACCAGCTGAGGATGCCGATCTGCTGTGCCAAGTCGTAGAGCGCCAGCACCTGCTGGCTCATTTCCGCTCGCCGCTTGTGACACAACTCGGACACATAGCAACTGGCCACCGGTGCGAGGGGGTTCTTGTTCGGGTGAAATTTATGCTTGATCCCACAGGCTCAAAGCAACAACCTGCTCGATTCGTCGCCTTTCCTCTTTGGAGAGGAGGTTGGATACGGAAACGCCCAACAACCGCACTGGTCTGCTTTTCCCATCGAGACGGCGAAGCAGTGTACGGAGAACGGGCATCATCGCCGATGCTTGCTGGAAGCCTTGTGGACTGCTGACACTGCGGCTAATGAGTTGGAAATTGCTCCATTTGACTTTGAGCGTCAAGGTCCTCCCTCGCAGATCCAGTTCGACCAGACGGTGTTCCACCTGCCCGGACAGGTGCTCCAGAATCTCTTCCATGCGTCCCCGGTCCACGAGATCGCGCTCGAAGGTAACTTCTTTGCCTACGGACTTTCGTTCTCTCATCGGTTCGACCGGGCGATCATCCTGGGCACACGCCAAGCGATGGAGATGGCTCCCATATGTTCCCAGCAGCGTACGCAACCGTTCCTCGCCCAGCTGCTTGAGGTCGGCTCCCACTTCGATGCCTGCTTGCCGAAGTTTTGCTGCGGTGACTTTGCCGACGCCAAAGAAGTGGTCGATGGGCAGCGCGTCAAGGAAAGCTGGCGCGTGTTGCAAAGAGATGACCGTGAGTCCGTCGGGCTTGTGGGCATCAGAGGCGGCTTTGGCTAAGGATTTTGAGAACGAGACGCCAGCCGAGGCCGTGAGTTTTGTGGTCTCAGAGATCCGCTGCTTGATCTGGCGCGCAAGCTGGGTAGCTTCCTCAAGGTCGTGAACCACCGCGCTGACGTCAAGGTAGGCTTCGTCAAGGCTGAGAGGCTCAACAAGATCGGTGTGCGCCCGAAAAATGGCCATAATCTGTTGGGAAACTGCTTTGTACACCTCGAAGCGTGGGGGCAGAAAAATCGCCTCGGGGCAGAGCCGTTGCGCAGTACGGCACGGCATTGCTGAATGCACGCCAAACTTCCGAGCCTCGTAGGATGCAGTCGAAACCACGCCGCGCCGATCAGGCGAGCCACCGACAATCACCGCCTTGCCGCGCAGTTCCGGGGCGTCTCTCTGTTCGATACTTGCGTAATAGGCATCTAAATCAATATGAATAATAAATCGCTTCTCATCCATTTCTTGACTAACTCGGCTCGCTAAATTCTTCTTTGAGACTCATTGTACCAAATTTGATACACCGCTGCGTTAAAATATGCTACCTGAGCAATTACTGCGCTGAAAAACTCGCCAGATGCTTAAATGTAGCCTGCGCATCCGCTGCGGCGTTTCATAGCTTCGAGACAAAAAAAACGCATTCGAAACGCTCTTGTCACTCTTATCTATGAAGTAATTTCTGCTCGCACATTTGGCAGCTACCAGAAAAGGAACATATGTGAGGTGAGTCTGCGTTCGGGAGTTGTAAAACCGTTTTACAGAAAGCCAAGCGCGAAAGCCCCCGTGTTTCAACCGGGGGATGAAGCGCCGCTCCTTTTGTGAGGAGGAGGAGGGGAGAACGTGGATCGCTTGAAGACGAGCGTATCGCTTGACAGCATTCCCAGTATCTGGTAGCATTAGAACAAATATTCTTATCCCAGCAAGGCAAAGGAGGGCAGAGGCAGAGGATGGCCCAGAAGCAAGCACAGCACACGCACTCCACGCAGGGGGCTGCAGCATCCGGCAAGCGGACCCCAACCTTTCTCCTCGAACTGCCGCTGATCGTCGATCCAGAACAAGCGGCCCACCTGCGCGCCCACCTGGAAGCCGCCCGCCAGCTTTACAATGCCATCCTCTCCGAAGGACAGAGGCGCCTGCGCCGCATGCGGGCTGATCCCGCCTGGCAAGAGGCACGTACCATCCCTCGCTCCCACAAGGCGGAACGAGCGGCGACCTTCTCCGCCCTGCGGAAGGCGCATGGCTTCACCGAGGCGGCTCTGCACGAAGCGGTCAAAGGA
>DATAYF010000479.1:0-5393 GCA_036272735.1 Ktedonobacteraceae bacterium
CAATTCTTGACAATCAAGCGACCCAACGCCACTTCCCCACTTTCTTCGTCACCATTGTAGAGAAATTCATCGAAGCACGCCTGGGCATGCGTTTCAGCACCATGAACCACGTGGATCTGCCGCACGACGGCCAGCCGCCAACGCTGCTCATCCACGGCACCGACGATCAACTCGTCCCCATCGCCACCAGCGATACCTTCGCGCGCACCCACTCCGATACGGTTACTTATCATCGTATCGCAGGGGCCGACCACATCCAACCCTGGAACCTCGATCCAGAAGCCTACGATGCGCTGCTCACGCAATTCCTGCTGCCCTACACGCATTCGTGAGGAAATTCCCCGTAATAACAAAAATCACTGAAGCCCTCAGATCATTTAAAAATCGAGAGAGTTCGCACTTGTAATTTTAAATGCGATAATATACTTTTGCGTCAAAAATATGGATAAAGGGTACTATCGTACTACCCATTGGTGTTTTTTTCGCGGCAATTTGGAAAATTCTTCAAGTGCTTCTATTATGTGTTGACAGTACGAGCATTTTTTTCAGGTTGAGAAAATCTTGAGGTTTTCTTGTCAATTCATTTAACGAGTTCACACATTTGTCTTGTATCCTAATTTATGAGTTCATTCTTTCCCATGCACAATAAACGGTATGATTGTGCACTTTATTGATAACAAGATACGACTCTATGACAAGTAGGATAGGAGGTCTCAATGGATGATACTCTTCACGGCGATAGTTCAGCAATTCCTGCGCGCATTGATCGGCTCCCGGTAAGTCGGGAAATCTGGCGTATTATTTTATTGGCCGGGATTGCATGGTTGCTAGAATCATACGATATTGGCGTAGTCGGAACTATCCTTCCGTCGTTAAAACGACAGTTTGACCTGTCGACTTCTATGATCGCCCTTTTAGCCGTTGTCTCAACAATAGGTATCGTGGTGGCAGTCTTTCCTGCAGGTTGGTTAGCTGACCGCTTTGGACGCAAGAAAGTCCTGCTGGTAGGCACCATCTGGTACGCACTTTTCTCTTTTGCCTGCGCATTTGCCCCAAATCCTACGATGATTGTGGTGCTGCGTTTCATTTCTGGCTTTGGCATGGGAGCCATCTTCCCCATTCCCTACGCGATGGCCGCAGAATTTACGCCCAGCAGTTTGCGTGGGACAGCAACGGGCATACTGGATGCCTTTCTCTCCGTTGGCTATTTCGCGGCTCCATTATTGGGTTTCGCGTTTGCCGCGCTGCTACCCGCCCAGCAATCGTGGCGCATCCTCCTGATGATCGGCGGTATCCCAATCCTGTTCGCGCCCATCCTCTACAAGTGGATGCCGGAGTCCCCACGCTGGTTGCAAAGTCGGGGACGCGCGAAAGAAGCAGACCAGATCGTCAACTACCTTGAAACAGCGGTCGAAAAACGCACAGGTACGACGCTGCCTTATCCGCAGTCAGAAGAGCAGACGGTGACTGAAAGCGCAACACCACCATCTACGCTGTTCAGCCACGCGTATCTCAAGCGCACCCTCATGATGTGGGTCGCCTTTGCGTGTATCCTGTTCATCTTTTACGTCATCCAGACCTACACGCCCACCCTTCTTGTAAGCCAGGGATACGCTCTGGGCAACGCTTTCCTGATGACCACCATCATCGTCATCGCGTCCATTCCTGGCAAGTTCGCGGCAGCATATGCCCTGGAACGCTGGGGCAGGAAACCTACGCTTATCGGTTTCACCCTGATAGCAGCGCTGGCCGCGATCATCTTTGGCCTGGTCCATAATGCCATCCTGGCTACACTCTTCGGCGCAATCATGTCATTCTTTGGCATCGGCGTCGATCCAGCGATCAAAATTTATGGTGCGGAACAATATCCAACCCGCATCAGAGCTATGGGCATCAGCGCGTTTGAGGGTGTGGGTCGTCTTTTTGGTGGTGTATTGGCTCCATATATCATGGCATTTTCCCTGGCAAGCGGCGGAACCTTCGGTTCGTATGTATTTGTCGCGGCCATCGCCTGCTGTGGAGTCATCGCAGTAGCCTTCTTTGGCAACGAAACCCGTGGACAATCACTTGAAAAAGCATCCGCAAGCCAAACCGTGTCCACACGAACTGCCGCTTGATTGCTACCCGTCTTCTATAGCTAACTATGTTATTTCCTTACGTTCAGATGAGGAATATGCAGCAGCATACTAACGTCTCTGAATGACTATGGATATAAAGGAAAAAATTGTATGTACTCTCTTTATCATCATCTATCGTATTGGGCAGAACGAACACCTGAGCAACCATGCATTGTGGAGGTCGAATCAGGGCAAACATTGACCTACCGGCAATGTCATCAGGCGGTACAGGCGCTGTGCCAGCGTTTCGGGAAGCAACCACGCACCATTTTCTCATTACTACCCGGCGGCATTCCCAGCGCACTCACCTGGTTGAGTGCGCTTGTCGGGGGCAATACTCTGATCCCACTGGCACCCGATGCGACGCCAGGCGAAATCGTCAAAGCCGTCTCCATGTTTCCCCCCGACCTGGCGCTCGTCGCACAGCACGACGCGAGCAGAGACGCGGCACTAGCCCATGCGCAGATTATTCCGCTGGCAACATACGAATACTGGTCCAGGCCCAGCACTCGTTCTCAGGGAGCCGGTTTGAGTGAGCAGGAAGGCCGTGTCTGCATTATGACTTCCGGCTCCACAGGCGAACCCAAAGGAGTCGTGTTGTCAGAACGGCAGATTACCTGGACGGCTGAACAAGTGCGGACAATCCACGAGCTGACCCCCGCAGATCGTGGGCTGACGACGCTGCCATTTTTCCATATTAACGCCCCGGTCGTAAGTCTCTGCGCCTCCATCCTCGCCGGAAGCACAGTCGTCGTTGCCGGTCGCTTTAGTCGTAGCCGCTTCTGGCACTGGATCGAGCAGTACCGTGTGACCTGGTGCAGCATTGTACCAACTATCGTAGCAATCTTGCTGCGAACAACACCACCAGCTAGCATACCGCGCTCCGTACGCTTCATGCGCACCGGCTCGGCCCCACTCCCCGCCGCCCATCTACAAGCGTTCGAGAAGACGTATGGTATCCCCCTCATCGAAACCTACGGGCTATCGGAGGCGGCAAGCATGGTGGTAGCCAATCCACTCCCGCCACAGCAGCATAAACCCGGTTCCGCTGGTCGGGCCATCGGCGTAGCCTTACGCATCTGCCGACCACTCGCAGAAAGCACAGAGAAGGGCTGGCACGATGTGGCTCCTGGTGAACCGGGCGAGGTCTGTATTCAAGGCCCAGGCGTCATTCGCTCCTACTATGGCGATGCGGAGCAAAAAGCATTTCGGGCCGGTTGGTTTCGCACTGGCGACCTGGGGTATCTCGACGAAGATGGCTATCTGTTCCTCATCGGACGCTTACGCCAGGTCATCAATCGAGGTGGTGAAAATATTGCGCCACGCGAGATTGAAGAAGTGCTACAAAATCACCCGGCCATCAATGAAGCCGTCGCCGTAGGACGGCCCGATCCCATCTATGGAGAGCAGGTCATCGCCTTTGTCACACCGCGCCAGGATTGGGACGAGCGTCTTGCCGAAGAGGTCCGCACATACGCGGCACACCACTTGAGTGCCTATAAAGTGCCGGTCGATTTGATTGCGCTCGATGAATTGCCCAAAAACCATGTTGGGAAAATTGATCGCCTGAAACTGAAGACCTGGGGGGAGGAGAAGTCGCGTGTCCACAGCTACGCTCTCAGCTAATGCACCCAAGAGTACCGAAGTATCTCAAAAATCAGCACGCCGCCCGCACATCTACGAGCTTGATCCACTGCGGGCGATCACCGCACTTGTCGTCGTCGCGGTACACGTTTTTGCGTTTACCGCGGTTTTAAATCAGACGACGCGCGGCTTTGACATACAGAACGGCATCGTGAATACATTGCACTTTTCACGCTCGCTCTTTATGTTCTTAACCGCGTTTTCCATGGTGTATGTCTATTTCGGGAAGCCTCTTCCGCTCATGAAATTCTGGAAGAAACGAGGGATTGGCGTCCTGCTACCATATTGCATCTGGACTATCCTGTACATTATTGTCAACAGCTACATCCTGAAGCATCCAGCGCACCCTTCGATTGGCAATTTTATCCATACCTGCCTTTTCGATATCGTCACTGGCCAGGCTTCCTACCAGCTTTACTATATTCTCATGACGCTGCAATTTTACGTGATATTGCCCCTGTTCCTGCTTTTTTTGCGGAAAGTGTATCGTCGACCCTGGCTCGTTTTGAGCATAACATTCGTGGTTCAGGTACTCATTTTCTACCTCGACTACCATTACTTGCAGACTGGCCCGTTGTTCAAAAACGTTGTGTTCAGAAATATCCTGAGCTACCAGGATCGTTTAGTACTGCTGTACCCCATGTACTTTATGCTGGGAGCATTTTTTGCCCTCTACTTTGAGCAGGTAAGTGCATTTCTCCAACGGTACAGTGTCCTCGTCGTGTGTGGTATGATACTCACACTGGCGGCATTTTGGGGACACTATTATGTTCAACTGCACTTTTATCACGAGCAGGTAGGATACGCAACCGCAGTCCTACAACCAATCATGGCGCTCTACGGCAGCATGGTAATCCTGTTTGCATTCTGGTTGGCCTTGCGCTGGGCGAAAAACAGAGATCAAGCGGGTCATCCCAAAGGGTATCGTTTCTGGCAGCAGTTGTCTGATGCCTCTTTTGGTGTCTACCTGGTTCACGCGTTCTTCATTACCGTAATGCTTTTATGGGTCACACCCAAAATGCCGCTATTCCTGCCAGTGGGGCTGCGCGTGGGATTGACCTGGCTATGTGCCGCCGGGGGCTCTGCTATCCTCAGCGTCATCATGATCAATATCCCTATCGTGAGCCGCCTGGTCGGTCGGGCAAAACCGCTTCCCGCGCGACTCGACAAGCGGCAGAGGGTGGCTGCACAATCGACGGCACAATAGTAAACGGGATAATAAAGTAAGCAGGCATCTATCCATATTCATTCATATGTATACGAGAAATGGCCGTGCGCTGACGGACGTGTGAGAAAAGTGGGCGGTTTTCTCATATACATATATGCCAATGAAGTTCAAAGAATTATAATAAAAGGAAGAAGAGATTACGAGCAGAATATGTTTGGAGTTGTAGCACATGCGCAGACTCAGTACGAATAGACTCATCGGAAAGCTCATTTTTTTTGGCCTGCTGGCTACAGTTGTCTTGTTCGTTACCTCCTGCACGACAAACAATGGAGATAATGATGGAGGAAGTAGGCTCTCCGTTTCCGGCTGCGGCAAACGACCATTCATCACTCCCGGTACGAGCATCAATCAAAGCTTCGATGCAGGCGGGATAGACCGTTTATATCGCTTGCATATCCCTAGAG
>DATAYF010000480.1:0-10020 GCA_036272735.1 Ktedonobacteraceae bacterium
CTCATACCTGTAAGCGTTCCCAAAAATGCAAAAAGGTCTATTGCATTTGTAATACCCTACTATACTAAAATTACTACCTTGGCCGACTATTTTTCGGCCGACCCATATTATTGTGCATTTTTTAGTATTTTCAAAAAGGAAGGACACAAACACATGGGGAAATTTATACTTGGACTACTCGTGGGCGTGGGGCTTGGCGCTATCATGGGTCTCCTTTTCGCACCTCAATCTGGCGCGGCAACACGCGCACAATTGAGTGAGCAGGGTATCTTACTGACCTCTAATGCTCTTGGCGAAGATCTCCGCGCACGCGCCAACGATGCCATGGCTCAGGGGCGCGAACTATATGCTCGTACGAAGGGCGATCTCACGGATCGCTATAACAAATCGCTGGCTGGGGAACTCTAAATCGTTTTTGTTGAGGAAGTGAGTGACAGCCGCCACTCACTCACTCTCTCAAACCAGACCACTATAAAAATCCGCCTCTATTCAACCTACGCGTCCATTCCTGACTATGCAGACAATCTCTGCTATCTACTCCCCAAAGAAGAGCTACTCCGTCAAAACAAACAATAAGCAGACACAGAACGATCAGTGCGACCATGCCACACCTCCATCATAGAGCATAATGGCTCATTATACTATCCGTTACGTTACTCCCTACTCAATATCATAACTGCCATCATCATCGATTCCTACAGCCAATTCTACATATTTTTGCGCAACTTGGCTCTCACGCCCTTTACCTTGCTTTGTCTTACACCTTCGGGGCTTATAAAAGAGCCCCGGCTTGCCATTGTCCGACGATGCTTCATATAATAAAGACCAACAGCAACATGCATTATCCAACCAGCACACGATGTTACTCTGTTTATTACTGGTAACATAGCTGAAGCATCACACAGTATTTGTAGGAGGAACCATGTCTGTATCCAATCCAGATCATTTGAAGGCGGAAATTGACGAACTCGTGCCCGACCTGGTCGCCATGCGCCGCGATCTACACGAGCATCCAGAACTGGCGTTTCAAGAGACGCGCACGTCGGGCATCGTAGCCGAGCGTCTCAAGGCGCTGGGCATGGAGGTTCAGACGGACGTCGCCAAGACCGGCGTCGTTGGCCTGTTGCGCGGGAAAACGGAGGGCAAGACCCTTGCCATTCGCGCCGATATGGATGCTCTCCCTATCCACGAATTGAACGCACTCGACTATCGATCACAAACCGATGGTAAGATGCACGCCTGTGGCCATGATGGTCATACCTCGATCCTGCTAGCGGTCGCCGATATGCTCAGCAAGCGCCAGGCCGAGTTGAAGGGGAACATCAAATTCGTGTTTCAGCCCGCCGAAGAGGATATAGGTGGCGCGCGACCAATGGTAGAGCAAGGTGCTATGCAGGGTGTTGACGGCGTCATTGGTCTACACCTGTTCAGCACGCTTCCCGTGGGACTTGTGGGCGTGCGTGCCGGTACTACCTTCGCCAGCGCTGATAAATTTACACTCACTGTGTATGGCCAGGGTGGGCACGCGGCCATGTTCGAACGGGCCATCGATCCCATCGCCATTTCGGCCTACATCATTACCGCATTGCAAACCCTGACCAGCCGCGAAACCTCGCCACTTACACCCGCCGTCATCACCATCGGCTCCATCCAGGCTGGAACCGCCTTTAACATCATCCCAGAGACCGCAACCTTAGAGGGGACGATGCGTGCCTACAGCAACGAACACCGCGAGTTCCTCATGCGGCGCATTGGAGAATTGTCCGCTGGCATTGCCGCTTCGATGGGTGGCTCCTGCGAGATGGAGCGCCACGACGTGAACTGTCCACCTTGCGTCAACGATCCCGATATGGCCGCTCTCGTGCACAAGGCTGCCACTGCCACGGTGGGAGCAGAAAACGTCACAGATGACATACTTACGACTGGTAGCGATGACATGTCCTATTTTCTCGACGCCGTGCCTGGTTGCTACTTTATTGTGGGAGCCAGAAATCCCGCGAAAGGAGCCGAATATGCCCATCATAACGCGCGCTTCAATATTGACGAGGATGCCCTGCCAACCGCCGTTGAAGTGCTGACACGCTCCGCTTTAGACTTTTTAGAGGCATAAATATACAAAATGGAGTTGCAGAGGCTTCGACTCTGCAACTCCATTTTGTATATTTATGCCTCTTCTACTTCTTCTTCGATGGGTGAGGGCACCTGCGGCAAATAAAAGCTAAACGTCGAGCCTTCGCCAGGCACGCTCTGCTCCAACCACAATTTTCCGCCCATGACCTCGATATAACTCCGACAAATATACAGGCCCAGGCCGGATCCGCGCACTGGCGTTGTCAAGGAGCGCGGAGCGCGATAAAACTTTTCAAAAATGCGCCGCTGATCCTGTGGGAGCACCCCCTCGCCCTGATCCTTCACACGCACTAGCACCACTGGAATATTGCCTTTTTCGACCAGAGCCAGGTGATCGATCTGGTCCTCCTCTAAATAGGTTTCAACCTGTGACAACGTCGTACTGGAAGCAGACAAGGAAATGACGCTTTGTGGAGGCGAATATTTCGAAGCATTCTCTAACAGATTTGAGAGGATCTGCCGGAAATGGGTCGCATCGCCCTGCACCCAGAGATCGGGATTGACCTCTAGCTCAATTTTTTGATTCATGTTCAAGGTCACCATGTTGGCGGCAATTTCTGCCGCCGCCAACACCTGCAATGGCTCGCTGCCTACCGCTAGCCGCTTATCGATAACTCCCATCTGCGCGGCTTCCGTCATCTTATCGACCAGATCGTTTACCTGCTGAGCTGCCCCCGATATTTTCGTAACAAAGCGCATGGTCTGCTGCGGTGTGTTGCGCGGACTTTGACAGTGACGCTTTAACAAGGTGGAATAGCCAGTAATGGCGCTGAGTGGTGTGCGCAATTCGTGCGAGGCAGTGACAATAAACTCATCTTTGAGCTTGTTCATACGCTCTAGCTCAGCATTTGCCTCTTCACGATCCTCGAACAACTGGGCGCTGCGAATAGCACTCACGGCCTGCGTGCCAATTGCCAGCAGCATACCTACGTCCTTCGGGCGGAAAAAACGATTGGCATCGGGCGTCGAAACCGCCAGCAAGCCAACAAGCCTGTCCTGACCGTTCATCGGGATCATCAACATGTGCTGCACGCCCGTTTCCTGCAAGAAGATTTCACTCCCCTCAGCGCCCGCTTGCGCCAATTCTTCGAGCTTGGGCGCGTCCAGGTAGAAGAAGCTCTCCTGCACCATCTGCTCCAACATCGTCCCTTTGAAGGGTAGATGAATCAGCTTGATCAACTCATCATGCAGCGTTGGATTGTTGACCTCATTGGCGGCGGGTAGGCCACTTCCATCATCCTCCATGCGCACGTGTGATGGCGCGTAGAGCGCTTGCGCTACCAGTTCTTCTTTATCTGGCGAGAGTAAAAAGAAGGCGCACACGTTGACGTTGACCACTTGCGCAACCGATTCGACCAGGTTGTTCAAAAGCTCGGTGACGTTGAGGACTGAGCTGATCGATTGCAGCGTACTATTGATCGCCGCCAATTGTGCCTCACGCTGCCTGGCCTCCATGAGTAGATGCCGGTCGCGCTCGTAGAGCTTGGCGTTCTCGATGTTCACCGTCACAATCTGCAACATGGTTTCCAGCACCTGTATCTCTTCGGGCTGGTAGGCGTTCGCGTGCGTACTGGTAATAGCGAGCGACCCGATGGCACGGTTAAACATCTTCATCGGCAGGAATAAGAACGACTCCGCCTGGTGCTGATCGCCCCATACGCCATCGAGTAGTTCGGCATAGGCGCTGGCCTCCGCAATGTCCTGAGCAGGCGAGAACTCCAATGCTCGTTTCTCAACCTGCGTCACCTGCCACCAGGTGGGGCACTCTTCCTTCTGCATAATCACCGGTTGCTCAGCTAGCTCGTCCACGCGTGTGCCATGCCTGACGGCAAAGACCACAAAGATCTTTTCTATATCACGGTCATAGAGCATTAACAATAGTGAGGAGACATCAACGACCTGCGTCGTAAAATAGTACATAGTATCAATGAGCTCGGATAACATGACCGAGGATGGAAAAGAGGCGCTGATATTTTGCAGGAGTTGTAGATAGTCCCTGGTGCGGCGTTGCGAGCGACGCAGACGAATATTTTGCAATTGCAGGGCAATGCTCTCGGCGTACTGCAACACCTCGGTTCGTTGCCTGGATTGGAAGCCAAGACCCAGGGTCGCGTTGATCTGATACAGTACAATCACACCAAGCGTCTGAGCAACTGTCGTTTTTCCCTGTATTTCATGAAGCAGATTGGTTTCACGGATCGGCACGACAAGATACGAGGTGGGAACTATATCGGCCTGCACAGGGCTGGCTCCCTGCGCGCGCTGAAACAGATCCAGGTAGTCCTCGCGACTCATCGCGTAAGCTTCGTTTTTCTCCCAGGCGCGTCCAATCAAATCGTGGCCAATGGGATACATCGTGCCGGGCGCAAATAGTGCACAACGCTCAGCCGGAATCTCCTCCAACTCTTCCGCGTTCCAGGTTGCATGCGTGCGCTCATATGTGCCTGGTGCATCGGGGGTCAGGTGCGTCGTAATGCGTCGTCCAGGCAGGCGTCCATGCGCTGCTGATCCATGGATATCAGCCGTGCTGGATGCGTTTATCCCCCGCACACGAACGTGTAAGCGCGCGCGCATCTGCCCAACATGTTCATCAAATAGTGCAATGCATGCCCCTTGAGCAGCGAAACGACCCATCATTTGTTGCAACAGATATTTGAGTAATGGCGATGGGTAGGCATCATCGATAAACGATTCAGGCCCTCCCCAGGTTGAGGTAGACATGCACATTTCCTTGTGTTCTAGTAAGACGCGCAGGGAACGTATTCGCTTTCCAGGCACTCAGACGAGCGAGCAAGACACCACGCTTGCTGATAGTTATATTGCCACGGCAAGCGGGAATCTTCTGGCTATGAGCAGCTACATGTTCCATTGTATCAACGTGTAGCATATCACACACCTCTTCTATATTCAACTATGCTTGCTGTACATGGGCATCTATTGCCGCTTTACCATACAGCCAGGTCTGGGCCAGGTGCTTCCCTGACAGGTAAATGAAACAACCAATCGAACAAAAATGCAATATCGTTTCCTACATCTACATAAATACACGTTGTCCGCAAAGCTATTTTACACCTATCGACCGCAGTGATAAACAGGGATATACAGAATAGGCTATTCGTGCGCTTATTTATACTTTCCAAGGCCCTATAAAGAGACGTACATCTATTTGACATCGTCTATTGTGCAGGGCTATGATGGTAGCACTATACTAATGCCAGTAGAGAAGAAGAACTAAGCCCTCATTGAAGGAGCAACGCTTATGACAGACACCACAGCCAACGGTACTGTGTTTCATACCCATACGCTCAGCAACGGCCTGCAAATTGTGGGCCAGCCAATGCCCGATTTTGAGTCGGTTGCCGTCTCCTACTATGTACGCACCGGTTCGCGTGACGAGCACGATCCCAGCATTGCGGGCGTCTCGCACTTCCTGGAACACATGGTTTTTAAAGGTACAAAAACCCTTGATTGGCAGGAAATCACGCTTGAGTTTAACAAGATTGGGGCCGAATTAAACGCCTTTACCTCGCATGAGTCCACCGTCTTTTACGCTCGTATCGTGGGAGAATATCTGGACCACGCGTTAACCTTGTTAAGCGACATGATGTATCCGCGCCTGGCCGAGAGCGACTTCGAGACGGAAAAAGAGGTCATCGTCAACGAAATTGCGCGTTCTGAAGATCAACCATACAACCTGGCCTATCGCCGCTTGATGCAGACCTATTTCGGGGATCATCCCTTGGGGCACGACGTGCTGGGGTCGCGTGAAAGCATTCGCGCCATGCACATCGAGCAGATGCGCTCGTATTGGCAGCGCCGCTATGCCGCCAATAATATCATCCTCTCGGTAGCCGGTAACTTCGACTGGCCACACATTATCGAGTTGGCCGAGCAGCATTGTAGTACCTGGCGCACCGGTGACTCTGGACGCGATATCTCGCACTACGAGCCGAGCAGTTCGATTAATCATGTGATGGTTGATCCTAAGCTCAAGCAGCAGATTATGCTCCTCGCCATGCCGACCGTGGATATCCAGCATCCCGATTACTACGCAGCCGCGCTTGCCGGGAGCATCCTGGGCGACGATGATGGCTCACGACTCTACTGGAACATCTACCAGCGTGGCCTGGCTGAATCGGCCAGCGCTGGTATCTGGGCCATGGAGGGCACCGGCATTATGCTGCTGGAGGCCAATTCGACACCTGAGAACGCGCCGCGTGTCTTGAAACTCTTGAAAGATGAATTCAAAAGCTTGCTGGATGACGGTGTGCACGAGGACGAATTGCGACGTGCCAAAGATAAATGGATCAGTTCTATAGTGTTGAGCAGCGAATCTACCTTCGTACGTATGCGCTCCCTCGCCAATGACTGGGTGACCGAGGGCCGCCTGATCAGCGTAGAGGAGGAGACCGAGCGTATCGAGAAGGTGACCACCGGAGACGTTATGCGCGCCCTGCACAGCTTCCCTATGCGCGATAAACAGGTTCTTGCCGCGCTTGGCCCACTGGACGAGGCGCAATTGCTGGCCTGAGTGAACAACAATCATTATGTAATGGGAACGCGGGAGGAAACACTGGTCAGTGTTTCCTCCCGCGTTCCCATTACTATCACAAACTATCATCGTTTTTTCACCACCTTATCACCAATTCTTCATACTTTAGTAATGTATGCCCATTTCGCAGCGCTTTATACTTGACGCGAAACCAAAAAGGCATTATAAATACCAGAGATGCAGCAATTGCGTAACAAGGACGATATTTGTGAAGAGAAAATCGACGACACCTTTAAAAGCCGCCAGGATCAGGAAAAGTTGGACACAAGCATTTGTCAGTAGTCAGATAGGCGTGAGTCCCTATACCTATGCACGCTGGGAATCAGGCAGCCAGACGCCGCGCAACTCTTCAATTCACGCCTTATGTAGCGTCTTCGATATGTCTCCCGAGGAGCTTGGCTTCCAACACGTTTTTACCCAGCATATGGCATCATCACCAGCAGACGACCAGCTAGATGAGCAAACGGGCGATGCGGAGATGGACGACGACCTTGCAAATCTCAACGAAGCCTTAGCGTTGTGGACCCTCGGCGTCAACTCGTGCTGGCACCTCTATACGACCGGCAATCAGGCCGAGCTTGAACGCTTGCTGCCAACGTATCTCACCAACCTGAGCGGCCCAACGCTGACTCCTGGACCCAAACAAAAGACGGCCGCCAGCCTCACCGCGCAGGTCTACCAACTGATTGCCCTGCTCGAACTGCAACACGAAGATTTCGTGGCGGCGCAGGCCACAGGCACGCAAGCGCTCGTCTACAGCCAGCTTGCGAAGGACTGGAACGTCTATGTCGCCTCACAAATTCGGCTCGCCACGATTTTCGGTGCACGCAAGCGCCTGGGGTCCACGCTGAGCGCCTACAACGACGCGCTCTACTACATCAATGCCTACCCCAGCCTGATCGAACCCACCTTACAAAGCTGGGTCTTCGCGGGCCTGGGAGAGATCCAGGCCATAATGGGGCGCGAAAAAGAGGCACTGCGCTTCCTACAATTGGCAATCGCCGTCTTTCCAGAAAAACCTAAAGATGATATGTTCGCAGCCTATGCCCATTGTGACCGCTCACTGATCTACCTTTACGAAGGCTTGATCTTTCTGCGCCTGGGTCGGCCCACAAGCGCCTGGGAGGCTTTTGCGCAGGTTGACAGCCTAAAACCAGCCCCCTCTGAGCGCATGCGCGCGGAATTCTTGCGCCACAAAACTTATACCGCGCTGGCCTTGCGCAATATGATTCAAAGCTGCATCTACCTGGAAGCCGCCACCAATTCGGCGCGTGCGATTGGCAGCGAACTCGCTCTAAGCGAGGTATTCGCGCTCTACGAGCAAATGCTGGCCGTATGGGGCCAGGAATCGCGTGTACGCTTGCTCGCCAAACTGTTCCAGAAGTAGTGGAACCATAGAAAAGGTGAGGGCTGACTGAACACCTTCTAATATTGGCACGACGGGCCCATTCATTGGACTAGCTTAACGCTATATAAATATCCACCGTGCTATTGCGTGGATCGCGACTTCTTTATTCGCCCATCCTTATCGTTTGTTGTATTGTCATGGGTGTATGCGTCATGGGTGTATGCGTACGAAGATGAGCCGCAAACCTGCTCCAATACCTACGATGCAGATGAGCAATCCACAGATGAGAAGCATTTGCGTGGGCGTGAAGCGGGTGCTTAGTATGCCGACAGTAGCAAGAACAAGTAGCGAGGACAGTTGGCCCATCGTGTCGAACAGCGCAGTAACTCTTCCTAATATGTTCAATTTCGCGTGCTCCATGACGAGGCTGCCTAGCGTCACCAAAACAAGCGCATCCCCCACTCCTGCAAAAAATGCGGCTGGTATGGCCCAGGTATAGCCCGTCGATGTCGCATACCAGATAAGGCTTCCTCCCCTCACAAAAAGTCCGACAAGCAGGAGAGCAACCTGTCGTACCTTCTTGCCAGACATCACGACCAGCAGACTTCCCACTAATCCCCCAATGCCAGAAGCCGTCCACAACAGCCCGACGCTCTCTTTAGACATGTTCAAGGATTGCTCGACAAAGAAAATGTCTACCGTGTACCACAGGGAGCCGACCAGGGAGACCACGCTACTCACGATAATCAGCAGCATCAGAAACTGATCTTGTACCGTGAATTTCACTCCATCCCATACATCAAGCCACAAAGCGTGCCACGCATCATGAAGCGACTGGTTTGAAGTGAGTGTTAGACGGTGTACCACGCGCTGCATCAACAAGAGGGAGGATGCCCCGATGCCAAAGCTACAGACATCGAAGAGCAAACCCATCTTCGGACCGTACAGCAAGAGAATGCTTGAACCCAGGGCTGGTCCAATAATCAGAGCACCCGACTGCGTCACACGCAAGAGTGCCTGGGCCTGAACAATCTCCTCTTTCTCAACTAGCAGGTGAATGGTTACATTTTTTGCCGGGTTGAAGAGACTTCCCACAACTGCGGTGCAAAAGCTGACCACGTAAATGTACCACGGCAAGATTGACGTGGAGACAAGGAGGAGCGAGCCAACAAGTATTGTGCGTAGAATATCACAGGCCATCATCGTTATGCGTGGATTCTTACAATCAGCTAGTACGCCTGCAAGCGGGCCGATGCACAAAGACGGAAGCATTTCGGTTGCCGCAACACCAGCGACATGGGCAGAATCGTTCGTGAGCATTCCTACCCAGATGGGAAGCGTTACCTCGATAACCGCGTCGCCAAGTTGCGAGAGACTCTGACCGAACCAGAGAAAGGCAAAGTTCCGGTTGATGAACCAGGTATGTTTCATAGTTCCATGTCCTTTGAAGGATAGTGTCGGCCATTATGAAGGAAGTGATGCATACCTGGCAGAAGAGTGATTTATGCAGAAGAGCGCACAATGAACGTGGGCAAAGGGCGAAGAGCGATAGCTAACGAGGTCAAGCAGAGACTGCACTCACCAGCAGTATGAGTGCACATACCTACATCTTTTCAGCGTTTCTCTCTTCAGCCGCATAAGCTCATACGCCAGGCTTACACGGCTGAGGTGTGGATGATGCGTTGTGATTGAGGATGGAAAGAGGCTCGTGGGTAGACACTGTAAGTGTGCAAACCACGGCCTGCAATGATATTCCACATAGCCATCATATTACCATATAGCGTGCACCACGATCAAGATTGGCAAGTCCTTCATCGGGGGATTCGCTGGCAATCTATCGTGAATTCGGCGTCAGAGGACCCCTGGCTTCGAGCTATGGGGATGAATGACGCCGTTCCTTTCCGCATTTTCTTGTTGACTTCCTACAGCGTGTATGTTAAAATGTAGAGTATGGAACAGAAACGCGCGTACAAATTCAGGTGTTATCCTA
>DATAYF010000481.1:0-8978 GCA_036272735.1 Ktedonobacteraceae bacterium
GGCTAGCGCTACAGGTGCTACGCGCTCAGGGGTTCGGATAGGTAGTACAACTCTTATGCCGAGCCCCAACGCCACTGGCGTGGCTAGCGCTACAGGTGCTACGCGCTCAGGGGTTCGGATAGGTAGTATTGTATTTGGAAAGGATAGCTCATGGAAAACGTTGAGCGTAACACCGACGTATCAAACGGCGACGGGACGCCTCTAGAGCCACCTGAGGTAGCCGAAAACATAGCCGTGCGTATTGCTTACACGCTACGTTATACCGGAGGGCCTAGCCTCAACCAACTAGTGGTGGTTGCAGTGGCTACTGCTCTGTATACCGTGCTTTCCTGGTTAGCGGTGATCGTCACGCCTTCTGGTTTCGCGGGGGTTTCCTCCATTTTTCTTGCCATTGGTTTTGGTCTCCCGTTCGCGCTCTGGTTTGGTGGTTGGGCCTTCGTGATTGCGTATATCGGCAATTTTGTGGGTGCTGGTCTGCTCACTGGAACGCCGCTACTGGTTGCTATTCCCTTTGGAGCCGCTGATTTTATTCAATTATGTCTGCCTATGATCTTGTACCGCCTGTTGGCGAGCCGCTTCGGCCTGAGTCCCATCGGCAAGGATGTGTTCACGCTGCGTGGCTTTCTATTTTTCCTCTGCTGTGCAGTCCTGCCCAACAACATCCTGGGCGGTTTGTATGGCAATTTTGTGTTGATCGCTGGCGGACTCAGCAAACCCAGCCTGCTCATACCTGCATGGGCGGAATGGTCCGGGTCCAATATCGTCGTTACCATTGTGATCGGCTCGATTTTGCTGGCGACGCTCGGCCCCATTGTCGAGCGCTTTGGCCTGACCGTGCGCAATCTGTTTAATTAATTGTTGTGCAATAACAACACCCCCAATGACGCATTATTGGGGGTGTTGTTATTGCACATCTGAGACTCCCTGCGGCGAAAAGCCGAGGGGTTCTCCCGTCGTTCCAACGCTTCCTCGCTTGCGAGAGGCTCTTGTCGGAGACCGAAAGCATTTCAAGCCGACCAACTCGAACGGGAGAGGACATGACCGTGAGGAGTGCCAGAAGGCCTCCTCTTCCGTTGGTTGCTCCTCTTCGTTGCGACTTGCGCCCGCCTCCAGGCGACACCAACGAAGAGAAGAGAGAGGTTCTCCTGCCATGAGTCTTTTCACCTTACGGACTTACGGAGCCTTGTTAGAACGAATGTGCCATACATGGCTATTCCTGTCACGTGTTTTCTCCGCCTGCCGGCGGCGCGGCTTCCATCCCCATGCATGCATGCAGGGGCCTTCCGCCGCGAATGGTAACAGAACGAAGAACAATGCTCAGGAAATCATCCTCACCATGTGGCCCAGGGGTATGGCAGTATGGCAAGAAGAATATGAAGAACGATAGATGTTCTTCTACAGGGATGAAGTCCTTGACGAGGTGCGCGTGAACACAACGCGGGTCCATGCTGCCATGAGCAAATTGCCCCTTGTCTCTATTCGACGGGCATACGGCCTGGGGTTTGCTCACGATGCTCAGCCTTTTCCCGCGCCGCAGGCATGCGCGTGCGGAGAAAGCAGACCGCGACGAAGGCCACGAGAAAGCCGACGAGCGAGAACCAGAAGGCATCCTGTACAGCCAGGTTCAGACCTTGCTGGCTGAGGAGGGTGAGGGCGGCATGTGAGCGAGGTCTGGACTGACTGAGCAGAGAGCTGATATGCGTGCTGGCGCGGCTCTGTACGAAGGTTGCCAGCATGGCAATGCCTAGTGAGGTGAAAACAAAACGCACCACGGTGCTCAGCGACGAGGCTTGAGTGTACTGGCTCGACTCGACTTTTGAGAACGACGCAACCGTCAGGGTCTGGACCAGGCACCCCAGCCCCAGCCCACGCAGAGTATAGATCATCACCAGCCAGGGATATGGGGTCGTCAACGTTGCTCCTGTCAGTTGCCAGGTAGAAAGTCCCATCAGAACCAGGCCAGGAAACAACATGATGCGTACCCCGAACCGATCCACGATCCACCCACCACCTATGGCAGCCAGTGCGGCTGCAAAGGCCTGCGGAAGGGTCAGCAAACCTGACTGAAAGGCGCTGAGGCCACGCAGGTCTTGCATATAAATCGGAGAGAGGATCAGCGAGCCAAAGAAGCTCAACCCCACCATAGCGTTGGCAATATTGCTGAACAGAAAAGGTCCATTGGCAAAGAGGCGCAGATCGACCAGCGGCTGCCCGCCGCGTTTGGCGGTAAGAAGCTCCACCATGACGAACACCACCAGCAAGCAGAAGCCTCCCGCCAGCGTCACCAGCACAGAAGTCGCTCCCCAGCCAGAAACAGTTGCGTGAGAGAGCGCGTAGAGGACAAACGCGAGGCCGAAAGCGATCAGCACAAAACCAGGCGTATCGAAATGGCTCCGGCCTTCCGTGGGATGAGGGCGTAAAAGCCAGAGTGCCAGGATGATCCCAACAACTCCAACAGGCACGTTGATGGAGAAAATGAGCCGCCAACTGGCGTAGGTCACAATATAGCCGCCCAACGTCGGACCAACTGCCTGGGCCAGGAGTGCAGTGATACTCAGAAGGCCGCTGGCGAGGCCGCGCTGGTGTACCGGAAACTCGGAGAAAAGCAGCGTAATCGCCAGCGGAAAAAGCGTCGCGCCGCCAATGCCCTGCACGATCCGAAAGACAATCAGTGTTAGCAGATTCCAGGCAAGCCCGCACAGCGTGGACCCGAGCGTAAACAGAGTGAGCGAGAGTACATAGAAACGCTTCGTCCCCAGGCGGTTCGCGAAGAAGGCTGTCACTGGGGTGACAACCCCCTGAGTCAGGGTATACGCGGTGATCACCCATTGAAGGTGACTCAGATCGGTAGTAAAAGCACGCTGGAGCGTGGGAAAGGCGTTGTTGACGACGGTCTGATCAAGGATGCTGACAAATGAGCCAAAAATGACCACGATGGCGACAATCCACTTGTATTGCAACCTGCTCTGCTTCTTGCTGGTTGTTCCCTGCATTGAAAATCTCCTCGTAAGATCGAAAGGAACGTCAGTATGTCTTATGAGTTTCCGCTAACTAACGTGAAGGATGAAAAAATGTACCATCTTTGCTCTTCCGGGAACTCTCCCTGTGCCATAAAAGAAGGCTCTCGGAAGACAAAACATTTCTTGCCTCCATCCTTTGGAAGCTCATGTGCTTAGACAGATGTAATTCCCCCAAATGCCTGGGCGTGGGTGCGAAGAAAGGTCTCCAAGGATACAGGCTCGCGGCCGGTGAGCCTGCGCACGGTATCGAAGACCTGTACGCGAGCGGGTGAGCCATGAGGCTGCTGCGCGCTCCGTGCTTTCCCCGATGCGGCGAAGTGTTGCATGACATGAGATGAGAGCGGGACCCCTAGCAGCTTTTGCCAATTCTCGGTGGAAAGATCGGTGTAGGTCACGGGTCTGTGCAACACATCGCTCAGGATCTGCGCGATCTCTTGTGGAAACAGGATGGCAGGTCCGGTCACGGTATAGGTCAGGCCCCGATGCGGCTGTGGGTCCTCCAATAGTGCAACTGCTACACGAGCGACATCCTCAGCCGCGACCATCGCAGAACCAGCGTTGCCAAGATACGGCAAGGAGAAGGTGCCCTGTGAGACAATCGAGGGTGCCGCAAAGGTGAGCAAGTTGTCCGCGAAAAAACTGGCTCGCAGGTGGATAACGCCAACGTTGACCCAATCCAGGGCGCGTTCGACCAGCCCATGCTGGCGAGCCGCAGGACTGGTCGAGAACACATCAGCACCTCCTTGAGAGAGGTCGACGATGGCTTCCAGGTCACCGTCCTGCGCGAGAGCAGCAAAGCCGATGGCGGCTTCCAACAGGCTCTCGGCCACAGGATAGCAAAAATAAGCTCGCTTGATGCCCTGCAAAGCGGCTCGCACAGCATGGAAATCTAAGAGATCCCCCACAAAAAGTTCTGCCCCCAGCGTCTCCAGGTGCCTGGCTCGTTCGTCGTGTGTACGAACAAAGGCCCGGACAGCATGCCCCCGCTCCAGCAAGGCTTCCACTACCATGCGACCAGTTCCCCCAATACGACCAGCTGCTCCGGTCACGAGTATCGTCGGTGTTGTTTGCGTCATCACATTTCCTCTTTCCTGGGTAATCCTGGGCAAAAAGGTATTTGTCCAAAGGTAAAAGAACAGGACTATACCATTCACAAGTGAACTATATGACAAAAAAAGAAGGTCTCAGGCCCACCTCGTGGTCAATCGTTCAAGCAGATCCAAGAGTTGCACACGCTCTTGCTGGGTGAATTCTTCAAGCAGTTCTTGCTCAACCACTTGAAGGGTCTGCATGCCAGCACGGTAGCGGCGCAGCCCTTCCTCTGTCACCTGCGCAAGAACTGCGCGTCGGTCTGAGGGATCGGGGAGACGGCTGACCAATCCTTCTGCCTCCATGCGATCAATGAGTTGTGTCACGTTGGATTTGACAAAGCCCAGGCGTTCGGCCAGGGCTCCTAATGATAACGGGGCATCGGCTGGCACCAGCTGGCTCAGCACTCTCCAGTGGGCTGCCGAGTATCCGACCTCTTTGAAGGCACGACACAGCCGAGCTTCTGTCAGCCTCTCACTTAAAAAGAGGAGCCGTAACAGGCTGAGCAGATGAGTATCTATCTCGTTTTGTCTTTCGTTCATGGCTGTACTATACAGCAGTGAAAAAGATATGTCAAGCAGGCCCATTCTAACATCGTGCAACCAGCGTAGGGGAGTCTTCAAACAACTGCCAGATAGGTGCGGATCAGTTGGCTCCGCGTGAAAGAACAATTGTGCCGATTTTCAAGAGGATCTTTTTTCTCTCTGAAGAGCAAACTCCTTAGCGTTGTTTTTGTTCCGTTACTACTCGAGGGCCTTCATGGAGCGTTCCTTGCAGGTCTTTTTGTTTAGATTGTCTTCAAGGGTACTCCCTTTCAAATCAAGATTGACAGAGCACTAGAGCGTGACCGAGAAGGCTGCTCAAGCGGCGCGAAGCCGTTGGGCTGTTTCTCTCGCGCTGTCAGTCGCCCTGGCAAGTCGCTTCAGCATCAGCCGAATCATGGTGAGCTGCACCATACTTTCGCTACTGCTGGGTAAATACTCATAATCCTTGCTCATACGACGATTGCGGCCTATCCATGCCAACGTTCGCTCCACAACCCATCTGCGCGGGAGGTGTCGAAAGCCTTTGGGACGACGGAAGGCGGCTACCATCTCTTCTGTGATCTCCATTCCCGGCCACACCCACATCCCGCGAGGTCGCCAAGGGTGGCGCACTACTTCGACTTCCCATCCCATCTCTTGCTCAATCCACTGCTGACCTTTGCCTGTATACGCCGAATCGACCCACACTTTGTTCATGCGAGGAAAGACCCCTTTGATCGGCGAAAGCAGCAGCTTCACGCCTTCCCGGTCCTGAAGGCTGGCCATATGGACGACGACTTTGAGGAGCAGTCCCATCGTATCGACGAGGAGATGTCTCTTGCGGCCTGACAGCTTCTTTGCACCATCGTAGCCATGTGGCCCACCCCGGTCGGTGGTCTTCGACCTTCTGACTATCGATGATCCCTGCACTTGGGATGGCTTCCCGACCCGCCTCAATGCGACAGCGCTCCCGCAGCGTCGTCATGATCTGTTCCCAGACTCCCTCATCGCGAAATTGAGCAAAATAGCCATAGACCGTGGAGCGAGGGGGATACTCTCGCGGTAGCATGCGCCAGGCACACCCAGCTCGTAAGACGTAAAAGATCGCATTGAGCACCGCTCGCATATCGACTTCGCGTGGTCGCCCGCCAGGCTTCTCCGGTGGGATCAGCGGCTCAAGGATCGCCCATTCTTGGTCTGTGAGATCGGAGGGATAGATTTCCACCGGCGTCCTCCTTTCTTAGATCGATTGACGCCTGTTTTCTTACCCCGTCCCACGTATTCTACCATCGGGCATCCTCCTGATTCTGGTTCGTGTGTCAGCTAGCTTCACAAGCCTTCTCGGTCACGCTCTAGTCGCTTGTTTTGCAAAAGTTGCTGCAAGTATCTTGTGCTCAAGCCTGTTTTTTCATGGGCTTCTTGGGTTGTTAAACATTCTCGCTGGTCGGTTGTTAACATTCCCTTCCTCTTGGTTAATTAGTTCGTTTACCCGCGTGATATTTGTCTTTCTGAGTATACCATGAAAACCTGTTAGGAATATTCCTAACAAAATTGGCTTAAAACGGGTGTAAAACCGGCATAAACCGGTTATTTTACTTAGCCTCCGCTCGGGTGATAATTGCTTTAGACAAAACAAGTAGTCCAGTGAGTCACAAAAGTAAGGAGGTGGCTATGAAGCATTGGAGGATCGCTTTCTATATCGGTGATCAGCTTTATGATGTGATGGACGTGTTTCGACGTAGGAAACCTGAGCGGTACGCGCAAACGATGCTCGGTATAGCTACACGGTTCGAAATTATATTGGTTGGATAGAACAAGCAGTTCTATCGTGAGCCAAAAAAGGCAAGGAGGTTTTTGCGCATGGATCATCAAAGTATGCTGCGGGCCTACCTGGAGCGGGATGGGGATGCGTTTGCGTCGTGGTTCTTTCAATATCCACTAAAGGCTGACCGGGTTTTGTCTACCTTGACGGTTCTTCGAGACAAGCTTGATAGCGAGGATGTGGCAGAGATGATCGAGGCGCGTGATGCGGCTGGGACCCTTTATGGTCTTGCCAACGAGGCCGGCGTTCCTTTGCTCGCAGAGATGTTCTACTCCTTTTATGAGTATGTGTGTCGCAAGATCACCCCTATTGTTAGGGGTTGGCATGAGGGAGATTTAAAGGATGCGTGAAGTCTGGTTGCGCAAGCTGTGGGCGCTGTGGGAACAGCCCGTGTTCTGGTTGGCGCTGCTCATGGTGCTGGTTTCCTGTGTATGTCGTCGTGTTGCTAGGTCAAGGGACCGTCCTACTGCAACTGTAAGCAGGCTGGTCGGTCGCTCTGTTCGTCTGTCGAGGTGCTTCATGCTGTCATCGCTCCTGTCCTGGGTCGTGCGCTACTGGTTCCTGCTGGTGTGTGGCGGGGCGATGGCCTTATTGTTGGCGATGGTGCTGTTACTGATGCTCACAGTCCCGTTATTATAAATGCCGCCGCCTTTAGAATCATAATTATTCCCATTGGCAAGAGTGAGTGCCTTCAGCGTGAATTGCACGCTCCTGATGTCAAGAACGCCTACGTTCCCCCCGCCGCTCAGCGTGATGCTCTGGCCACTGCCATCCAGGGTCAGATTCTTTTGGATCACCAGGGTATTGTTGAGCGTGATGGAGGTCGGATTGGTGGGACACCGAAAGGTGATGGTATCTCCTGGGGACGCACTGTTGATGGCTGCGCGGAGACCCATATCAGTGCAGTTGGTGACAACGGTGGTGGCCAGGCTCCTGGCGCTGGCTTGCGGAATGAACCAGAAGACACTACAGAGAATGACTGCCAGGATGAGCAACGGCGTGGTTGCTCGGATGAAAAGCACATGACGCATGGCTCTTCCTTTCCACGGTGTGAGAAGAACACGGGTGTCGCTGATCACGCGACCAGGAACCCGGAGAAGTACAGAGACGCACGGCAAGGGGATCACACAACGATGATGCACTACTGAAGAAACCTGCACTCCCATCCTTTCTTCTGCCACCCGAACGCGCAACAGGAGCCTCGTTGCACGCCAGAAGGCAGGGGAGCCTCTGCGTGATGCGATGCTTCATCTATAAATATAGCGTAATAGATGCAGAAAAGCAATCTATAAGCGAACAAGCAGTAAAATATTCATATTGGCCTTATTTACACTTTCTAGAAGAAGGAAACCAGATGGGAGGTGGTTTCTCCAGCGTCTTGCTGGTCGATTCCTCTATTTCGCGCCAAAATCCCACATTTCACCTCAAAAATCGTCGAACATTCGCGCCATTTACCAGTAATTATTGATGCCGGAACCATTTTTGATGGGTTCCGGTTTTTTTATGGTGTTTTGCCTTGGCTTATGACCTGTTTTTATGGTGTAAGCCTGGGTGTGACTTTGACACCTGTATTGACACCTTATTCCTTGCATTATGGTTATCTTTTCTGTACTTTATTGAACCGTTTCGTACAAGTTCTGAGCGTAACGCTTTTAGTTTGAGCTGTGGTGACAGCACGTAAATGCTAAGTATGCTATAATACGAAGCACTATTGTTATTGTCGCAAGCTGGTGATGATCATGAAAGAACGAACGACCACCAGCCGTCATTGAAATGTAGGTAGTTTGCCGCGTGTGTGAAGGTAATGCTGTGACCAGGTATTCGCAGGACGAACATACTTGTATGCTCGATATCGTCAGCCACAGCACCGCCCAGACCCAGCGTCTTGCCAGGCGTCTGGGCGAATTATTGTGCGGTGGTGAGCTGCTACTGCTTGAGGGACAATTGGGCACCGGCAAAACTACCTTTACCCAGGGATTGGCGCAGGGATTGCATATCGACGAGGTCATCAGTAGCCCGACGTTTACGCTCCTAAAAGAGTACGCGGGGCAACCGTTACCGCCTGCTGAAACGCAACCAGGGCAGCCACGACATGGGTTATCTAGAGGACCTGCACTCTACCATTTCGACCTCTACCGGCTCGATGAACCAGGCGAGATCCTTGACCTGGGGTTCGAAGAGTATTTTTATGGTTCCGGCGTGTGCGTAGTGGAATGGGCAGATAAAGCGGATGATCTGTGGCCTGTCGAGAAACTATGCATTCGCATGAAAGTATTGAATGAAACGAAGCGTAGCCTGTTGTTTCGTGCAACAGGAGCGCGTTATTGCGAGTTGCTCCGGCAATTTCAGAAAAACACCTATGCTAGTGCTAGCTCTTGATACATCCACAAAACAATCGAGTATCGCTATCTGTGTTGATGGGCAGGTACGTGGTGAATATACCTGGTACTCCAACAACAACCATAGTACGGAGTTGTTAAGGAACGTTCAACATCTCATGTCCACCTGCCAATGTTCCCTGGC
>DATAYF010000482.1:0-3249 GCA_036272735.1 Ktedonobacteraceae bacterium
GCAACAGGTCGGAGTGAGCAACTTGCATGCCCGCTAGCGCTTCTTTGACGACGTTCTCTGGCTCGTTGATCAGTTTCTTCATGATACTGCCTTTCTACCGCGCGACAACGCTGCACGGCATGGGGAGTTTTCTACCACCCTGTAAAAAACGCTTTGCTATCTGTGGGTCCAGCTTTTGAACGAATTATACCATTTTGGAGTGCTGTTTCCTGCTTGTGCTGATGATACAATAGGGGAAGGTTAGCTGATCATGAGGCTGGCTCTTTCCTGCTCATTTTACGCTCGTAGTAAAGGGGTTTGTATGGTTACGATTGCGGTTGTTCAGTTTCAAATTGCTCAATTTGAGGTTGCGCAAAACCTGGCGAAAATGGAGCGCTTTATTCAAGAAGCGGCGGCAGCTCACGCGCAGATCATTGTGTTTCCAGAAGATGTGGTCACGGGTCCGGTGAGCGGCAACCAGGCGTACGTCGATTTTACGGGAACGTACGTCAAACATTTCCAGCAGTTAGCACGCCGTTATGGCATTGCTATTGTGCCCGGCTCGATCATCGAGGGGACGCAGGACGGTTGGTACAATACCGCGTACTATATAGATAGCACGGGCGAAATTCAGGGGCGCTATCGAAAAAATAACCTGTGGCATCCAGAACGCAGCTACCTGGCCGCTGGCGATACGGTGCCGGTCTTCGAGACGGCTTATGGGAAAGTTGGCTTGCTGATTTGTTGGGACCTTATCTTTCCAGAAGTGTTTCGCAGCATGGTGCAGCAGGCCGTTGATATCGTTATTTGTCCGAGCTACTGGTGCTTTGAGGACGCAGGGGTTGGTCTTCAGCACGATGCGAACGCGGAGGTGAACGCAGTCAACGCGCTGTGCACTGCACGGGCCTTCGAGAATGAAATTGCGCTTGTTTTTGTGAATGCAGCTAGCGCTCCACACGATGATAGTGCCGTCGAGCACCTTGTCGGCAGGTCACAGATCGCGGTTCCATTTAAGGCTACGTTGCAGCGGCTTGATCACAACAACGAAGCCATGTTTATTCAAACGCTAGAGACAGGCATCCTGAAAGATGCCGAAACAGCCTACACCATCAGGGATGACCTGGCACGTGCCCGGCGTGTCGCCAGGTGAGCATTAGCGCAAGCTGGCGCTGGCACGCAAGTCCGCTGCCAGATGGTCCAATTCCTGGCGCTCGCTGCTGGTGTTATCCCAGGTGAGGGTCACGCGCCCGGCCTGCTTGTCATCGGAAAAACGCGGAATAAGATGGATATGAAAATGAAAAATATCCTGCTGACCAGCGTGCCCGTTTGATTGCACGAGATTAAGTCCGGGACAAGCCGCAACCTCGCGAATAGCGCGTGCCACTCGCACCGTCGTTTGAAAAACTTGTGCTGCCTGCTCATCGTTCAGGTCGTACAATGTCTCGACGTGCTCACAAGGCACCACCAGCACCTTGTAAGGATTGGGCTGCTCCAAACTCATGAATGCACAGGTATGTTCATCTTGCCATACCATACTGGTCGCGACACGACCTGCGATAATTTCGCAAAAAATACAACCCATGGGATGTGGCTCCTCATATTTGCTTTGTGCTCGCCACTCAATTATATACTGCATAATAGCCAGGGAGATCTCGTTATGGATGATACGGCAGCATCCTCAGCATCACAGTTTTTTACAACGCGTATTGACGTTGGTGGTCATCAGCTTGCTATCACCAGGGCGGGTAGCGGCAAACCAGCGGTTGTGCTGGACTCGGGACTGGGTGATGGTGGCGATATATGGCAGACGGTTCAGCAGGCTATTGCACAATGGACCATGGTATACAGCTATGATCGTGCCGGGCTTGGACAGAGCGACCCTGGTTCCAGGCCACGTACATGCCAAACTATCGTCGATGAATTGCACACACTCTTAATGAGAGCACAAGTTGCCGCTCCTTACGTGCTGGTAGGTCATTCGTTAGGCGGCTTGAATGCTCGTCTTTATGCTAGCCAGTATCCAGGCGAGGTTGCAGGTGCGGTATTGGTCGATTCGGCTGTAACCAATTTTAATATGGTGGAAATGTTACCACCCGAGGACGCCAACGAAGCGGAGGCGCTAGGCAAGGTTCGGCATATTTTGCACGAGGAGCGGTACAATAACGATGAAGGCATTGACATGGAGACAAGCGAGGAGCAGATACGCACCATCACATCGCTTGGTGATCTGCCATTGATCGTTATTACGCATGCTTCTGAAGGCTGGATACAACAGGTGCTCGATCTTCTTCCCGGTAATCCACGCGAACTGGTGGCTCAAATGGATCAGATTTGGCAGGAACGCCAGCGCGCTCTTTTGCGGCTCTCGACCCGTAGCATCCTCCTTACTGCCGAGCATAGCGGCCATTATGTTCATACTGGTGAACCTGAACTCGTCATACAGGCTATCCGCAGCCTACTTCAAAAGACGCTTTAGTTACAAATCCGTTCTTAAAAATGGGCATTAATCAACTGCTACCTCTTGCTCCTGTGCCGCGATGAGGTAGTAGTGCTCGCCGGGCGTCAGTGCGAGTGCCTGGGCCTCGGCAATGGGTAGGAAATAGCTATCCAGCACGTATTCGTCAAATTGTTTGGCTTCGGGTGTGTATTGCCTGGCTTGTGCTGTGTAGATGGCCTGGCAAAAGTCCGGGTATTGGTAGGGATAGTCCGCGGGTTTGGGCGTCAGGTGGTGAAGGTGACGGAAGCCCAGCAGCGTTACATTATCGATGGCCCAGCCCGTCTCTTCGCCAATTTCACGCTGCAACGTCTGGAGCAATGTTTCCCCTGCTTCGCGGCGACCTCCTGGTAAGATATACGGGCCGTTGGGCTCACTTACCACCAGCACTTCTTGCCCTCGCAGCAGCACGGCGCGCACCGACATAATCAGTTCAGTTGGTGGCAGCTTCGCGCTCAAGTAATCGGCGACAAGCAGATCTATAGTGCCGTCACCCCACTTCGTGGTAAATGTTCCAATCGGCTCAGATCGTTGTAGTAGTCGTGCAAGTTGTTCGTGCATTGGCTTGATTTCCCTTCTATACTGTCTCTTTGGGTAACGCCATCCGCATGGTATTCTAGTATAACATAAACGAAACTGTAAAATATTGATTCTCATGTGAATGGCACCATAAAAGAATAAGTATGGTATCACGAGCCAGTACATAGAAAATCGTTGATGACTCCATAGAACCATCAATGATTTTCTATGTACTGGCTCGCCTCATCATAAGGGAA
>DATAYF010000483.1:0-3013 GCA_036272735.1 Ktedonobacteraceae bacterium
GATGGTGCGTGGATCGAATAGCAGCTTGTCGTGCTGGATGCGGGCCACGATTGGGGTGGGGCGCAGGCGCAGCGCCTGCGCCAGATCTTCCAGAGGTAGCGTGACAGCGTGGGCGTCGAGGGCCAGCAAGGTCGTGGGCAAGGTCTCGCCTGGCAGCGAACCGCCACCGATGGTTGATTCCCCTGGCTGCGTCTGGGCGAGTATCTCGTGCTCGCGCAACTGGGCGACCCAGCTTTTGGCGCGCCGGGCAAGCTGCTCCTGTGTGGCTGAAATCATGCGCCAGACCGGAATGTGCGTCGTGGCTTGCTCGCGCTGATACAGGCGTAACGTTGCCTCCAGCGCCGCGAGGGTCATTTTATCGATGCGCAGCGCTCGCATGAGTGGATGCCGGGCAAGTCTGGCAATGACCTCCGCTTTGCCAACGATAATACCAGCCTGCGGACCTCCCAACAGCTTATCGCCGGAGAAACAGACCACGTCCGCGCCCGCGGCGATACTTTCTTGCGGTATCGGCTCGTGGCTCAAGCCATACGCTTCACTATGTAGCAGGCAACCGCTGCCGAGATCATCCATCACCAGCAGACTGGACTTATGGGCTAGCTCTGCTAACTCTTTGATCGAGGTGGACTCGGTGAAGCCACTGATGCGGAAGTTGCTGGGGTGAACCGAAAGCAGTATTGCCGTGCGTTCCGTCAAGGCTTGCTCGTAATCGCGCAGGCGTGTGCGATTGGTTGTGCCCACCTCGACAAGCTGACAGCCGCTCTGGCGCATCACATCCGGCACGCGGAAGCCACCGCCGATCTCCACCAGTTGCCCACGCGAAATCACGACCTCGCGTCCTAACGCCAATGCGCTGAGACCCAAAAGGACAGCCGAAGCGTTATTATTGACCACCAGGGCCGCCTCTGCCCCCGTTAACGCGCTGAGCAGTGCCCCCACGTGGGCGTGTCGTGAGCCACGTTCGCCCGCTTGCAGGTCGTACTCCAGGTTCGAGTAGCCGCCGGCGACCTGCTGCACGGCCACGAGCGCGTCCTGGCTCAAAGGTGCGCGACCCAGGTTGGTATTGATGATGACGCCGGTCGCGTTGATGACGGTATGCAGGTGGGGCTGTTGCTCCTGTTCGAGCAAGCGTGCGGCCGTGGTAAGCAGCGCGTCGGGCGAGGGACAGGTTGCGCCGGAAAGGATAGTACTTCTGGCCTGCTCGATGCTGGCACGGATGGCATTGAGGACGAGTGTGTGCGAGTACGTGGCGACGAATTGCTGTGCTGCGTGAGTGTGGAGCAGTTCATCAACCGAAGGTAAGAGACGGAGTTGACTATGATCTACAGGCATAACTGCCATCTCCCAGGGTTATTAGTGGAGTGAATAGTACATTGTGATTGCCAGGCTGTTTGCCACTTTTGCTACAACGTTTTTCAGATCGCTATCGCTAAGGCGACAAATGGCGTATTGATCGGCCAGCAACGAGCGCAAGATAGGATACATCAGCTCTGTTTTGACCAGGCTATCGGTATCGAGGAGAGGATAATCGCGTTTGAGGAGCAAATGATGGTATGGGCGCAGTTTGCCGCGATACGAAGTTAACGCGACGACGTTGACTGCTCCCGCGTGTCGACAAAAAGGCTCGCCCGAAACGACAAGGGCCGGGTGCCAATCGAGTATGCGCTTCTCTTCGATGCCTGGCGGGAGGGTTGGATAACCGAAGTTTACCCAGTACACCATGCCAAATTGCACAGGTGTTTGATAGGTCAGAGCATCCGGCGTAAGTTCTGGTGGATGTGGCATGGTTCTGATCTATACACAATCTAGTAGTATCAACTACGGACGAGCTAACGCAATAGATGAATACACGACGCTTTCGCCAGGCTCTAGCTGTGACTGGAAGCAAGTCGAAGTGAGGGGCCAGGCACGAGCAACGAGACTTAGACGCTCATCACGTTCTTCCTGACTCTCTTCTTGAAGCGCAACGGCTATAATCTCCATTTCACGCTGATACTGTTCTGTAAGCAAGGATGAACGGCTGAAGTCGCTATTCGTTGCCATAAAAGCTACCTCTTAATCTATTGAATTTCAAAACGTAGGGATTCCAAATGCCTACTTCTTATTCTACACGATGATCCATGCTGGCATCTTCATCGTCCAGAGTAAGGACCTCACTACTATATAACCTTCGGGTTACAAACGTGCCGCAAATAGATAATGAGGGTTTGTTTTTCTCCAACGTTGGTGATTATACCAGCAATTTAGGGAAGAAGCAATCCTTTTTGTGACCTTTTTTCCGATTTTGTTACCCATATCCACAGCATTCTATGCATCGATCAACACCCTAGCAGCGAGATCAAGAAAAAGCTTGACAGGATTCCTGGGGTCGGCTATAATTGTCGCGTCGATCACCCAGAACGAACTGGTGATAATTTTTGGGCAGTTACCAAAGTGGCCAACTGGGACTGACTGTAAATCAGTTGCGAAAGCTTCGGAGGTTCGAATCCTCCACTGCCCACCAGGTACGTACTTCATCATTCAGAGGTACGTTACCGCGTGCGCAGGCCCGTGTGGCGCAGAGGTAGCGCACAGTCTTGGTAAGACTGGGGTCGTGGGTTCAATTCCCACCACGGGCTCCTGTGATTTCTGGGAAAAGCTGAGGCTGACGAGCTCTCTCTCCCGTTTTGGCTTTTCTCCATAAAATCCGCGCAAGATGCCTACAATCTTTTTTGCTGCCGTCTTCTGGTTTGATCGTTTCTTCCTTAACAACCGGTTCAGGAAGATTTCTCACTCTTGTAACGATCAAGCTGCCAGGGGACGGCTGCTGCATGTCTAATACCTATCGCTATCTGATTGCACGCAGATTTGCAGAAGGAGCCACAGTTAGGAAATGGCAAAACAGAAGTACGAGCGGACTAAGCCGCATGTCAACGTTGGAACGATTGGGCATATCGACCATGGCAAGACGACCCTGACCGCCGCGATCACCAAAGTGCTCGCGACCGCCAAACTGGCCAAATATACCGCCTTC
>DATAYF010000484.1:0-3595 GCA_036272735.1 Ktedonobacteraceae bacterium
CCTGCATGCGGATTTGATTGGTGCCAGAAATGTGGCCTTACGAACGCTGCTCACCCGGCAGGACTGGATGAGCACGGGCGTCTTGTCAGTACACCCCGATGTGTCGAGCGATGAAGCCAAAGCGGCGCGGCGGCAACGCTATGCTGAGTTGCGGTGGAGCCCAGACACAAGCCCCGCGCTTTAGCGCTGGGGTAACTGACCATCACCACCCACACAAGGACCATCCAGGGCATTTCTTCTCGTCATTGCCGGATGCTTCAGCGAAGCGATGGCTATGCCTATTCAGAAAGGAGCGGCGGCGCTTCCTCCCCATGCCTGCAAGGGCAGGGATCGCCGCGCCGCCGAATTGGAAGATGAAATGGAGTTCTAAGGTAGCATTGGCGCTGGCGGCCGCGGGAACCGCTGTGGTGGCGCGTAGCTTTATGCCGGTGCACTTTGATCTTGCACGAGCCGTCGATGAGCAAACAGCTACCACGCTCGATACTGCCCACTTACCTGCAATTGAGATTACATTTTTGCGCTGTGGGTCGGTCTCTGTGCCCGAGTGTATCGCTGTGCGCGGTGCCCTTTCGCTCACCCCCAGGACGATTGCGCATAGTGCTGTGCTGATTCGTCATCCCAGGGCGACGTTTCTGTACGATTCGGGTTTGTGCACGAACATTGCGCAGTTTGTGCAGGATCAATCGCTGCTCTTTCGGCAAATGTTGGGGCGTTTCGTACTGGAACGTCCTATATCCGCACACCTGCATGACCTGGGTATGATGCCTGCTGACCTGGATTTTGTGCTACTCTCACATCTGCATTGGGATCACGTTTCGGGCCTACCCGATCTGCCCGGCGTGCCCTTACACGTCAATCGTGTCGAATACGAGGCGGCGCGCCTGGGACTGCTTGATCGTAATCATAACCTTGTGCCGCGCTTGATGGGCTATAATCCACTGACTACCTTTGATTGTGCTGGTCCTGCCTACGAAGGGTTCCATTCCAGCTACGACCTGCTCGGTGATGGTTCGCTTGTCCTGGTGCCCTTGCCGGGGCATACCGCTGGTAATACGGGCCTGTTTGTGAACCGTACTAATGGGTCTCGACTCTTCCTTATTGGCGATGCCGCCTGGGTGGCCGATAACTACTTGCACCCGGCTCCTTTTCATCCCTTGCTCTGGTCACAAGTGACCAGCGACGACGCCACGGCGCGTCAGACCTTGCTTGATCTCTATCACTTTTCTCATCGCCACCCAGAAATTCCCTTGATCGCTATGCATGATGCTAGCATGCAAGAGGCGTTTATGTCGGTAAGCAAGGTAAAATTTGAGAAAATCAGATGATACAGGTATGTTTGCCAACCTCAACTGATTGTGTTACACTGCTGGCAATGTGATGTCTCATCGGGAGAAGCGAATGGCAGTTGACACAGGCCAAAACGATATCTCTGATGATATCTATATCGACCGGCGTGGGCACAAGTATAAACTGATGATGCACGAAAAACGTGTGGAGTTACGCAAAAGTTATATTGCGCACACTCCGCGTTGGCGTCGTCCGCTGGTGGGTTATCTCGTCTGTTTGCCTCTCATTGCCTTGTGGGCTTACGGTCTCTACCTTTTGACTACTATGGTTGGTGCAAAGTTTTTTGCGCCCGCGAGTAGCATGGTTATCCCTGTTCTGTTTATCGCGCTCTTTTGGGGGGTTGGGCCTGCGCTCCTCGCTATTGCTGCTGGCGCTGTAACCTTGAACTACTTTTTTATCGACCCCAGTGAACGCTTCTCGTTTGCTGGCTGGCCCAGCTTGCTAGGGACCTGGCATGAATTGCTGCCATTCCTGCCTTTCATCGTTTCTGGCCTGATTGTGGCGATTATTATTGCGCAACGTGAGCGCGCCCGTTTGCATGCCCTCGCGACCGAATGGGAATTGCAGGCATATGCGCAACACCTCGAAGAGACGAACCAGAAGCTTGAAGACGCCAATCAAATGAAGGACCGCTTCCTCTCTATCGTCTCACACGAATTGAAAACGCCGATTACAACCATTCGCGGTCAGGCACAGATTGCCCTCCGCCGTCTTGCCAAACAGGCCGATCCCCTTCCCGAAACCGATATCCTCCAACATTCACTCGAAAAAATTAATAGTCAGACTGGTCGTTTGACGCTGCTGGTCGATGAACTGCTCGACGTGAGTAGCATGCGTACCGGCAAGATCGAGTTGCACAAAAAACGCTACGATCTGCGCGACATTTGTAAGGAAGTCGTCAATGACCTGCACATGATGAGTGGGCGGATGATTACACTGCACTCGTCTACTGATCCTATCATGGTCGACATGGATGATGACCGTGTCTCACAGGTGATGGTAAATCTCATCAATAACGCCGTGAAATATTCGCCCGCCGATGGATCGGTCGAGGTATCCGTGGAGCAGCGCGATCACAAGGCGCTGGTGGAGGTACGTGACCACGGCACAGGCATTGCGCGTGACCAGCTTGACCGCATCTTCGATACTTTTTACCGTACGCCCGATGCCGAACGTTCTGCGACGCGTGGTCTTGGCCTGGGGCTTGCCATCTCGAAGGACATTGTCACGCGCCACGATGGCCGCATCTGGTGCGAGTCCGAGCGTGGGAAGGGGAGTCGCTTCTTCGTCGAGTTGCCGCTGGGGTAGGGTGGGAAGTTTGAAGACCGACAATATGCTATAATAAAGCGAGTAAGCAGATCGGGTGACAGAAATACGTTCTGTCACCCGACTTCGCTCGTTCTTTCCTTTTCAAGCCTCGCTCCAGCAGTGGAAAGCAGCGCGAGAGCTTGATACGAGAACGGGGTACTGCTATATGAGGCAGAGCTGTATGTAGCAGCTCTGCCTTGCCGTTTCAGATCAGGCTAGCCTCTGACATTGACGCCGGCGCCAAGACCAAGACTTACTGGACCTACTTGAGCATTCGCTCCAACTCCCGTATTCACGCTGGCGCTACTAAGCAATGACGATGTGGTGCCGGTGACCGTATTCAATAAGCCACCACCAGTGACGGAAGAAAGCAAGCCGGTGCCAGTGCCGGTGACGGAAGAAAGCAAGCCAGCGCCGCCGGTAACCTGCGCGAGCTGCTCATCGGTCAAATCCTGCGTTTCGAAGTTGTTCGTGGAAACGGTCGGTTCTTTAAACTGAGACATCAATGAAACTCCTTCAGTTGTTTAGGTTGTATGCTTTGGTCATGCGTTCTTGCACGCCGCTCATGATCGGAGCATACGAACTAGATACTTTTTTACTTGGTCATCAAAAGGACACGTCAACATGTTCTCGGCACAACATGTGTAGCGCCAAATTCTTACATGTCATCCTTGATGCTGGTTTCAAGTAACGACCGCGTGCCGATCTGTATACTTGAAACTACCAATATTATACACGCGCTGAACATGCGCTACGCTTATTTGCCGAGAAAGATAGCCAGATGGTCATGTATATATACAAAAAATACCTGAACTATTCGGTGCGATGATACACGTTGCAACACGATATTTTTAGAGTAGGATGGAAAAACTCTACTATTTAGGTACGAAAAGCTCAACTAATTCGAGCGATTTTTTGCTTTGGGCCCTGCATTCGGATG
>DATAYF010000485.1:0-7221 GCA_036272735.1 Ktedonobacteraceae bacterium
CAACCAGTTGGGGTTAGCCCGCTGGCCCCGGCGCGACTTTGGTAGGATCAAATTTCTCCCCCTCGTGCCTCAGTAAATGGGCAGCCACCGCCAGCATTTTGCGCATGACGGCCATCAGAGCCGAGCCCTTCTTGAGACCACGCGCCACCAGGCGCTGATAGTAAGCCCCAAAAGCCGAACCTTCCAAAGAAATGCTGCGCAGCGCAGCCATGTAGAGCATCCGCCGCAGCAAGCCACTGCCCCGTTTGGACAGCTTGGCTTGGCCTTTCCACAGGCCGCTCTCTTTGATCTCGATATCCATGCCTCCATAGGCAATCACTTCATCAGTTCGTGCAAAACGCTGCGCATCCCCTAATTCAGCACGCAGGACTGCCACGGTCTTGGGGCCAAATCCGCCCACGGGATGTGCAACGAGCTAAGCTCAAGTAAAGGAATACACACAAGACCACCATTGACCCCGTATCCAAGCAAAGATCGAGAAGAGCATCGACAAACGAACGATCTCAATGTAAAAAGTGGGCAACCCAGACGGCCTTGAGGCAAGAAACACCATCTGTAGCGATCAGTTAGGCGGTGGCAAGCAGATCAAAGCCAAAAGAGGAAGCAAAGGTGGCGGGCAGTCCGTGAAGTGTGACGACCAGTCGGGGGGCATTCGATGGACGGGTATTGCGTGCCAAGCGTTGCTGCCAGGACAGACGCCAATGTGCGCGCTCAGTTCGGGTTCTCATCTTCTCCGTGGGCGCAAGGGCTTCGGATGGCGAACATTGAGCAGAACTTTCCAGGTAAATGGTTTGGCTGCGAACAACCTTGAGCCAGGTCCGCCGGATGCCGCAGCGTGGCCAGTCGCGCCACAGCACCGGAGCAGAAGGGAGTGGTGCAGGGGCTGAGTCAGGAGGAGGCGAAGCATCTGAGAGAGAAGAGGAGCGCGGCCACAGCACCGCGCTTACCCGCCGTGGTTTCAGGGTGGTGCTGCTCTCTTGACACTGCGCACGCAACGGGCAAGAGCGACAATGGCCAATACGCGCAGCATACAAGACTCGTAGGGAGCCATTGCGCTCGGGGCGCCGCTCCTGGGAATACAATGGATGGTTGGCAGGGCAACGCAGGGTTCCATCGGGCTGAGGAGTAAACGCGGAACCAGGGAAGCCGTGCGTAAAAGATGGGCGGGCAAACTTCGGAGGCCCATACGCCGCAGGCATTGACTTGTTGAGATCCGTCCACTCCGCAGATACTGCGGGATCGGCAGGCTCACACGCGTGAATCGGCTTGACGGGCAGAGCGGGCGCAAATTCAGTCGTGCCTAGTTCAGAGGGAGAGAGCGTTTGCCCTAACTCCAGGCGGAGGTTCCAGGTCCACTGCGCGAGGATCTGGGCAAATTCCTGGCCACATGAGGTATGAGAGTACCAGCGATCTGCGTCTTGCTCGATGTCTTCATCTGCCAGGACCGTCTCAAACGAGCCACGATGCAGATACAGATCCAGCACATCCGAGGCGGTAAATGCCGGGGAGGGAAGAGTGCTGACAAATAACTCGTAGACCATATTGTCCCGTTCGACACCCACAGCGGGAGCGGAGGAGGTGGCGGCATGGGTTGCAACCACTAAACGCACCTCAGGTCCGGCTGGGGTCAAAGGAACGGCAGGGCAATCGTACAGGGCTCGCACCATCCCGCTTTCCGGATGGGTGCTTACTTGATCCGAGGAACGCGCAAGTGCCTGTTTGACCACCTCCAGATCCAACAAGAGATAGGCACGGCTTCTGACGATCACCCCAAGATCCGCAGAGAGCACATCGATGAGAGGAGCCGCATCGCCATACAGACCATCCAACCGCACAAGGACGGTGGAAGTAGGGATCCCAAGGTGTGTTGCATAGCTGGTGAGCACCTGGATGGCTTGCCGCAGTTCGCCTCTGTAATCCCCATTGCCTGGTCTGCCAAACGTACCGAGAAATTGATGGGTATGTGCCTGAAGCACAACTGTACGGGTGCGAACGACTTCTCCCCTCTTGCGACCCTGATAGCCTGGTGCACACACCTGATCAAATCGACGATGGGGAGAGGGCAAGTCTTCCGTTTGTGGAAGCGCCCGTTGGCGGGCGACCTGTCGTGTCCCATCTACATCCACGACGATCCCTTGCTCCGCTGTCCGGTCAACGACGCCCCCAGGGGAAGCAAACGGCTTGCGCGCAAACAGATCCTTTTGAAAGAGCGTCCGGAGCGCTTCCACTGGAGTTTGATCAAGAGCGGCAAGAAAACCGGAAAGCGTCGAGCGATGGGGCACAAGATTTCGACCAAACAAGGCCATGAACGGCTCGGCAAAAGGAGCGAGCCGTTCGTAAAAAGCCAGCAGGGTGGGTTCACCTGAAAGGATATAGCCGATCAGCACGGCAACAAAATCGATGAGATCGTAGTGGCCAAAGCGCGCACGAGCAAAGCGCACCTGATCCTGAACCGTTTTCAATGTGCCTTCATGGGTAAGAACCTGAGTAAACGCTGCCACTTCTCCCATCCAGGATGGGGTTGAGGGCTTCGATTCCGGCGTAATCTGGATCGTGACTGGAGAAAGCGCCATACGACGAGATCATCCTCCGTTTTCAGCACGTGATGCTGATGGCCTCACGTATTTATAGCGACGATGATCTGCTTTCATCATGCGCAATGGAGCACTGTTGTGCCATTGCATCCCGCTTTATTGCCTGTTTCAGATAGGTCAGATCCCTGCGGAAGGCCCCTTTATACGTCAGAAGAAGAATGGGGAGAAGAAAGCTGTACTGGAACCTCAGTGTGCCATCAAGTTGACACGTAATCCGAACGCCTTCTGAAATGTCTTCAGTTGTCATGATCCATTCAGCATATTTGAACATGGAGGAATTGGTAAGCTGCATATTCATCTGTTGATTCGGCACATACGAAGTCACGCGGTAGGACATGCGCAAACCTTCTTTGAGAGCGTGAGATTTGGGCACCGGTGCAATTGTATCAAACGTACTTCCCACTCCGAAAGGTTCGGGAGAAGTGAGGATCACCTGTGCGACACTCCGGTCCCATCGGGCAAGGTTCGAGGCATTACTGAAAAATCTCCACACTTGGTCGTTTGTCTGTCCGACGACTATGGTTGCCTGTAAATGCATGGTTGATCTCCTTCTTCTGTCTCAGTGACCCGAACCACCTGTTTGTGGGCTCAGGAACGGCTTTATCTTACCGAGTTGCGATCTGTATCAGATTTGTGATACGCTACCTTAGCAGTGCTAATGATACCTTAGCACTGCTAAGTTGTCAAGGGAGACCGAGAAGGAAAGAGCACATGGCACTTGAACGAGAGACGATGGTACGGGTCGCACTCGTACCCCTCAATGACGTTGGATTAGATGGATTGACTGTCCGGCGACTTGCTGAACGTCTCGGTGTCCAAAATCCAGCCTTGTACTGGCATTTCAAGAACAAGCAAGATTTACTCGATGAGATGGCGAAAACGATGGTTGCCGATGCGTTTGCCGAACTCGAGCCACCAGCCATACATGAACAGTGGGCGGATTGGCTGGCAGAAGTAGCAGAACGGTTTCACCTCACCCTGTTGGCGCACCGCGATGGCGCGCGAGTCATTGCTGCCGCCGATCTGACTGAAAGTGCATTGTTGGGGATTCAGGAACTGGCATTGAGCGTGCTTACGACTGCGGGGTTTGATCTGCGTACGGCATTGATGTGTATTGTCGCGATTTTTGACTATACCTTAGGGGCAGCATTCGAGGAGCAGTCTGAATCCGATCATCCCAAATGGGGCCGCTCCAACCTCTTTGAGTCCCGCCGCCCATCGCTCGATCCTGTACGCTTGCCCCTGTTAGCAGCGGCTTTCGACGAACTTACAAACACAACAACAGATCGTCCCAATATTGGTTTTAAAGGGGGCATCCATCTTCTCTTAGCTGGCATGGTCGCGACAAAGAAAACACCCACTACCTGATATGCAGAGATCGAGATCATCCAGCTCGTCGGATGGGTAAGCTCGATCTAGGCTCATACCATTTTTGACACTTTTGCCAGTTCTTCTTTATTGTTCAGTTAAATTCTCGTTGCACATCCCGTGGGTGGGATCTTACCAAAGTGGTTTAGGATAAAGCATTACAACATGTATATAAAGTACCTGTCTGCATCTTTTTCTCTTGTCCTGTACCGGTGTTTTTTTTACCCTTCCAGCAGTCGGGAAATGAGAAAAGAAAACGAACGTTTTCTTTATCCCTTTTCGGGAATAAAACACGCTAGTATTTTTACTCACTTTCGGATAAAATAATTGCTCAGAATGAGGTTTTCATTCCCACTGATCACAAAGCGAGGAAAAAGGATGCCGGGACATACGTTTGCTTACTTACGGGTCTCCAAAATCGACCAGGATCTGGAAAAGAACAAACTGGATATTTTAAAGCTTGCCAATGATGCACATCTGGGACACGTCTCCTTCATCGAAGAGAAAATCTCCGGCAAAATCTCTTGGCGCAAGCGGCAGATCGCCACCATACTGGAGAATACCGAGGAGGGTGACACCATCATTGTGAGCGAACTGTCCCGCCTGGGTCGCAGCATGCTGGAGTGTATGGAAATTCTCTCCCTAGTACACCTGGGCAGAAATATCTTTGAGATCAGTCATCGGCGGTAAGACCTTGATACGTCCACTTGAACGGATGGGCCATAGTCCGATTGTAGTAGGCAACGAAAGCCAGGATCTGTGCCTTGAGATCCTCCAGGAAGCGGAAATTTCCTCGCTTGAGCACTTTGCGCACCAGGATGCTGAGCCAGATTTCCACTTGATTCATCCAGGAAGCATGCGTAGGTGTGTAAGAGAGGACAATCGTGTGCGTCGGATCGTGCAGAAAGGCTGCACGGGTAGTCATTGACCGGAGAATGCCACGCTTGCCTTTGATGCCTAAAGTGTCCTGCTTGATGCCTTCCTGTTCGGCAATCCAGCACACCAGCGACTCAGACTGATGCGTATTGAGATTATCGACCAGGATGTGCCATTTGGTTGCCGCAGGATCACTGGCAATCAGGCGTTGCAGATGAGCAAGGCAGTCTTCTTCATTGCGAGTGGATCCCCAGGAGGGTTCGATCACCTGTCCGGTGACCACATCGAAATTGAAAAACCAGGAAAGCGTTCCATGCCGGAGATACTCGAATTCGCGCCGAAGGACATGGCCAGCGGTCATCGGTAAACCGAGATGTAGCCGCTCCAAGGCTTGCACTCCGGTCAACTCATCCATACTGATGGTTCGCTCTCCCTGCTTCGCCCGTTCTTGCGCTGTGAGATAAAGGTGACATCCCTCATGAATCTTCTCTTCGCGCTGCGGATCAGCGACTTCCGTCAGCCAATAGCGGAACCGGTGCGGTTGAAAGCCCCCTTTTTGAGCAGGCGGGCTGCGTGACGCCGCGAGATCTGCTTGACGATGCCTCGTTGCATCATCTCCTGGGCTATTTCTCGCCCGCTCCACTGGCTGATTGGGCGCCCTGACTGATCAGGCGCTTCGCACGCAAGCAACTCCAACGGGCCTCGCTGTTCTACACTGATGCGTGCCGGAGCACCGGGCCGGGGCGCATCTGCTAACCGCTCTTTGACCCCTCTTTCTTTGAGAGCCATGCCTTGCCCTGCCACCCAGCGGTCTCGCCACAGACGTACCGTTTCGACACTCACTGACAATTCCTGCGCGATCTTCACATTGCTCCGCCTTTCCCCTGCTGCCAGCACAATCTGCGCTCGCAACACCAGTTGTTGACTACTTTTGTGCTGTTTGGTAAGTTGCACCAATGCTGTGTGTTCTTCTTCACTTAACACGACCAGGGTTGCTCGCTTCGGCATCTCTTTCCCGCCTTCCTCGTGTTTCTCTTCATTCCATTGCTTCGAGATGTTCTCGAAACCAGTGTTCCTCTTCTGTGCTTGGGTCAAAGCGAAACAAGGGAAAACCGGGAGATCCCTCCGGGGCCAGGATGATCACTTTGTTCAGGACTCGTCCGATCGTGCGAATGAAATCGAGCAACCGAGCGATCTGCTCTCTGAAGGTTGTTTCGTCCTGAAAATCTTTTGCAGCGATATCAAACTCCATTCCTTGCTCTGCGAAACAGTAACAATGAACGGCTAGGTGCACCTCGTCAATGCGTATGATCGGGTGTTCGAGGCTGTAAGCAAAAAGATCTTCAACACGCTCTGGGAGCGGCCTTGGTTCTCCATCAATGAGACACTCGACAGGATACGGACTTGCGTGGAGAAAAGGTAAAAAGGTTTGCCAATCCTGTCCATCTGTTTCAAGAACAAAGATATCACGCAGTGCTGCCTCGTTCCGAAACGCTCCCTCATTCATGGAAAAGGCTTTTTTATACATCCTCAAGAGATCATCGTCCATTCAACGCTTCCTTCTGGTCTCTCGTTCCTTGCTCGCTTGTTCTCCTATTCTATCACAAAGGAATTTCCGCCCAAGTGTACTAGTGAGATGGACAATTCTTTTGTGCTGAGACCGAGATTTTTTACGTGCCAGTTCCTACACAGACTCATCCCCGAACACGAACCCATCAGACTGCCCACCGGTTGTGCAACGAGAAGAGGAAAAGCAGGTAGATGAGAAACAGCTCCCAGTCGAGGAGAGGTACTCAACTCGGGTGAGTTTGAACGGGTCAGCGCGTTTTTTCAGCTCTTCGCGGTGATGACGTAGCGATAACGATGTTTCCAATTCCCTTGTACGAGAGATCCAGAGCGGTTTGCAAGGGATTCCGCCTCTCCTCAGAACACCTCTCAATTTATCTGTTTTCTGCTCAAGAAGTCACAAGTTTTTTGCCGAGATGACTGCTCAGTACTGTTGACGATCGGTTTTGAACGTCCTAACTCAAGACCGGTCGGAGCCAATGATCATTGCTATCTTGGCGATCAGGCGGATAGTATAAACGCTGCGCTCCTCTACTGGTCACAGCATAACTCGACCATGATCCTCCACGCAACACACGAAGTGATGTGCATTCAGGGCAATGCTGGTCAGAATCTTGGGGGTTGAAACGGGAACTGTGTTGGTAATAGGTCGGGTCATACCAATCTGCACACCACTCACGGACCTGACCCGCCATGCCTCGCACCCCACACCAACTCACATCTTTCGGATAGTGCTCTCCTGGTGTCGGTCCTTCAATCTGGGCGATATGCTGTGCTCGCCAGGAGGACGAAGGGTACCGGCCATTGAGACTACGTC